>NZ_JBSGWY010000011.1:115674-133848 GCF_053609145.1 Streptomyces sp. NPDC054961 | reverse complement strand
GCGGGCGCGGGGGCGGGGGGGGGGGGCGCCGCTCCACGACGGGCCCGGCGGTGTTCGCGGGGCGGGGGCGGCGCGCGCCCCCGACGCCGCCCCCCCCCCCCCCCCCGGGCCGTTCCCGGGGTCAGGATCGGGACATGCTCTGGTCAGACCCGAAGAACGAACCGCCCGAGGACATGCGCGACGCGCAGGCGATGGTCCGGCGGATGACGGTGATCGTCGTCATCGCGATGGTCGTCGTCGTGTACGTGCTGGGCATCGGCGGCTTCTGAGCGGCTCCCCGGCGCCCCCGTGGGGCCGCCCTCCGCGGACCCGCCGGCGGCCGGCGCGAGCGCCCTACGATGTCTGGCATGACTGCCGACACCCGCCACGCCCTCGTCCTCGCCTCCGCCTCGCCCGCCCGGCTGAACCTGCTGCGGCAGGCCGGGCTCGCCCCGCACGTGATCGTCAGCGGCTTCGACGAGGACGCCCTCACCGCCGACTCCCCCGCCGAGCTGGCCCTCGCGCTGGCCGAGGCGAAGGCGGCCGTCGTGGCGGCCCTGGACGAGGCCGCGGGGGCCCTGGTGATCGGCTGCGACTCCGTGCTGGAACTGGACGGCGAGGCGCTGGGCAAGCCGGCCGACGCCGAAGAGGCCACGGCCCGCTGGAAGTCGATGCGCGGGCGCGCCGGGGTGCTGCGCACCGGGCACTGCGTGATCGACACGGCGACCGGCCGCCAGGTGTCGGCCACGGCGTCCACGACGGTCCGCTTCGGCGAGCCCTCGGACGCGGAGGTGGCGGCGTACGTGGCGAGCGGGGAGCCCCTGCACGTGGCGGGGGCGTTCACCCTGGACGGCCTGTCGGCGCCGTTCATCGACGGCATCGACGGGGATCACGGCAATGTGATCGGGATCTCCCTGCCGCTGCTGCGTTCGCTGCTGGCCGAACTGGGCTTCTCGATCACGGACTTGTGGGCTTGAAGTCCCCGAACCCCTCGAGCAGGGGCGGCCCCGGCGGCGTGTCGCGCACGTCGTCGTCGGCCGGCCGGCCCGCGCCGTCGTCCCCGGCCGCCCCGGCCGCCCCGTCCGCGCCCTTGGCCGCGTAGAGCATCAGGCTCAGGACGAGCAGGCACAGGATCAGCATCATCACCACGAAGGCGCCCCAGCCGACCAGGCCGACGACGAGGGCTCCGAGCAGCCCGTGGGTGACGGCGGCGCTGACGAGGACCACGCGGGCGAAGGCGCCGGGGGCCCTGTCGCGGACCGCGGCGACGGCGAGGAGGACGGCGCAGAGCAGCAGGAAGGCGGCCATGCAGGCGCCCATCGCGTACGTCGCCGTGGACATGACGTCCGGATCCATGCCCGCGATGGACATCGACTGGTTCGCGGTGGTGCGGCCCAGCACGATGTGGACGAAGCCGAGCACCGCCGCCTCCACGACGAGTACGACCGCGGTCGCTCCGGCCACGGATCTCCGCAGCACCACGCCACCCACACGAGCCACGACGCCCCCACCCCCACAAGCACAAGCCTGTTCGACGCCTGGAGGCTACTAACGGGTAAACCTGCCGACAAGGGGCCGGGACCGCTTCGTTACGGTGGGACGCCTCGGGCGACGCCCACACGGCGGATACGCAAAGAACGGATGGACCGTTCGTAGGGACTCGACAAAGAATCACCCGGGCCCGCTGACTCGCCGGACAGAGACCCGGGATGTGGGACAGCGTTACTGTGCAGTCGGGGATCCCCCTTACGTGGGGCGCCACAAGGGTTTTTCGACTCCGGGTCGACTCGAGTCACACTGCGTGTGGGCAAGGTCACCATCGGGGAAGGGTCGAAAGGCCGTGTGGGCTGTCCCTAAACTCAGCTTGTTTCAAGGAGGGAGCCATCGTGCGCAAGGTGCTCATCGCCAACCGTGGCGAAATCGCAGTCCGCGTTGCTCGGGCCTGCCGGGATGCCGGGATCGCGAGCGTAGCCGTCTACGCCGACCCGGACCGGGACGCTCTGCACGTCCGAGCGGCCGACGAAGCTTTCGCGTTGGGCGGTGACACCCCGGCCGCGAGCTACTTGGACATCTCCAAGATCCTGCAGGCCGCCGCCGATTCCGGAGCGGACGCCATCCATCCCGGATACGGCTTCCTGTCCGAGAACGCCGACTTCGCGCAGGCCGTCATCGACGCGGGCCTGACCTGGATCGGCCCGCCGCCGCAGGCCATCCGCGACCTCGGCGACAAGGTCGCCGCCCGCCACATCGCGCTGCGCGCCGGCGCGCCGCTCGTGGCCGGCACGCCCGACCCGGTCTCCGGATCGGAAGAAGTCGTGGCGTTCGCCAAGGAGCACGGGCTGCCGATCGCGATCAAGGCCGCCTTCGGCGGTGGCGGTCGCGGTCTGAAGGTCGCCCGGAGCCTCGAAGAGATCCCGGAGCTCTACGACTCCGCCGTGCGCGAGGCCGTCGCCGCCTTCGGCCGCGGCGAGTGCTTCGTCGAGCAGTACCTCGACAAGCCGCGGCACGTGGAGACCCAGTGCCTGGCCGACACCCACGGCAACGTGGTCGTCGTCTCCACCCGCGACTGCTCGCTGCAGCGCCGCCACCAGAAGCTGGTGGAGGAGGCCCCCGCGCCGTTCCTGAGCGAGGCTCAGAACGCGGAGCTGTACGCCGCCTCGAAGGCCATCCTGAAGGAGGCCGGCTACGTCGGCGCGGGAACCGTCGAGTTCCTCGTCTCCGCCGACGGCCTGATCTCCTTCCTGGAGGTCAACACCCGCCTCCAGGTCGAGCACCCGGTGACCGAGGAGGTCGCCGGCATCGACCTGGTCCGCGAGATGTTCCGCATCGCGGACGGCGAGGAGCTCGGCTACGGGGACCCCGTCCTGCGCGGTCACTCGTTCGAGTTCCGCATCAACGGCGAGGACCCGGGCCGCGGCTTCCTGCCGGCTCCGGGCACCGTCACCAAGTTCAACGCGCCGACCGGTCCGGGCGTCCGCCTCGACGCGGGCGTCGAGAGCGGCTCGGTCATCGGCCCCGCATGGGACTCCCTGCTCGCCAAGCTCATCGTCACGGGTGCCACGCGTGAGCAGGCCCTGCAGCGGGCGGCGCGCGCGCTGGCCGAGTTCGAGGTGGAGGGCATGGCCACGGCCATCCCGTTCCACCGCGCGGTCGTCGCGGACCCGGCCTTCACGGCCGACCCGTTCACGATCCACACCCGCTGGATCGAGACCGAGTTCGTCAACGAGATCCCGGCGTTCGTGGTTCCCGCCGCGGAGGACGCCGAGGACGAGCCGGGCCGCGAGACGGTGGTCGTCGAGGTCGGCGGCAAGCGCCTCGAGGTCTCCCTGCCGTCGTCCCTGGGCATGACCCTGGCCCGCACGGCGGCCGCGGGCGGTGCGAAGCCGAAGCGCCGCGCGGCGAAGAAGTCGGGTCCGGCCGCCTCCGGCGACACGCTGGCCTCGCCCATGCAGGGCACGATCGTGAAGGTCGCGGTCGAGGAGGGCCAGCAGGTCAACGAGGGCGACCTGATCGTCGTCCTCGAGGCGATGAAGATGGAGCAGCCCCTGAACGCGCACCGTTCGGGCACGATCGTGGGCCTCTCCGCGGAGGTCGGCGCGTCGCTGACCTCGGGCGCCACGATCTGCGAGATCAAGGACTGATCCCGCGAGTCCGCAGGAACGCCGCAGGCCCCCAGGACCCGTTCGGGTCCTGGGGGCCTGCGGCGCATACGGGGTGAGCTGTTACCAGGTGCCGGGCGGCGCCGACCAGCTCTTCAGATAGTCCTCGAACCCTCCGTCCGCGCGGGCCTTGAACAGCATCGCCGTGCTGGTGCCCGTGGCGTAGTTGTACATGATCGCGAGGTCGTCGCGGCCGTCCTTGTTCCGGTCACCGGAGGTCAGGAGTCCGACGGAGCTGGCGTACCAGCCCCCTTCCGGGACCTCCCAGCTCTTGACGTCGTCGTTGACCCCGCCGTCGGGCCGGCCGGTCATCGTGAACAGGGCCGCGTGCCCGTTGGTGTAGTCGAACATGACGGCCACGTCGGCCCGGCCGTCACCGTTGTAGTCGCCCGAGCTGAGCTTGCTGAGGCTGTAGCTCCACTGCGCCGCGGTCCTGTTCCACGACCTCATGGGGGTCGCGAACCCGCCGTCGGGCTTGCCCAGCAGCGTGTACATCTCGACGGAACCGTCGCCGTGGCCGTACATGGCGAGCATGTCGTCGCGGCCGTCACCGTTGAAGTCGCCGGTGACGTGCTTGGACTCGTTCCAGCACCAGTTGCCGGCGCCGGAGCCCCAGCTTCCGAAGTGCGGGTTGAACGTGCCGTCCGCCTTCGCGAGGAAGGTGTAGCTGGCCGTGTTGCAGCCGCCGTGGTCGTACAGCATGCCCAGGTCGTCGCGGCCGTCACCGTTGAAGTCGCCGGCGAAGAGCTTGGCCTTCTTCGCGTCCCAGTTGCCCGGACCGACGTACGCGCTGCGCGGCAGGGGGGTGAAGGTCGCGTCGGCGTTGCCGAGGAACGTGAACATGCCGTTGGAGCCGTCGTCGTAGCCGTAGAGCGCGGCCAGGTCGTCGCGGCCGTCGCCGTTGAAGTCACCGGCGACCCACTGCGCGTGGTCGTTGGCGAAGTTGTTCCAGCCGCTGTTGAACGCGAGGACGGGCGCGCTCAGCCCGCCGTTGGTCTTGGCGGGCGCGACGTAGAGCGCCGTGGTGCCGTAGCCGTAGTCGTAGACCGTGGCCATGTCCGCCCGGCCGTCACCGTTGAAGTCGCCGCCCAGGTCCGTGCGCAGGTTCGCGGTGCGGTCGTTCGGCTTGTGCTCGGTGCTGACGCCCGTGGTGTGGTTGTGGCGGATGTAGCCGCCCGAGAAGTCCTCGCGGGGGCCGCCGTAGACGTCGTACTCGTCCGACTGCGGGTATCCCAGGAAGCTCTTCTCGGCGCCGAGGCCGACCCACTTCTGGCGGATCGTGCCACGGACCGACCAGGCGTTGCCGGTGGTCGTCGTCCAGTAGATGGAGGCGGTGTCGGCGCTCTGGCCGCGGTGGCGGAAGTGGTTGTAGCGGCCGATGTTGTCGGTGTGCCTGACCTCGTCGGTGGTCGGGTAGCCGAGCGGGCCGCTGGGGCCGCCGAGCGCCAGGTACTTCTTGTAGATGGTGCCGAAGACGGACCAGGAGCCGAAGTCGGGCGTCCAGTAGATCGCGCCGCCGTCGGTGCCGCTGAAGGTGCCGAACCAGCCGACGTTGTCGAAGGTCAGGGACTCGTCGGAGGTCGGGTAGCCCATGGCGCCCCGCTCGGCGCCCATGCTCATCCACTTCTCGCGGATGCCGTTGACCACGGTCCAGGCGCCGCTGCCCGGGTGCCAGTAGATGGAACCGGTGTCGACGCCCGAACCCTCCCGGCGCAGGTGCACGAAGCGCCCCACCCCGTCGGCCGACTCGGTGACGTCGGTGGTCGGGTAGCCGAGGACGGCGGCGCCGCCCTTGGCGAGGTACTTGGCCAGGACCGGACCGCACAGCGTGCGGGCGGAGGTGGTGCCCGGCGCGGTGAACGCCTTGCACTCGGACCACGGCGTGCCGCCGAGGACCAGCTTCCTGGCGGCGCCGAAGGCCGAGCCGTTGGTCAGGACGCGGCCCGGGAACTCCCAGTTGTCGCCGTTGCCGTCGCGCGACCAGAGGTCGGCGAAGCCGTCCTTCTCGAAGTCTCCGTTGCTGGAGAGGTGCGGGTAGGCGGCGCCGGTGAACCCGGTGCCGATGGAGGCCGTCCGGACGGCCGGGTCCCCGTAGACGGTCAGGTCGATCAGCGCGGGGGACGTGGTGTCCGTCGTCTTGCGGCTGGTGTACTGGTGGATCTTGCCAGTGACCTTGTCGCGGACCCAGATCTCCGGCAGCGCGTCGCCGTTGAGGTCACCGGGGGCGATGACGGTCATGTTCTGCCAGTCGAGGTTGCCGAGCCTCTTCGGCTCCAGCCCGGGCAGGTCGACCATGCCGTCCGGCTGGCCGAAGTACAGCCACAGCTCCGCGCCGGTCTTGACGAGCAGGTCGGGCTTGTCGGTGTCGTCGACCTTGCCGTCGCCGTTGTCGTCGTTGACGCTGCCGGTCACCACCACCTGGTCGGCCTGGTCCCAGTGCCGGTTCTCCTCGGTGTAAGTGCCCATCTCGAAGGCGTTGGCGTCGAGGGGCTGGAGGTCGCCGTCGCCCTTGCCGGGGTAGACCCACACGGTGTTGTGGCTGGCGTCGTTGTTGACCGGCCGCAGGGCGACGAGGTCCTCGTAGTAGTCCGTGTCGTTCCAGCTGCCGCGGTGGCTCAGCGACTTGGCGTTGGAGAAGGAGCCCCGCTCCAGCTTCCTCGACAGGTCGAACTGGCCGTCACCCTTGCCGGGGTGCATCCACAGCTGGCCCGAGCCCGGGTCGACGCTCCAGATGTCGACGGAGCCGTCGCCGTTGAGGTCACCGGGCTTGTCGCGGACCGGCTGGCGCTTGGCGTAGAAGAAGTACGACTTCAGGTCGGACCGGTTGCCGGAGGCGTCCACGCTGCGGACGTACAGCATCTGCGGGCCGGCCGTGGTCGGGGTGTACTTGACGTCCACCGAGCCGCCCGCGGTCGCCGGGGCGACCTCCCGGACCTTCGGGTCGGACTCGGTCCACCACTGGTACTTGGTGATGTCCGGCTCGCCGCCCGAGTTCAGCTTGAAGGTGCCCTCCGTGCGGGCGTAGCCGGTGTTGTCCGGCTGGTTCTCGGGGAACTCCGCCGAGGACACGCCCGGCAGCTGGCCGGGCCGCGTCCGGTCGATGGTGAACAGGCACTGTCCGGCCCAGGGGCCGTCCGCGGAGCCGTCGTTGCCCCGCACGTCCCACCGGTAGGTGGCGCTGCCGAGCGGCGCGGCCGGGATGACGAGCTGGGCGATGTTTCCGCTGGTGACCGCGACCCGTGCCGTCTTCAGCGTGCCGTAGTCGGCGGCGTTCCAGTAGTGGAACTCGGCGGACAGCGAGTTGTCCTCGTTGTCGGCGATGCGGGCGCGCAGCACGACCTGGTCGGTCGTGCCGATCGGGACGGTGCCGTCGCACGGGACCGACGGGTCGGACGTGCGGTCGTACGGGGTGACGGGCAGCGTGTTGTACCTCGTCGAGATGCGGGCGCTGTCCGGGTTGAACTTGCGCCAGGACACGTCGACGGTGTCGTTGGCGGACTTCAGGCCCATGGTCCACGCGGGCCAGTGCCAGCGGGCCGCGTCGGCGACCGCGGAGGTCACGTTCAGCTCGATGGTGTCGCCGTCGCCGGGGCAGTTGCGGCCGCCGAAGGACTGGCCGGAGGAGTCGACCATGCGCTTCCAGGCGGGCTGGTTGTTCCAGGTGGTGCCGCCGCCGATGGCGTCGGTGTCCCAGATCTGGAGCTCACCGGACTTGCAGCTCCAGGAACCCGCGTACTTCTGCTGGATGCGGAAGGTGGATTCGAGGATCTGCTTGTCCCACAGGGCGCCCGTGCCGACCTGGAAGAAGGTCTTGGCACAGACGGTGCCGCCGTTGGCGCCGTCCTTGGCGCAGCCGACGCGGGCGTCCTTGCTGAGCGTGCCGCCGTTCCAGTAGTTGGTGTTGGCGGAGTTGGCGAAGGCGGTGTGCTTGTACGCGATCGCCCAGCTGGACTTCCAGTCGTCCCGCCACACCGGGTCGATGACGACCGGGTACGTGGTCTCCGCCGCCGCGAGCAGCTTGCGGTCGGGGGTGAGGGTCAGCTTGGAACCCTTGAGGTCGACGCCGAGGTCGGCCTCCTTGGTGCCGTTGGAGATGCCGTCCACGGCCGCCACCGCGTCGGCGGGGGCCTGCGCGGCGGGGGCGGGCGGGGCCGGGGCCGGCGCGGCGGGGGCCGCCTGCGCGTCGGCGCCCGACAGGGCCTGCGGGGCCATGGACTTGGGGCTCGCGGCCTTGGGCGTCGCGGCCTTCGGCTCCGGGGCCGGCGTCGCGGCCGTGGCCGCGGCGTCGGCCTGCGGGGCCACCGGCTTCTCGGCGCCGGAGTCCCACATCTGCGGCTTGGCCGCGCTGAAGAGGGTCTTGCCGGCGGGGTCCAGGGCGCGCAGCTCGCCGTTCGCCTCCTTCTGGAGGGTGACGCCCTTGCCTTCCAGGCCGAAGTCGAGGGTGGCGAGGGCCGGGTTGTCGGCCGCCTTGCGCGTCTTGACGACGATCTGGTGGGAGAAGCCGTTCACGTCGGCGACGACCCGCAGGTCCACGCCTTCCAGGATCTCCGCGTACGTCGCGCTGTTGCCCTGGAGCTTCGGCGCGGGCAGCGCCTTGGGCCAGGTGAGGGAGACGTCCCGGCCGTCCTTGCGCATGGTGACCAGCGGGGCCGTGCCGCCGCCGGAGAAGCTGAGGCCGACGGCGGTCGCCGCGGGGGCTATCCTCCCGTCCGCCTGCTTCGCCAGGGTGGTGTCCGCGTCGACGAGCTTCCCGTTGCGGTAGACGCGTACGGGCACCAGCGCGTGGTTCGCGGTGAGCGTCCCGTCCGGGTTGGCCCAGACGTCGTCCGTCATCGTGCGCTTGGACGCGATCTCGACGGGCTTGCCCGACTTCTTCGCCTCGCTCTTCGCCGTCGCCTGCGCGGCCGCGTCGGTCAGCGGCTCGTTGGCCTTGCCGGCGGCAGCGGCAGCGGCGGCGCCAGCCGGGGCCGCCGCGCCCGCGGGCGCGGCGCCGAGCAGCGTGGCGGTCAGCGCGGCGGTCAGCACGGTCGCCGTGGCGAGCGTCGACGTCCTGCGAGAGGGCGGATCGTCGACGCGGGCGCGCGTCGGGAGTGGTCTCACTGACAGGTCCTCAAGAGTTGGTTCGGCGGCCGCGTCGGGGGCGGCCGGCCAGTGGAGGGGACGGCCTCGTACGGGCGGCTCGAGTTCGGCCTTCCCGGCGATCGGTCTCCGGTTGTTCGAATGATTTGTAGCAGCCCGGGGAAGTGGATCCACACGGGAGTCCCCGAGGGGCCCGACCTTGATCATTTCCCACAACGCGCGGCGCGAAAGTTCATCGACTCGGCCGTACAACCTTTTTGCGAGTTTCCGCCCGGCATATTTTTGTCAGACTTTGCCCGCTCTTTGACCCGGGGTCACTCACAGCTAGTCCTTACGCGCTTGTTAAGTTCAGCCATCGCTCACCAGCGCGGTGGCAGTCCACCGCGCGCGACGGCTTGGAGTGTTCGAATTTTGAGAAGATCCCAGGCGCACACCTTGCGTGCGCCTCTGAGGCGTGTCTGGCGGTGGCCCATACCCGTCCTGGCGCTCACCATGCTGACCGCCGGGCTCACCGCCACCCCCGCCATGGCGGGCGAATCCGACCTGGAACGCCCGGGCTTGCAGAAGCTCACCAAGGTCGGCGGAGCACCCGTCACCGGCAAGCCCGCGGCGGGCCCCGCCGAATCGCAGAAGAAGGCGTGGAAGAACTCCGCGCCCAAGACCGCCTGGCCGAAGGCCGGTTCGGCCGAGATCGCGCTTCCGGACCCGTCCGCACCGCCGGTCGTCCGCCTGAAGTCGGGCCCCCAGGGCGCGCCCGGGGCCTTCGCCCTCGGCCCGGCGAACACCCCGGGCAACCCCGTCAAGGCGGGCGCCCTCCCGGTGCAGTTCGCCGCGCTCCCCGCTTCGCTCGTGGCGGGCCCGCAGTCCGCCCCGAAGAGCGCCGGCAAGCAGGGCCTCGCCGCTGGACCGGCGGCTGACGGCACGCCCGCTCCGGCCGCCGAGTCGGTGAAGCTGAAGGTCGACCTGCTCGACCAGGCGGCCGCGAAGAAGGCCGGTCTGGCGAACAGCCTGCTGCTGTCCGTCAAGCGCACCGACCCCGGCACGGCCCCCGCTCCGGTCTCCGTGGAGCTGGACTACGACGCCTTCAAGAACGCGTACGGCGGCAGCTGGGGTTCCCGGCTCCGCTTCACGGCCGTTCCCGCGTGTGCGGTGACCACGCCGGACAAGCCGGAGTGCAAGGGCAGCGTCCCGGTCACCACCAAGAACGACCCGGTGACCGGCAAGCTCATCGCCGAGTTCACGGCGCCCGCCGCGGCCTCGGCTCCGGTCACCCCGGCCGGCGACGCCGACATGAAGCTGTCCGCGGCCTCTTCCGTCACCGCGGCCGGCTCGGGCACCTCCGGCATGATGCTGGCCGCGAGCCCGGGCGCCGACGGCGCGAACGGCACGTTCAAGGCCACCTCCCTGAGCGCGTCGGGTTCCTGGCAGGCCGGCGGCTCCGCGGGTGACTTCTCCTGGTCCTACCCGATGGACATCCCCGCCTCGCTCGGCGGCCCCAGCCCCTCGCTGTCGCTGGGCTACTCCAGCGCGCAGATCGACGGCCGCACCTCGGCCTCGGCGCAGCAGACCTCCTGGGTCGGCGACGGCTGGGACCTGGCCTCGAACTACATCGAGCGGGGCTTCGTCCCCTGTAGCCAGGACAAGAAGGAGGGCTCCGGGTTCAACAACCCGAAGGACGACACCGGCGACCTCTGCCACGGCGCGCCGATGGTCACGCTGTCGCTCAACGGCGGCTCCACGCAGCTGGTCCTGGACGACACCACCAAGAAGTGGCGTCCGGCCAAGGACGACGGCTCGCGGGTCGAGCTGCTCCAGGGCGCCCAGAACGGTGACAAGGAGGGTGACCACTGGAGGTTCACCAACCCCCAGGGCATCCAGTTCTACTTCGGCCTGAACAAGCTCTCCGGCTGGGCGACGGGCAAGCCCGTCACCAACTCCGCCTGGACCGTCCCGGTCTACGGCAACCAGCCGGGCGAGCCCTGCTACAACGCGGTGTTCGCCGACGCGGTCTGCGACCAGGCGTACCGCTGGAACCTCGACTACGTCGTGGACCCGCGCGGCAACGCGATGACCTACTGGTACCAGAAGGAGGTCAACCACTACGGGTCGAACTACAAGATCGCGGGCGGTTCGACCGCCCGGGCGTACGACCGGTCCGGCTGGCTGGACCACATCTCGTACGGCCTGCGCAACGACAACCTGTTCGCCGAGGCCCCGGCCCAGGTGAACTTCACCGTCGCCGAGCGCTGCCTCGTCACGGCGGACTTCAACTGCGACCCCGCGAAGCTGAAGCCGGAGGTCGCCTGGGACATCGCCAAGATGTGGCCCGACACCCCCGGTGACCAGCTCTGCGCCGCCGGCGAGGAGTGCAAGGGCCGGTTCACGCCGACCTTCTTCACCCGCAAGCGTCTGACCGAGGTCAGCACCTCGGTCTGGAACGGCACCAAGCGCAACCCGGTGGACTCCTGGCAGCTGACCCAGGACTTCCCGATGACCGGCGACGGCACGGACTACCCGCTGTGGCTCGGCGAGATCAAGCACACCGGCAAGAACGGGGCCGACACCCCGATGCCGCCGGTGAAGTTCCGCGGCAAGCAGCTCCCGAACCGCGTGGACGGCCTGGGCGACGGCAAGCCGCCGTACCTGCGCTACCGCATCGAGGCGATCGACAGCGAGACCGGCTCCACGATCCTGGCGCACTACGCGGAGCCGGAGTGCCGCGCGGCCAACCCCCGCGTGATGCCGGCCTCGCCGGAGTCCAACACGCTGCGCTGCTACCCGGTGGTCTCCGAGATCCCGGACCCCAGCGATCCGAAGCGCGAGAAGAAGCTCTACGTCACCGACTGGTTCCACAAGCACATCGTGGACTGGGTCCAGGAGGAGGACCGCAACGGCAACTCGCCGACGCGGCGCACCGAGTACCAGTTCCTCGGCAGCCCGGCGTGGGCCTTCGACGACGAGACCGAGACGATGCGGCCGAAGACCCGCACGTGGTCCCAGTGGCGCGGCTACGAGCGGGTCCGGACCTTCATCGGTGCGGCCCCGGACAAGCGCTCGATGACCGAGACCCTCTTCTTCCGAGGCCTCGACGGTGACCGTCTCGCCCCCGCGGGCGGCAAGAAGTCGGTCAAGGTCAAGGACTCCGAGGGCAACGAGATCGCGGACCACCGCCTCTACGCCGGCCAGACCCGCGAGGTCCTGGCGTACAACGGCGAGGGCGGCGCCCTCGAGGCGGCCACGACCTACACCCCGTGGATCTACGGCCCGACGGCCACGCGCCTGCGCAAGGGCGCGACGGCCGACGAGGACCTGGAGCCGCAGCAGGCCTTCGTCCAGCAGACGACGAACGTCAACTCCCGGATCCTGCTGTCGGACGGGCGCGGGTGGCGCCGGACGGCTTCGGAGACCAAGTACGACTCCCGCGGCTTCGCCGAATGGGCGTCGAACAAGGGCGATGTCGCCGACCCGTCGGACGACAGCTGCACGCGCTTCGAGTACGACTCGGACGAGACGCGCTGGATCATCGCCCGGCAGAAGCGGGTGGAGACGGTCGCGAGGGCGTGTGACGCCACCAACGTGGCCCGTCCGGCGGACGTCACCTCGGACGCCCGGATGTACTACGACGCGGCGGGCAACCTGAAGTCGACGGAGTCGCTCTCCGGGTACTCCGGCGGCAACCCGGTCTACACCAGCGACGGCAGCGCGACCTTCGACGTGTACGGCCGCATGAAGACCACGACGGACGTGTTCGGCAAGGTCTCCAAGGTCGACTACACCCCCGCCTCGGGTCAGATCGTCACCAAGGTCGTCACCACCAATTCCGCCGGTCACACCGAGACGACGGAGAACGACCAGGGCCGCGGTTCGATCCTGGCCAAGCAGGACACCAACGGCCGCCGCCAGGTGATGCAGTACGACGGCCTCGGCCGGCTGCTGAAGGTCTGGTCCCCGGACCGCGACCCGCTCTCGAAGTCGCCGGACGGCGAGTTCTCGTACGACGTCCGCACCGACGGTCCGGTCGTCATCTCCACCAAGAGCCTGCTGGACGACGGTACCTACCGCACCAGCTACGACATCTACGACAGCAGCCTGCGCATCCGCCAGACCCAGATGGAGGCGCTGGGGGGCGGTCGGCTCATCTCCGACACCTTCTACAACAGCCTCGGCCAGGTCTGGAAGAGCAACGGCGCCTATTACACGGCCGGTGAACCCTCGGGCGTCCAGTGGGCCCCGAAGGACAACGAGGTCACGTCGTCGACGGTGACCGAGTACGACGGCTCCGGCCGCTCGACCGCGCAGATCTCGCGCAAGTTCGGCCTGGAGACCTCCCGTACGACCACCTCGTACGGCGGCGACAACATCACCGTCGACCCGCCGAAGGGCGAGACCCCGACGCGGGCCTTCCTGGACGGTGCGGGCCGCAAGACGGAGCTCCGGTACTTCCGCTCGGACTCGCCCACGGGCGCGTACGACAAGACGACGTACGCCTACAACCAGCGCGGCATGCTGGAGTCGGCCGTCAACGCGGCCGGCGACAAGTGGGGCTTCGAGTACGACATCCGCGGTCGCCAGACCAAGCAGACGGACCCCGACGCGGGCACGTCGACGATGACGTACGGCCTGGGTGACCGGATGGCGACCGTCACGGACGCCAGGGGCAAGGTCATGGCCCCGGAGTACGACGAGCTGGGCCGTGTCGTCGCGACCCACGAGGGTTCGGTGACGGGTCCGAAGCTGACGTCGACCACCTTCGACACCCTGCCGGGTGCCGTCGGCCTGCCGGTCTCGTCGACCCGCTACGTCAACGGCAACGCCTACACCCAGGAGGTGACCGGCTACGACAGCGAGTACCGTCCGACGGGGACCAAGATCACCATCCCCGCCTCGGAGGGGGCCCTCGCCGGTTCGTACAGCTTCACCAGCGGATACCGCTCGAACACCGGCCTGATGGCGTGGATGAGCCAGCCCGCGGTCGGCGGCCTGCCCGCCGAGATGACCACCATGAAGTACAACCACCTGGAACTGCCGACCGTCATGGGCGTCCAGGGGAAGACGTTCGTGGGCAAGGTCGACTACTCGCCCATGGGCGACGTCCTGCGCACGGAGACCGGCCCGGCCGGATCCCAGGTCTACTCGACGAACTTCTTCGACGAGCAGACGCGCCGGCTCACCCGGACGGTCAACGACCGGGAGAAGTCGCCGAGCCGGATCAGCGACACGTCGTACGACTACGACGCCGTCGGCAACATCATGAAGGTCACCGAGAAGGAGGGACCGGAGGCCACCGCGGCCACCGACGTCCAGTGCTTCGCGTACGACTACCTGCGCCGCATGAACGAGGCGTGGACCGCGACGGACGACTGCGCGGCCCAGCCGGGCGCGTCGGGTGCCGGTTCGAAGCCTCAGGTCGGCGGTCCGAGCGCGTACTGGAGCTCGTACAGCTTCGACGCCGCGGGCAACCGCACCAAGGAGGTCCAGCACGACGCGACCGGTGACCTCACCAAGGACGTCACCCGTTCCTACACCTACGGCACCCCCGGCCAGGCCGCTGCCAACAGGCTGCAGAAGGTCGACACCACCGGACCGGGCGGCTCCCGCACCGAGTCCTACACGTACGACGAGGCGGGCAACACCAAGACCCGCACCATCCAGGGGGACACGCAGAACCTGGAATGGGACGTCGCGGGTCAGCTCGCGAAGGTGACCCGGGGCACCGAGTCGACGGAGTTCGTCTACGACGCCGACGGCAACCGCCTGATCAAGCGCGAGCCGTCCGGCACGACGCTGTACATGCCGGGCACCGAGGTCAAGCTCACGTCGGCGGGCAAGCTGGAGAGCACGCGCTACTTCGGCCACCCGTCCGGCCCGACCATGGTCAAGACGGCCAAGGACGGCGTCATCACGACGTCGTACCTGCTGGGCGACCAGAACGGCACGGCGACCACTTCTGTGGACGCCACCACTTCGGCGGTCACCCGCCGCAAGTTCACCCCGTACGGCGATGTCCGCGGCGCGGCCCCGTCCCTGTGGCCGGGCAAGAAGAGCTTCGTCGGCGGGGAGCTGGACGAGTCCACCGGACTGGTGCACCTGGGCGCTCGTGAGTACGACCCGGCGACGGGCCGGTTCATCTCGGTCGACCCCGTCATCGACCACGCCGAGCCCAAGCAGCAGAACCCGTACGTGTACGCGAACAACTCGCCGGTGACGTTCAGCGACCCCAGCGGCCTGTCCATCTCGCCTCCCACGATGCCGATCAAGGACTTCACGGACGCCGAGGCGGCCTGGGCGAACATGATCCAGGGCAAGAGCGCCATGGACATCGCGCTCGAAGTCGCGTTGGGCATCCTGAAGGACGCCTCGGGCTACAACGACATCCGTGACTGCCTGGGCGGTGACTGGGGCGCCTGTGCGGGCCTCGCCCTGGATGCGGCACTGCCTTTCGCGGGCCGCGCCAAACGCATCCTGAAGGCGTTGGACCGGGCGTGGGACGCCTTCCAGAGCTGGTCCCAGAAGCTGTCCCTGGCACGCGACATCCTCAGGCGGGTCGAGCGCTTCCAGCAGGCGATGGCCAAGTACGCCGAGGACCTGGCCGAGTGGAAACGGCAGATAGAGGAAGCCGCCGAACGCGCGAGAAAACTGGAGGAAGAAGCCGCAGCGGCCCGAAGAAAGGTCCAGGAAGCCGCGGCGGCGGCCGCCAAGAAGGCCGACGAGGCGAAGGCCACGGCAGCCAGGCAGGGCAAGTCCTCCGCGGCGAAGGCCAAGAAGGCCGACGGCGACGGAAAGGCGTCGAAGTCCTCCGAGGCGAAGAAGGCGGACGCCCCGAAGAAGGACAGCTGCGAAACGCCCAACAGTTTCGTCCCGAACACCGAAGTCCTGATGGCGGACGGATCGTCCAAGCCCATCGAGGACGTCGCGATCGGTGACGAGGTACTCGCGGGCAACGCCGAGTCCGGCTCCACCACCGCTCAGCCCGTCGTGGCCCAAGTCATCGGTCAGGGGCAGAAGAACCTGGTCGAGATCACCATCGACACGGACGGGGCCGGGGGTGACCGGACGGAGAAGTTGACCGCCACGGATCACCATCCGTTCTGGGCGCCGTCGGTGGGCACGTGGCTCGACGCCACCGAGCTCGCGGCCGGCGACGTGCTGCAGACCTCCACGGGTACCTGGGTCCAGGTCAGTGAGGTCAAGCGCTGGACGCAGCACAAGCAGGTCCGCAACCTCACCGTCGCCAACGAGCACACGTACTACGTGCTGGCGGGAGCCGTACCGGTCCTCGTTCACAACTGTGGGCGCGGCGACGGCAAGAAGGCGGAGTCCCCCGCCTTCGACAAGGACCCTTACAGCAAGAAGGAAGTCGACGAGCGGATCATCCCGCAGGAAGTCCACGAGACCGTGGACGCGATCCGTAGCGGGACGCTCGACCAGCGCATCTCCGATGGCAACTGGGATACCCTCCAGCGGCGCAGGGACACCCCCGGCAGAGCCGCCCGGTGGGTCGGCGCGACGATCTACACAGGGGTCGGAGAAGCGGGCAAGACCACCGCGCACAACACCTTGACCCGCATCCTCGTCGACCGGAACGGCAACATCGGCTACGTCCTCGGGCACAACTACAACACGATTCACCACTACCCCTGGGGCACACTGCCCGGGGCGTTCACAGGGCGTTCCGGCCCGGCCGGACGACGACGATAGGCAAGGGAATGTCTGATCGCTCGGAATGGGAGGGCCGGCTCGCCGTGGCAGGCCTGTCCCTACGGAAGACAGCCGAAGCTCCGCCAGGAGCCATCCCCCCCGCAGTCGCGGGCCAGATGATGAGCTGCCTGCCGGGGGACGATCGCAGCGAGGCATGGGTGGACACGGAGGACCCGCTCCTCCACCAGAAGGCGAACTCCGACTGGTACCGCCTGTCCGTGGCGAACGGCCTGTTCGAGGAGGCCGACCCTTCCTTCTTCATCGCGCTCCAACCGCCCGGCGAAGAGGGACCGTCCCGATGGATCTGCGTCACCCTGCAGACACCTTGGGACATCATGGGGAAGGGCGCGGCCGGAGTTCTCGGCAGCGCCCACGGACGCCCGGAGTTCCTGGCGCTGTCCCGTGACGGGAACGTGTTGTGCTGTGGCAGCACCTCGCAGTTCTCGATCGGAACGGTCGTGGTGACAGCACCGGACCGCGCTGACAACCTCCGCAGATGGGCCCGCTATCTCAGCACCTCCGAGATCGGGTATCCGGAGTCTCGTGCCGCCGCCAAGCGGTGGCTCGACAGCACCGAGTGACACAGATGCCCCACCGGGTTCGCCCGGTGGGGCATCTCCATTTCCGGAACGAAGCTACCGCCGCCGCAGGTCCGCCACCCTGGACCGCTCCCGCTCGCCCGGCTGCGCGTCGTGCAGTGCGCCCGCGCTGCGCAGCTGCGCCGTCGGGCCGCCGCGGCGCTGGACCGGGAGGGGGGATTCGCGGCGGGGACGACGGCCCGCCATGCCGTCGCCGGACGCGCCGGGGGCCGCCGCGCCGCCCGCCACCGTGATCTGGACGCCCTGGTCCGCCAGCGCCTGGAGTTCCGTGCCCGCGCGGTCGTCGTGGGGCGGGGGCTCGTCCGTCACCAGGCGGGTCATCACATCGGTCGGCACCGTCTGGAACATGGTGTCCGTGCCGAGCTTCGTGTGGTCCGCCAGGACCACGACCTCGGCGGCCGCCTGGACCAGCGCCCGGTCCACGCTCGCGGAGAGCATGTTGGACGTGGACAGCCCGCGCTCGGCGGTGAGGCCGCTCCCGGAGAGGAAGGCCCGCGAGACCCGCAGCCCCTGGAGGGACTGCTCGGCGCCGCTGCCCACCAGGGCGTAGTTGGACCCGCGCAGGGTTCCGCCGGTCATCACCACCTCCACCCGGTTGGCGTGGGCCAGCGCCTGGGCGACCAGGAGGGAGTTGGTCACCACGGTCAGGCCGGGCACCCGGGCGAGCCGGCGGGCCAGCTCCTGGGTCGTGGTGCCCGCGCCGACGACGATGGCCTCGCCCTCTTCGACGAGGGAGGCCGCGACATCGGCGATGGCGGTCTTCTCCGCCGTCGCGAGATGGGACTTTTGCGGAAAGCCGGACTCTCGCGTGAAACCGCCCGGTAGTACCGCACCGCCGTGCCGGCGGTCGAGGAGTCCTTCTGCCTCCAGCGCCCGCACGTCCCGCCGTACGGTCACTTCGGAGGTCTGGACGACGCGGGCGAGCTCCCGGAGCGATACCGCTCCGTTGGCCCGCACCATTTCGAGGATCAATTGGCGACGTTCTGCAGCGAACACGAAACTGACAGTAACCCCAACGACCGTCTTCTTTCAGCTCCTTGCATCGGAATACCGAAGTTGTCCGTAGTGCGACCCCACGAGTGGTATACGCCGACGGCCCGCCGCGCTCCTGCTCCGCGACGGGCCGGCGGCCCACACCAAAACCCATTCGCAGAAGGGCC
>NZ_JBSGWY010000011.1:56170-115664 GCF_053609145.1 Streptomyces sp. NPDC054961 | reverse complement strand
CAGCCCCCGGAGCCCTGAGGTGACGAGTGGGGCAGGGGGGGCCCCGCCGGGGGGCCCCCGGGGCGCCCCCCGGCGGGCGCGCGCGCCGCGCCCGCCCCCCCCCCCCCACTCCAAAGCCCTTGCTCAGAAGGGCCGTTACCGCTACTTACGCCTCGCCGGCGGCCTTGCGCGTGTGCAGCTGGCGCGCGACCTCGGCGATCGAGCCCGACAGCGAGGGGTACACGGTGAACGCGTTTGCGATCTGCTCGACCGTCAGGTTGTTGTCCACGGCGATCGAAATCGGGTGGATGAGCTCGCTCGCACGCGGCGAGACGACCACGCCGCCCACGACGATCCCGGTTCCGGGGCGGCAGAACAGCTTCACGAAGCCGTCCCGGATGCCCTGCATCTTGGCGCGCGGGTTGCGCAGCAGCGGAAGCTTCACGCACCGGGCGTCGATCTTGCCGGAGTCCACGTCGGCCTGGGTGTAGCCGACGGTGGCGATCTCGGGGTCGGTGAAGACGTTCGAGGAGACCGTCTTCAGGTTCAGCGGGGTCACCGCGTCGCCGAGGAAGTGGTACATCGCGATGCGCCCCTGCATGGCGGCCACGGAGGCCAGGGCGAAGATCCCGGTCACGTCGCCGGCCGCGTACACGCCGGGCGAGGAGGTGCGCGAGACCTTGTCGGTCCAGATGTGCCCGGAGTCCTTGAGCTTGACCCCGGACTCCTCCAGGTTCATGCCGGTGGTGTTGGGCACCGCGCCGACCGCCATCAGGCAGTGCGTGCCCGTGATGACCCGGCCGTCGGACAGGGTGACCTCGACCCGGTCGCCGACCCGCTTGGCCGACTCGGCGCGGGAGCGGCCGATGACGTTCATGCCGCGGCGGCGGAAGACGTCCTCGAGGACGGCGGCGGCGTCCGGGTCCTCACCGGGCAGCACGCGGTCGCGGGAGGACACGAGGGTCACCCGGGAGCCGAGGGCCTGGTAGGCGCCGGCGAACTCGGCGCCGGTCACGCCGGAGCCGACCACGATGAGCTCCTCGGGGAGCTCGTCGAGGTCGTAGACCTGGGTCCAGTTCAGGATCCGCTCGCCGTCGGGCATCGCGTCGGGGATCTCGCGGGGGTGCCCGCCGGTCGCGATGAGCACGGCGTCGGCCGTCAGGATCGTCTCGCTGCCGTCGGCCGCGGTGACGATGACGTCGCGCGTGCCGTCGATGCCCTGCGGGCCGCCGAGCTTGCCGCGGCCGCGTACGACGCGGGCCCCGGCCCGGGTGACGGAGGCGGTGATGTCGTGCGACTGGGCGAGCGCGAGGCGCTTGACGCGCCGGTTCACCTTGCCGAGGTCCACGCCGACGACCCGCGCGGCCTGCTCGATGTGCGGGGTGTCGTCGGCGACGACGATGCCGAGTTCCTCGTACGACGAGTCGAAGGTCGTCATGACCTCGGCGGTCGCGATGAGGGTCTTGGAGGGGACGCAGTCGGTGAGCACCGACGCCCCGCCCAGGCCGTCGCAGTCGACGACGGTCACCTCCGCGCCGAGCTGGGCCCCCACGAGGGCCGCCTCATACCCGCCAGGTCCGCCGCCGATGATCACGATCCGGGTCACGAAAACTCCGCCTCACGTCTACCCGGCCGGCTGCCGCCCCGGCCGGGGCTTCCGGGGGTCTCCCCGGGGGATGCATTCCGTGCCCCATTGTCCCGCACGCATCAAGGTGCTTCACCCCCAGGCCGCCGTACGGGCGCCGGCACGGCCCCGGTGCGGCCCGTGCGCGGCCCCGGCGCGCGCAAGGCCAGGCCAGGGGCCTGCCGGCCGGCGGCGGGGCCGGCCGGGGTCCGGACGGCGGGTCCGGCGGCCCGCCCCGGATGCCGGGCCCCGACCCGGCCGGGCACGCGGCGGAGGTGGTCCCTCCCGTACTCTCGACCTCATGTCGCTCTACGCCGCGTACGCCGGCAACCTCGACCCGCGGCTGATGACGCGCCGCGCCCCCCATTCGCCGCTGCGCGGCACGGGCTGGATCAACGACTGGCGGCTGACCTTCGGCGGCGAGCAGATGGGCTGGGAGGGCGCGCTGGCGACGATCGTCGAAGCACCGCGCCACCAGGTCTTCGTGGCGCTGTACGACGTCGCGCCGCTGGACGAGGACTCGCTGGACCGCTGGGAGGGCGTCGGGCTCGACATCTACCGCCGGATGCGGGTTCGGGTCCACACGCTGGACGGCGAGGAAGCGGCCTGGATCTACGTCCTGAACGGCTACGAGGGCGGCCTGCCGTCCGCGCGCTACCTGGGCGAGCTGGCCGACGCGGCCGAGTCCGCGGGCGCGCCCCACGACTACGTGATGGAACTGCGCAAGCGTCCCTGCTGACGCCGGTCCGGGGCGGAGCCCCGCACGGGCCCCCGGCGAGGGCGCGGCGCGGCCCGCGGCCCCTCGGGGGACTATTCGGCGGAAACGACAAGACAACGATCCGAACACCGTGAGCTGCGCCATCTACGCGCGTAGGCCGAGAGCGGCTACGCTCTTCCGCGTGAACGCATCTGTTACCGACCCCTTCGCCGCCGCCGACGCCGCCGCCGCCCGCCTGATCGAGCTGACCGGCGCCGAGACCCACGATGTCGCCCTCGTGATGGGCTCCGGCTGGGCCCCCGCCGCAGAGGCGCTCGGTGCGCCCGAGGCCGAGTTTCCCGTCACCGAGCTCCCCGGCTTCCCGCCGCCCGCCGTCGAGGGCCACGGCGGCAAGATCCGCTCGTACAAGATCGGCGACAAGCGCGCGCTGCTCTTCCTCGGCCGGACCCACTACTACGAGGGCCGTGGCGTCGCCGCCGTCGCCCACGGCGTGCGCACCGCCGTCGCCGCCGGCTGCAAGACCGTCGTCCTGACCAACGGCTGCGGCGGTCTGCGCGAGGGCATGAAGCCCGGTCAGCCCGTGCTGATCAGCGACCACCTCAACCTGACGGCCACCTCGCCGATCGTCGGCGCGAACTTCGTGGACCTGACCGACCTGTACTCGCCGCGCCTGCGCGCGATGTGCAAGGAGATCGACGAGACCCTCGAAGAGGGCGTCTACGTGCAGTTCCCCGGCCCGCACTACGAGACCCCGGCCGAGATCAACATGATCCGCGTCATGGGCGCCGACCTGGTCGGCATGTCCACCGTGCTGGAGGCCATCGCCGCCCGCGAGGCCGGCGCCGAGGTGCTCGGCATCTCCCTGGTCACCAACCTGGCGGCGGGCATCTCCGGCGAGCCGCTCAACCACGAAGAGGTGCTCCAGGCCGGCCGCGACTCGGCCGCGCGCATGGGCACGCTGCTGACCCAGGTCCTCGCCCGCATCTGACCGAGCGAACCGACCGACCGACGAGAGGTAGTGCAGGACGTGCAGGACGCGCAGGACGATCTGATCGCACGGGCCCGGGCCTGGCTGGCCGAGGACCCGGACCCGGAGACGGCGGCCGAGCTCGCCGCACTCCTCGACGCCGGTGACACGGCCGAGCTCGCGGACCGCTTCAGCGGCCTGCTCCAGTTCGGCACCGCCGGGCTCCGCGGCGAGCTGGGCGCGGGCCCGATGCGGATGAACCGGAGCGTGGTCATCCGGGCCGCGGCGGGTCTCGCGGCCTACCTCAAGGCCCAGGGCCACGCCGGCGGCCTGGTCGTCGTCGGCTACGACGCGCGCTACAAGTCGGCGGACTTCGCCCGGGACACCGCCGCCGTCATGACCGGCGCCGGGCTGCGCGCGGCCGTCCTGCCCCGCCCGCTGCCCACGCCCGTCCTCGCGTTCGCCATAAGGCACCTGGGCGCCGTCGCCGGCGTCGAGGTCACCGCCAGCCACAACCCTCCCCGGGACAACGGCTACAAGGTGTACCTCGGCGACGGTTCGCAGATCGTCTCCCCGGCCGACGAGCGGATCGCGGCGCACATCGACGCGGTCGCCGCGCTGGCCGACGTACCGCGCCCGGACAGCGGCTGGCAGGACCTCGGCGACGAGGTCCTGGAGGCCTACCTGGAGCGTACGGACGCCGTCCTGACCCCCGGTTCCCCCCGGGGCGTGCGGACCGTCTACACGGCCATGCACGGCGTCGGCAAGGACGTGGTCCTGGCCGCCTTCGCCCGCGCCGGCTTCCCGGCGCCGGTCCTGGTGGCCGAGCAGGCCGAGCCGGACCCGGCCTTCCCGACGGTCGCCTTCCCCAACCCGGAGGAGCCGGGCGCGATGGACCTGTCCTTCGCGACGGCCGCCCGGGTCGGGCCGGACATCGTCATCGCGAACGACCCGGACGCCGACCGCTGCGCGGTGGCCGTCCCGGACGAGGCCTCGGCCTCCGGCTGGCGGATGCTGCGCGGCGACGAGGTCGGCGCGCTGCTCGCCGCCCACCTGGTGCACAAGGGCGCCGAGGGCGTCTTCGCCGAGTCCATCGTCTCCTCCTCCCTCCTCGGGCGGATCGCGCGGGCGGCGGGCGTCGGCTACGAGGAGACCCTCACCGGCTTCAAGTGGATCTCCCGCGTCGAGGGCCTGCGCTACGGGTACGAGGAGGCGCTCGGCTACTGCGTGGACCCCGAGGGCGTCCGCGACAAGGACGGCGTCACGGCCGCCCTGCTCGTCGCCGAACTGGCCTCGGAGCTCAAGGAGCAGGGCCGGACCCTGACCGATCTGCTGGACGACCTGGCGATGGAACACGGGCTGCACGCCACGGACCAGCTGTCGGTCCGCGTCGAGGACCTGTCGGTCATCGCCTCGGCGATGGCGGCGCTGCGCGCGCAGCCGCCCCTCTCGCTGGCGGGCCTGCGGGTCAGCTCGGCGGAGGACCTGAACCGGGGAACGGCGACGCTCCCGCCCACGGACGGGCTGCGCTACTACCTCGAGGGCGACTACGAGGCCCGGGTGATCGTCCGCCCGTCGGGTACGGAGCCCAAGCTGAAGTGCTACCTGGAGGTCGTGGTCCCGGTGGCGGACGCCGCGGACCTCGCCCCGGCCCGCGCCCGCGGCCGGGAAGTCCTCGAGGCGATCAAGAAGGACCTGGCGGCCGCGGCGGGCATCTGACCCCTTCGGCGCCGCCCGCACCGGCCAGCGGCCCACCGGCCCCGGACCTCTCGGTCCGGGGCCGGTCGCCGTCCGGGGCCCCGGGGTCCGCGTCCCCTCAGGAGCGGCCGGTGACGTGGCCGCCGTCCACGCGCAGGACGTGGCCCGTGACGAACTGCGCGTCCGCGAGGTAGAGGACCGCCTGGGAGATCTCCGAGACCTCGCCGACCCGGTTCAGGAGCGCGAGGCCACCGAACGCGTCCACGTCGGCGCCCTCGTGCAGCGGCGTGCGCACGATGCCGGGCGCCACGAGGTTGACCCGGATGCCGTCGGCCGCGAGCTCCGCGGCCAGGCTGACCGTCAGCCCGTGCACACCGGCCTTGCTCGCCACCGGCGCCGAGGCCGGGAGGCCGGCCAGGCCGTGGTCCACCAGGACGGTGCCGATGTTGACCACCGCGGCGCCGCGCCCCTGCGCGCGCACCGCCCGCACGAAGGCCTGGGTGGTGAGGTAGGTGCCCTTGAGGTTGTGGGTCAGGAAGCCGTCCAGCTCCTCCTCGGTGACCTCGGTGAAGGGCTTGGACGCGAAGGTCCCGGCGTTGTTCACGAGGACGTCGGCGGCGCCGAACCGGTCGAGGGCGGTGCGCACGAGCGCCTCGCCGGTGCCCGGGTCGGCGATGTCGCCCGCGGCCCAGGCGGTGCGCTCGGGCCGGCCGAGGGCGGCCGCGGCCTTGGCGAGGCGGTCGGCGTCGCGGCCGTTGAGGACGACGTTGGCGCCGGCCTCCAGGAAGGCGCGGGCGATGTCCAGGCCGATGCCGCTGGACGAGCCCGTGACGAGGGCGGTACGGGTGCCGTGGACGGCGGCGGCGTGGGTCGTGACGTCGGACATGGTGGAGGTGCCTTTCGTATCCGACCGGTTCGACCGGTCGGCGCGTCTCGCTGACACCAGAAACGTACGACCCGTCAACTCATCACACCACGACCGTTTTTGAAGCATGTGATAATCCACGGTTATGGATGTAGACCTGCGGGACCTGGAACTCCTGGAGGCGATGGCCGAGACCGGCTCGCTGACCGCCGCCGCCTCCCGGCTCTACGTGAGCCAGCCCGCCCTCAGCCAGCGCCTGACCCGGCTGGAGGACCGGCTGGGGATGCTGCTCTTCGAGCGCGCGGGCCGCCGGCTGGTGCCGAACCCGGCCGGCCGCAGGATGCTCGTCGCCGCGCGCCACGTGCTCGGCGAGCTGGAGTCGGCCACCCGTGACCTGCGGGACATCCGTGACGGCAGGGACCGCCGGGTGCGCTTCGCCGCACAGTGC
This sequence comes from Streptomyces sp. NPDC054961, assembly GCF_053609145.1. NCBI lineage: Bacteria > Bacillati > Actinomycetota > Actinomycetes > Kitasatosporales > Streptomycetaceae > Streptomyces > Streptomyces sp. NPDC054961. The sequence continues at coordinate 109,365 of NZ_JBSGWY010000011.1, read as the reverse complement.
AGCACCACCTTCCCGTGGCTGCCCCCCGTACTGCGCGCCTTCCGCGCACGGGAGCCGGACACCGAGGTGCGGATCGTCCCCGTCCCCGACGACGCCCCGGTCCCGGCCCTCCTCGCCGACCTCGTCGACGTCGCCCTGGTCACCCGGCAGGACACGCAGATGGACCGGGTGCGGCTGAGCCCGCTGTTCGAGGACGAGATGGTGGCCGTGGTGCCCGCCGGGCACCCCTGGGCGTCCCGCCCGCACGTGACGGCCCGCGACTTCACGGACGTGGACCTGATCCTCTACGACGTCTACGACCAGAGCCGCGTCCCCGCGCAGCCGCTGCCGATCCCCCTGGGCGCCCGGCCCGCCCGCGTCACCACCATGCCCCTGGTGACCGACCTGGTCATCGAGATGGCGGCGGGCGGACAGGGCGTGGCGATCCTGCCGAACTGGGTGGCCGCGCCGTACACCGCCTCGCACGGCCTCGCCCTGGTCCGCATCGGGGCCCGGCCCCTGACCCGCACGTGGTTCTGCGCGACGCGCCCCGGCCCCCTCCCGCCCCGCCAGGCGGCCTTCGTGGAGGAGCTGACGGCTCACCTCACGGGCCCGCGCCTCCCCTGAGGGGGACGCGCACGACGCCCCCGGGGCGCGGCGCGGTCCGCCCGGAGGTCCCGCTCACGCACTCCGTCAGGAAGGGGTCGGGAGGACCACGTCGCCCAGGGTCGGGACCGCTTCCGGGCGGGAGCGGACGGCTTCGCTGCACTCCCACGCCCTCGGCGGGTCCGAGTCCGGGCCGCCCAGGACCACCGGTCCCGTTCCCGCGGACACGGCTTCGCTGTCCGACAGCGTGCACACGATCTGCGACAGGGCCACCGGCGGCAGGTCCTCCGGCTTGCGGCTGAGGCGGACCGTCCCCGCCGGGTCGCCCGGCCGCGGCGCGGCCGCCGTCAGCCCGGCCGGGACACCGGTCGTGAAGCCCGCGTCCCGTTCCTGCGGCGACGGCTCCCGCTGCAGCGCCTCCAGCAAGGCCTGGCTGACCAGCACCATCACGTCCCGGGACGGCTTCTTCTCCGGCATCGGCACCACGCGCTCGACGCCGACCAGCTGGGCTCCGCAGACCAGCTCCACCGTGGCCCGGATGCCCTGCACCGTGGCCGATCCGGCCGACGGCTTGGCCGGGGTGTCACAGGACACCCGCGAGGGCGCCGCGCCCACGTCCACCGGCACGGTGGACGCCTGGATGCCGCACCCGGCGAGGGCCAGCCCCGCGAGGGCGAGACCGTTCAGGGCCGCGACGGCCGAACCGCGCACCCGGCCGCGACTGCGACTGCGACTACGACTCGTCTTCATGCGCGATCACCTTCCCCACGTCCATCGGCAGCCGCAGGGTGAACAGCGCACCGCCCTCCGCCCTGTTCGCGGCGGTGATGTCCCCGCCGTGGATGTGCGCGTTCTCCTGTGCGATGGACAGGCCCAGCCCGCTGCCGTCCGACTTCGGCCGCGAGGCGCTCGCCTTGTAGAAGCGGTCGAAGACGTGCGGCAGCACGGCCTGCGGGATGCCCGGACCGTTGTCCCGCACCGCGATGACCAGCCACTCCCCCTGCACCAGCACGGAGACCCGTACCGGCGAGCCGCCGTGCTTGAGGGCGTTGCCGATCAGGTTGGCCAGGATCACGTCCAGGCGCCGGGGGTCGAGGCGTGCCACGATCCCGCGCTCCGCGTCGAGTTCGACCGCGTCCAGCCAGGCCCGCGCGTCGATGCAGGCCGTCACCTGGTCGGCGACGTCCACGTCGTCCAGCACCAGGCGCGCCGTCCCCGCGTCGAAGCGGGTGACCTCCATCAGGTTCTCGACCAGGTTGTTCAGCCGCCGGGTCTCGCTCACGACCAGCGCCACCGCCGGTGCGATCATCGGATCGAGGTCGTCGACCTCTTCCTCCAGCACCTCGGCGACCGCCGTCAACGCCGTCAGCGGCGTGCGCAGTTCGTGGGACATGTCCGCGACGAACCGCCGGCTGGACTCCTCCCGCGCGCTCATGTCGGCGACCTTCTTCTCCAGCGCCTCCGCCGTCTTGTTGAAGGTGTGCGCCAGGTCGGCGAGTTCGTCCGTCCCCGACACCTCCAGGCGGTGGTCCAGCTCCCCCTCGCCGAGCCGCCGCGCCGCGTCGCCCAGCCGCTGTACGGGCTTGAGCACGGTCCGGGCCGCGGCCTGCGCGAGCAGCGCGGAGCCGAGCAGCGCGAGGCCGGTGGCGATGGTCAGCGACCAGGCCAGGGCGTTGAGGTCGTCGCGCTCCTGGGCGAGGGACTTGTACATGTAGCCGGTGGGCCCGCCGCCCACGATCCGGGTGCCGCCGACCAGGTACGGGTTGCCGTGCGGCTTCGTCCGCTGCCAGTACATGTGGTACTCGGCGTCGTTGACCGCCGTCGTCTTCTGCCGGTCGTTGACCGCGCGCTGGAGCGACTTCGGCACGTCGGACAACCCGAAGGCGTCGGGGCCGGCCGCGCCGGTCACCTTCGTACCGTCCTTGCGCTCGCCCAGGAGCAGCACGCTGTAGCCGGGGCTGCTGCCCGCCATCATCTCGGCGGTGCGCTGCAGTTCCTCCTGCGTCGGATCGGCGGGCAGCGCGGCGGCCCGGTTCTGCATCTCCTGCCGGAAGTCGCCGAGGGCGGCGTCCTGGGTCCGGTTGAGGACGGCCTGGCGGTTGAGCCAGTAGGCGATCCCGGACGCGGAGACCGCGGTGGTCAGCGCGACCAGGGCGAAGACGATGAGGAGCCTCAGCCGCAGGCTGGTCCAGCGCCGGCCCGCGAAGAGGGCTCTGATCACTGAGGGGAGTCCAGTCGGTAGCCGACGCCCCGCACCGTACGGATCAGGGTGGGCGAGGAGGGGATCTCCTCGACCTTGGCGCGCAGCCTCTGCACGCACGCGTCGACGAGGCGCGAGTCGCCCAGGTAGTCGTGCTCCCAGACGAGCCGCAGCAGTTGCTGCCGGGAGAGCGCCTGGCCGGGCCGGCGGCTGAGTTCCAGCAGCAGCCGCAGCTCGGTCGGGGTGAGCTGGAGGTCCTCGCCGTTCTTCGTCACCGTCATGGCGGACCGGTCGATGACCAGCGGGCCGAAGACGGCGGTGTCGGTGGACTCCCGCTCGCCGCGGCGCAGCACGGCCCGGATGCGGGCGTCGAGCACCCGGCCCTGGACGGGCTTGACGACGTAGTCGTCCGCTCCGGACTCCAGGCCGACGACCACGTCGATGTCGTCGTTGCGCGCGGTCAGCAGGATGATCGGCAGCTGGTCGGTACGGCGGATCCGCCGGCACACCTCGAAGCCGTCGATCCCGGGCAGCATGACGTCCAGGACGATCAGGTCCGGCCGCTGCTCGCGCAGCAGTTTGAGGCCGTCCTCTCCCGTCGCCGCGGTGGCCACACGGTGGCCCTGGCGTGACAGGGAGAGTTCGAGGGCCGTGCGGATGGCGTCGTCGTCCTCGATGAGCAACAGGAAGGGCACGCGCTCATTCTGTCCCATCGCCCGTCGGGACTTCGACCGCCCGGCGGGCCCAATCCCGGACGGGGCGCGCGGCGGACGCGCGGCGGGTGCGCGGCGGGTGCGCGGCGCACGCGGGGCGACGGTCCGGCGCGGCCCCTGCCCGGGCCCTGTGACAGGCCTGTGACAGTCGAAGGACACCCCGGTTATGTCGGGGGGGCAGTCTTCTACCAACGAACGGACAGACTCCACGACGGGGGGCGCGAGATGAGCACGCTGCACGGAACCACGACCAGCGCGGTTGTCACGCGGCTGCACGATGTGAACCGCCGGACGGCCGTCCGTACGGCGACGGCCCCTTCCCGGCGGCCGGCGCACGTGGTGGCCATCGACGCGAAGACCTACGAGCGCCCCTCCGTCCCCGTGCAGCGCACGGCGGACACCGCGGACCGCACGGACTCCTCCAACGAGGCCGAGTTCACGGCGTACGTCCAGGAGCGGCGGGCCGCCCTCTACGCGACGGCCTTCCACCTGACCGGCGACCGCTACGAGGCCGAGGACCTGCTGCAGACCGCGCTGTTCTCCACGTACCGCGCCTGGGACCGCATCAGCGACAAGGCCGCCGTGGGCGGTTACCTGCGGCGCACGATGACGAACCTGCACATCAGCGCCTGGCGCCGCCGCAAGCTCAACGAGTACCCGACCGAGGAGCTGCCGGAGACGGCCTCGGACACCGACGCGATGGGCGGTACGGAGCTGCGCGCGGTGCTGTGGCAGGCGCTCACCCGGATCCCGGAACCGCAGCGCACGATGCTGGTGCTCCGGTACTACGAGGGCCGCACGGACCCGGAGATCGCCGAGATCCTGGGCATCAGCGTCGGCACGGTGAAGTCGAGCATCTGGCGCTCGCTGCGCCGCATGCGCGAGGACGAGGCCCTGAGCTTCGGCCGCGACGAGTCGGAGTCCTTCGAGGACCTGGTGGCGTAGGCCCCGTCCGGGGACGCGCGGCCACGACGGCGAGCACGGCACGACCACACAGACCATGGGCCGGGGGGCCCGTCCCGCGGGGGTGGGGCGGGGGTCACGGGGGGCAAGAGGCGGGATCAAGCGGCCGGGGGTCCGTTTGATCCCGCCTTTTGGCGTTCACGGCGGCCGGGGGTCCCGGCCGGATCCCGGGCGGGGCCGGGTGCCGGGCAGGGCCGCATCCGGGGCCTGGCCGGGTCCCTGGCCGGGGGCTACGCCGGGGCCGCGGCGCGGTGGCGGCCGGCCGCCGCGGCGGCGAGGCGGCCCAGGGCCTCGTCACGGCCGCACGGGTGGGCACCCAGCGCGGTGTGGCGGGCCACGATGCCCCGCTCGGCGCGCATCAGCCGCCATCCCCTGCGCAGCAGGAACAGCACGGACTTGCGGCCCTCCCGCAGGTCCCGCGCCAGGCGCCGCCGGAACGTCGTCGACGGGCGGCCCCGCAGGCAGAGCGCGTCCGCCAGCAGTCCCCGCTCCTGGCACCGGGCCACGATGTCCGCCGCGAAGATCCCCTCGGCTATGAACAGGGGCGTCCGGGAGATGTCCAGCGCCTCCGTCCCGGTCCGCGCGGAGGTCGCGATGTCGTAGACGGGCACTTCGGCGCGGCCCGCGGCGCACAGGTGCGCGATCGCGTCCACCGCCGCCTCCGCGTCCCAGGACAGCGGGGAGTCCCAGTCGATGTCGGCGCTGCCGTCGACGAGCGGGAGGGTGGGGTCGTCGCCGTCCTTGTAGAAGTCGTCCAGGCGCAGCACGGGCAGCCCGGAACGGGCCGCCAGCGAAGACTTGCCGGACCCCGAGGGACCGGTCAGCAGCACGACACGCGTAGGCAAAGGAGAGGAACAGCTCACGGGAGACAAGTGTGAACCATTACCTCGCGCAGGGGACCCATCCACGGGCCCGTTGGTATCCAGGATCACACCTCCACTACGCTGCGTGCGCACGCGACTACCACGTCGTACGAGCCCACAGGCGAGGAATCCATGGCACGTCACGCAGCCCCCAAAGCAGCCCACCCCACGGCGCTGCGCACCGCAGGCCTGACCCTCTCGATGGCCGGCGCGGCGCTCGCGATGGCCGCCGGCGGGGCGCAGGCGGGCGAGCTCTCGGTCCCGGCGGCGCTGTCCGGGGTGGCCGACCCGATCGCGAACCTGAAGGTGAACCCGCTGGCCAACACCGGGGTGGACCCGCTGGACAACGGCCTGGCCACGAAGGTCGCGGACTTCCCCTCGGTCGGCACGGGCATGCTCACGGGCAGCCTGACGCGCGGCTCGTCGGTCGGCGAACTGCCCACCGCGGCGGCGTCCTCACTGCTCGGCCCGCTGCTGCCGGGCGCGGTGAAGTAGCGCCCGTACGCCCGCGGGGCCCGCGAACCCCACGGGGCCCGCGCAGGACATGAAGGGGCCCCGGCAGTGCGGGGGACACTGCCGGGGCCGGTCTTCGTGGGAGCCGGGCCTCGTACGGCCGGACGCGCGGGTGCGCGTCAGTACGAGGAGCCGCCCGCGCCCAGCGACCCGGTCGGGTGCCAGACGGTCTTGGTCTCCAGGAACGCCGTCATGCGCGAGGTTCCCGGGTCCGCGCTCCAGTCGTCCACAGGCTGTGGACGCAGGACGCGCTTGAGGTTGTCCGCCGCCGCGATCTCCAGCTCCTTGGCGAGCGCGACGTCGGCGCCCGCCAGGTCGATGGCGTTGACGTCCTGGTGCGAGGCCAGGTGCGGGCCGATCTCGGAGGCCTTGCCCGACAGGATGTTGACGACGCCGCCGGGCAGGTCGGACGTGGCCAGCACCTCGCCGAGGGAGAGCGCCGGGAGCGGCGCCGTCTCGGAGGCGATGACGACGGCCGTGTTGCCGGTGGCGATCACCGGGGCGATCACGGAGACCAGCCCGAGGAAGGACGACGCCTGCGGGGCGACGACCGTGACGACACCGGTCGGCTCGGGGGTGGAGAGGTTGAAGAACGGGCCCGCGACGGGGTTGGCCCCGCCCACGATCTGTCCGATCTTGTCGGTCCAGCCCGCGTACCAGACCCAGCGGTCGATGGCCGCGTCCACGACCGCCGCGGCCTTGGCCTTCGACAGCCCCTCGGCGTCGCCGACCTCGCGGACGAACTGGTCCCGGCGGCCCTCCAGCATCTCGGCGATGCGGTAGAGGATCTGGCCCCGGTTGTACGCGGTCGCGCCCGACCAGCCGCCGAAGGCCTTGCGGGCCGCGACGACCGCGTCACGGCCGTCCTTGCGGGAGGACAGCGGGGCGTTGGCCAGCCACTTGCCCTTCGAGTCGCTCACCTCGTACACCCGGCCGCTCTCGGATCGCGGGAACTTGCCCCCGACGTACAGCTTGTAGGTCTTGAAGACGCTCAGACGCCCGGCGGCGGAGCCGCCCTTTTCGACACTTCGCTCAGACATCGAGGTAGCCCTCCAGGCCGTGACGGCCGCCTTCGCGCCCGAAGCCCGACTCCTTGTAGCCGCCGAAGGGCGAGGTCGGGTCGAACTTGTTGAACGTGTTGGCCCAGACGACACCGGCACGGAGCTTGTTCGCGACCGCGAGGATGCGCGAGCCCTTCTCCGTCCAGATGCCGGCGGACAGGCCGTACTGGCTGTTGTTGGCCTTGGCGACGGCCTCGTCGGGCGTGCGGAAGCTCAGCACGGACAGCACCGGGCCGAAGATCTCGTCACGGGCGACAGTGTGCGCCTGGGAGACGTTCGTGAAGAGCGTCGGGGCGAACCAGTACCCGGAGGACGGCAGCTCGCACGGCGCGGACCAGCGCTCGGCGCCCTCGGCCTCGCCGGTCTCCGCGAGCGCGGTGATCCGGGCGAGCTGAGCGGCGGAGTTGATCGCACCGATGTCGGTGTTCTTGTCGAGCGGGTCGCCGAGGCGCAGCGTGGACAGGCGGCGCTTGAGCGAGTCGATCAGCTCGTCCTGGATCGACTCCTGGACCAGGAGGCGCGAGCCCGCACAGCAGACCTGGCCCTGGTTGAAGAAGATGCCGCTGACGATGCCCTCGACGGCCTGGTCGATGGGGGCGTCGTCGAAGACGATGTTGGCGCCCTTGCCGCCCAGCTCCAGGGTGACCTTCTTGTCCGTACCGGCGACCTGGCGCGCGATGGCCTTGCCGACGGCGGTGGAGCCGGTGAAGGCGACCTTGTTCACGTCCGGGTGCTCGACGAGGGCCGCGCCCGCGTCGCCGTACCCGGTGAGGATGTTGACGACGCCCTTGGGCAGGCCCGCCTGGCGGCAGATGTCCGCGAAGAACAGCGCGGAGAGCGGGGTCGTCTCGGCCGGCTTCAGCACGACGGTGTTGCCGGTGGCGAGCGCCGGGGCGATCTTCCACGCGAGCATCATCAGCGGGAAGTTCCACGGGATGACCTGGCCGGCCACGCCCAGCGGGCGCGGGTTCGCGCCGTAGCCGGCGTGGTCGAGCTTGTCGGCCCAGCCCGCGTAGTAGAAGAAGTGCGCGGCGACCAGCGGGAGGTCCGCGTCGCGGGTCTCCCGGATCGGCTTGCCGTTGTCGAGGGTCTCCAGGACGGCCAGCTCGCGGCTGCGCTCCTGGATGATCCGGGCGATGCGGAAGAGGTACTTGGCGCGCTCGGAGCCGGGCAGCGCGGACCACTTCTCGAAGGCCTTGCGGGCGGCCTTCACGGCGCGGTCCACATCGGCGGCGCCGGCCTGCGCGATCTCGGCGAGGACCTCCTCGGAGGACGGGGAGACGGTCTTGAAGACCTTGCCGTCCGCCGCGTCGGTGAACTCGCCGTCGATGAACAGCCCGTAGGAGGGCGCGATGTCGACGACGGAACGCGACTCGGGGGCGGGCGCGTAATCGAATACAGATGCCATGGTGATCAGTCCACCGTCACGTAGTCGGGACCGGAGTAACGGCCGGTGCTCAGCTTCTGGCGCTGCATCAGCAGGTCGTTGAGCAGGCTGGAGGCGCCGAAGCGGAACCAGTGGTTGCTCAGCCAGTCCTCACCCGCGGTCTCGTTGACCAGGACCAGGAACTTGATCGCGTCCTTGGTGGTCCGGATGCCGCCGGCCGGCTTCACGCCGATCTGGATTCCAGTCTGCGCCTTGAAGTCGCGAACGGCTTCGAGCATGAGGAGCGTGTTCGCGGGGGTCGCGTTGACGCCGACCTTGCCGGTGGAGGTCTTGATGAAGTCCGCCCCGGCCATCATGCCGATCCAGGAGGCGCGGCGGATGTTGTCGTACGTGGACAGCTCGCCGGTCTCGAAGATCACCTTGAGCCGGGCCGCGCTGCCGTCGGGGCGGACGCAGGCCTCCTTGACCGAGCGGATCAGCTCGTAGGTCTCGAGGTAGCGGCCGGCGAGGAAGGCGCCACGGTCGATGACCATGTCGATCTCGTCGGCGCCGGCGGCCACGGCGTCGGCCGTGTCGGCGAGCTTGACGGGCAGCGCGGCGCGGCCCGCCGGGAAGGCGGTGGCGACGGAGGCGACCTTGACGTCGGCGCCGTGCAGGGCCGCCTTGGCGGTGGCCACCATGTCGGGGTACACGCAGACGGCGGCCGTCGTGGGCGTGGTGCGGTCGGTCGGATCGGGATGCACGGCCTTGGCGGAGAGCGCCCGGACCTTGCCCGGGGTATCCGCGCCTTCCAGCGTCGTCAGGTCGATCATCGAGATGGCCAGGTCGATGGCATACGCCTTGGCCGTCGTCTTGATCGAGCGGGTGCCGAGGGAGGCCGCACGGGCCTCCAGGCCGACAGCGTCGACGCCGGGCAGCCCGTGCAGGAAGCGGCGCAGCGCACTGTCGGACGTCGTCACGTCAGCGAATGCGGTGAGGGTGGTGGGCATGGTCACCACATGAGCATATCTACGCGCGTAGCGACCTGTCACCCCCTCCCCCCGATTCCGACTGATCCGCTATGGAATCGACACCTCCACTCCCTGTTACGCGGCCATGACAGGAAGCGCATGATCCGCACGCACGTGCTCCATACATTCGTCTCAGCAGCCCGCCAGAACCTCACCCGGACGACAACCCGACAGAGACAACGCGGCATGCGGCTCTCCTTCCTCCTCCCTCACCCACCGCTCCAGGAGTCGTTATGCGTACCGCCGCCCGCACCGCCCTCGCCACCGCCGTGCTCGCCGGGGCCCTCCTCGCCCCCGCCGGAGCCGCCTTCGCGGCCGCGGGGTCGACCTTCGGGACCGTGTCGTCCGCCGGGACCGTGTCGTCCGACGTCCCCGACCGCTACGCGGGCACGCCCGTCTCCATCGACAAGGGCATCGTCGCGGTGCTGCGCTTCAAGTCCGAGGGCCCCGAGGCCTGGATCCGCGCGGTCTCCCCGGACTGGAAGCCCGGCGACACCTACACGGGGCACGTCCTGCTCACGCTGGACGACAAGCACCGCACCGGCTCGGCCGAGGGCCTGCAGCTGAAGCTCGAGGGGGGCGAGACGGCAAGCCTCGAGACCCTCGTCGTGACCAAGAACGGCAAGACCAGCTCCTACCCGCTGCCGAGGCCCCAGGGTCCGGAGTGCATGAGCGAGCCCGTGTCGCAGCCCATCGGGGCGGGCGCACTGGCCCTGCTCATGATGTCCCCGAACGGCCCGGTCGCCCAGCTGGAGTTCGCCGAGGAAGGCGAGGGGGAGCACACGAGCCTGACCCGCGCCGTGCCCTCCCTGCCGGAAGGCGCCGGGATCGTCGCCCGCATCCTGAACCCGAGCTCCGCCGAGCCCGTCTTCGAGTGGAAGACCCAGGGCGGCGACATGCCGTACGGCCACGCCACCTTCCCGAAGCTGCCCCGGGGCTGCACGTTCGACTACGCGTTCCAGAAGCCCACCCAGACGCCGCAGCCGGACCCCAAGCCGTCCGCGAAGCCGTCCACGAAGCCGTCCGTCGAGCCCGTCGCGCCGAAGCCGCAGACCGGCGGCCAGACCACCGTCGTCCCCAAGGGCTCCGTGGCCGCGGGCGCCGAGATCACCCCCGACGACGACAACAGCACCACGACGGCCGCCGGCGCCGGGCTCGTCGCGATCCTCCTCGCGCTCGGCACCACCTTCGTGGTCCGCGCCCGCAAGGCCCGCTCCCGCGGCTGACCCCGGCCCGCACGACCCGGCTTCACCGCCCCGGCGGGCCACCCACGCGGTGGCCCGCCCCTGCGCGTTCGCCGGGTCACCCGCCGCCCTTCCGCCCGCCGCCGTTCCGTCCGCCGGGCGTGCCGACGCCCTTGCGTCGAACGGCCGTGTCGACGCGCTCGCGTCGGCCGTTCCACCGCGACGCGCCGCGACGCGCCGCGACACGTCGCGGAGAGCTCCGCACCCGTTACACATCCATGACAGGAGGCGGATCGTCCGGCCGAACAAGATCAATAGATTTCTCCTCAGCAGCCCGCCACACCTGACCCGGCCGAAAGAGACCGACCAGACCGACGCGGCATGCGGCTCGCCTCCACCCTCCCGCCGGCCAGAGCCCACCAGGGCCCACCGGGCCGACCACGCTCCAGGAGTCGTTATGCGTTCCGTCCTTTCCCTCCGCGCCCCGATCGTCACCGCCGCCCTCGCGGGCGCCCTGCTCGTACCGGCCGCCGGCGCCGCGTCCGCAGCGCCCGCCGCGGCGCCGCAGGCGGTGGCATCGGCGACGGCGACCGCGTCCGAGACCACGAAGGTCGTCATCAGCGAGCACCTGGTCGCGCTCATGAGCAACTCCGTGGCGGAGGGGCCCTCCGTGGAGATCCGGGTCGTGGACAAGGACGGCACGACGCACCCGAAGCCGCTGGTGTCGCTGAACCGGTCGCACGCACAGGCGTCGGAACAAGGGATGGTCTTCACCCTCGCCAAGGCGGACACCGCCGAGGCGGTGCTCACCGTGTGGGATCAGCACGTCACCAAGTCGTTCCCGCTGCCGAAGGCCACGGGGCCGGCCGCCCCGTGCGTCTCCGGGGTCCGACGGGTCGACATCGGTGAGGGCAGCGTCGCCGACCTGACGATGTCACCGGAGGGCCCCCGGGCCGTCGGGCACTCCGCCGACCCGTCCGAGACCTGGTCGTTGACGCTGACCCGCACCGACCCCATGGGCCGCGACGTGCGCATCGTGAACCCGAGCGGAGCCCACCCGGTCCTGGAGTGGTGGCACCCCCAGGGCGGCGTCCACGCCCCCGTCCCGCTGGGCCACGCCGACTTCCCCGCGCTCCCCCAGGGCTGCACGCCCGCCTACACGGTGCACGACGACGAACCCGCGCCGAAGCCCATCCCCTCCGCCGCCGCCTCGGCCGCCCCGAAGCCCGCCGCGTCCGCCACCACGCCGGCCGCGCCCACGCCGCAGACCGCCGGTCAGACCTCCGTCGTGCCCAAGGGCGGGGTCGCGGCGGGGGCCGAGATCGCCGCCGGGGACACCGACGGCACCGACCGCGCCACCACCGTGGCGGCCGGCGCCGGGCTGATGGCGATCTTCGGCGCGCTCGGCGCCGTCATGGTCCTGCGCCGCCGCGCCCAGGACTGACACCCCTGCCCCTTCCTCGCCCCGCCCGCGTACGTTCCCGGAGTGTCCCCATGGCCCACCGCGCCGCCCGCCAACTGCTCCCCTCCGCACTCCTCGCCGTCCTCCTGACCGGGTGCGGCGCCTCCACCCCCACCACCGGCACCCCGCCCGCGGCCCCCGCCCCGCCCGCCGTCACCCCCACGGCCGCTCCCGCGGCCCCGGCGGCGGCCACCCCCCTGCCCGCCTCCGCGCCCGTCCGCGTACGGATCCCCGCGGCCGGGGTGGACACCTCGCCGGTGCTGGAGCTCGGGCTGGCCGCCGACGGCACCGTCGAGGTCCCCTCCGTACCCGAGGCGGACAAGATCGGCTGGTACACCAAGGGCGTCACGCCCGGCGAGACCGGTCCCGCCGTGCTGATCGGCCACTTCGACACCGCCCGCGGCCCGGCCGTGCTCAAGGACGTCTCGCGGGTCCGCACCGGCGACGAGATCAGCGTCTCCCGGGCGGACGGGAGCACCGCCGTCTTCAGGGTCCGCGAGCTGGAGCAGGTGGACAAGAAGAGCTTCCCGACCGCCAAGGTCTACGGGGACACCCCGCGCCCCGAGCTGCGCGTCATCACCTGCGGCGGCGAGATCACCGCGGGCCACCGCCCCGACAACATCATCCTGTACGCCGATCTCGTGGGCTGAGACGACGTGAGGCAGAATCGGGCGCATGAGCAGCGAGCAGCCCACTGACGAGCCGGTGTACGACGACCGGGTCTACCGCTCCCCCATGGCGACCGTCACGGGTGTGGTGATGCTCGCACTGCTCGGATGGCTCTGCGGGGACGCCGTGGTCCGGGGCAGCGGGAACGCCCCCTGGCTGGCCCTCGCCGTCGCGCTGTTCCTCGCGCCGCTGATCGTGGCCTTCACCATCCGTCCGGCGGTCTTCGCCAATGCCGACCGGATGCGCGTGCGGAACCCGTTCCGGATCATCGAACTGCCGTGGGGCGCGGTGGACACCGTCCGCGCCCGGTTCTCCGCCGAGGTACTGGCCGAGGGGTCGAAGTACCAGCTGTGGTCCGTCCCCGTCTCCCTGCGGGAGCGCAAGAAGGCGAACCGGGCCCAGAACCGCCCGAACGGCCGGATCGGCGGCCTCATGGGCCGGGGCACGGCCGCGCCTGCCCCGGCGGGCCGTCCCCAGAACGCCGAGAACCCGCAGCGGGCCGCCGCGGACCAGACCGTGGACGAGCTGCGCGAGCTGCAGGAGCGCGGGGCCGCGCGGCCCGGCGCCCAGGGCTCCGTGAAGGTCACCTGGTCCTACGAGATCATCGCCCCGGCCGTGGCCGGCGCGCTCATCCTCATCGTGTTGCTCGCCACGGGCTGACCGGCGCTCCTTGCGGAACCGCGGGCACCGGACGCCGCGTCTTCACTGGCGTGCACCGTCTCAAGGGCAGCGGCAACGCCGCCATTCACCTGCGGATCCGGTTCTTCTCCGGAGTCCTGCTGGCCGCGCATCTCCTCCTCGTCGGCTGGCTGATGCTGCGCCCACTGGACGTCCCGTGGGCGGCGGCGGCCAATCTGACCCCGCTGGAGGGGATCAGGGCGGACCTCGCCTACGGGCCCCTGGAGGCGGCCCGCCGGATCGGCGGCGGTCTGGCCCTGCTGGCACCGCTCGGGGTGCTGCTGCCGATGATCAGCGGGCGCGTGGAACTGTCGCCGCTGGCCGCGTGGTCCTCGCTGGCCCGGACCGCGGCCGCCGGCGCGCTGGTCTCGGTGGGCCTGGAGATGCTTCAGAGCGCGGTCCCGGGGCAGGTGGTCGACGTGGATTCGGTGCTGTTGAACACCCTCGGCGTGGCCGTGGCGCACGCGGCCGTCGTGCCGCTGCTGCGGGCGCGGCTGCGGCACGCCCGCACGGTCTCCCCCGCGGGCCCGCCGGCCGGTGTTCCCGCGGACCCGCCGGCCGGTGATCCCGTCGCCCCGAGGGGTTCCCGTCCCGTCGCTCCGAGCCGTTCTCAGAGCCGCACCCCGAGCCGGCCCCACAGCCGTTCTCAGGGGGCGACCCCGAGAATTACCAGGGTCGGGCTCGGCCCCTGGACCGACGTTCTGTCCGCGATTCACCGGGAGTATTGAGGCATCGCGGGAAAACTTCCCGCTCATCTGACGAGGAGAGACCATGAGCGCCCTTGCCCGCCCCCGTGACGGACGATGGATCGGCGGAGTCTGTGCCGGTCTCGCGCGCCGATTCGGGATATCCGCGAACACGATGCGTCTGATCTTCGTCGTCTCGTGCCTGCTCCCCGGCCCGCAGTTCCTGGTCTACCTGGCGCTGTGGGTGCTCCTGCCGAACGACAAGACCAGCGCCGCCGGAACCGCCGGCTGGTAATGCCGGACGGCACGGAATTCAGCGGGCCGCCCGGACCTTCTGGATCTGCTTGTCCGTGATCTCGTGCGGGACCTCGGGGGCCTTGGGCGCGCCCGTCACGTTGAGGGCCATGAGGCGGGCGACGGTGTCGCCCTGGCGCACGACGACGATGTGCACCTGCGCCGTGACGCCCTGGGCGGACGCGGTCGTGGTCCAGCTGACGCTTTCGTCGCCGCCCGCCTTGTAGTCGGCCGCCTTCACGTCGCGGTAGCTGCCGGTCTGCTTCTCGACCGTGGCGGAGAAGCCGGTCCCGCAGGCGGCGACGGCGTCCTTGAGGCGGGCGATCAGCGCCTTGGCGTCGGACTCGGCGTAGGAGCTGACGGAGGCGGAGACGGCGAGGCCCATCTGCTTCTGCGAGCCGACGCCCCGGTTGACCGTCTCGCGCGCGGCCGGGTCGGGCTTGTCGCCCATGATGTCGGCGAGCGGCTGACAGGCCTTGCGGTCGGACTGAGGCTGGCCGTCGGGGGCGTTGGGGTTCTTGGCGTCCGCGGAGATCTGGTAGCCCGCGAGGTCGCCCTGTTCCAGGGCGGAGCGCTCCAGCCTGCTGCCGGACCGTTTGGGCGCGCCCGTGCCGGCCGCGCCCGGCGAGCCCGGTGACGCGGCTTGGCCGGGTGTGCTCGCGGAGCCCTTCGGGTCGGGGGACTCGGGGTCGGCGGAGGTGTGCGTCCCGCTGCCGCAGCCCGCCGCGGCGAGGAGCAGGGCGGGGAGCAGCGCGGCCGTGGCCGTTCGTGCCTTCATGTGCATGATCGAGACCTCATACCCAGGGAGTCGGCGGGCAGTTGGCGGTGATCCTGGCACATGCCGCGACGCGGCACACACCTGCTCGAAGAGGTGTGCACCGCGTGGGCGTGCGTACGAATCGCGTACGAATCGCGTACGAATCCGTCAGGGGATCCGGAACGGATCAGGCGCCGAGACCGCTGGTCGGCAGGCCGCCGAGCAGGCCGGTGACCGTGCCGAGCGCGGCGGCCGGGTCGGTGGCCTCGGGCGCCTTCTGGCCGTCCTCGGCGTTCACGTGCTGCTGGCTGGTGAGGCCCTGGACGGTGCCCAGCGCGTCGCCGAGACCGACGGCGGGGACGGAGGCCGAAGCGGTCCCGGCGGCGACTGCGGCGAAGGCGGCACCGAGAGCGGCGACACCGATGGTCTTGGCAGCTGACTTCTTCATGAAGGATCGTCCTTGCGACGGGGAAAAGAGCGGCTCCGCAAACTAGTCACTTCAAACCGTCGGCCGCAAACATCATTAAATACGAGAAAGCGCCCGGGAATTGCTCCTCCCGGGCGCTTTCAGTCCGTCACGCCTTGGCCTACACCGAGACGGAACCGCTGGTGGAAGCGGTCTGACGGAACAGCCACTCCGACTTCAGTTCCGCGTAACCCGGCTTGATGACCTCGTTGATCATGGCCAGCCGTTCATCGAAAGGAATGAACGCGGACTTCATCGCATTGACCGTGAACCACTGCATGTCCTCCAGCGAGTAGCCGAAGGTGTCCACGAGGTGCTCGAATTCACGGCTCATGCTGGTGCCGCTCATCAGCCGGTTGTCGGTGTTGACCGTCAGCCTGAAGTGCAGCTTCCGCAGCAGGCCGATCGGGTGCTCGGCGTAGGAGAGCGCCGCGCCCGTCTGCAGGTTCGACGTGGGGCACATCTCCAGGGGGATGCGCTTGTCCCGGACGTACGAGGCCAGGCGGCCCAGCGTCACGGAACCGTCCTCGGCGACCTCGATGTCATCGATGATCTTCACGCCGTGCCCGAGCCGGTCGGCGCCGCACCACTGCAGGGCCTGCCAGATCGACGGCAGACCGAAGGCCTCGCCCGCGTGGATGGTGAAGTGGTTGTTCTCGCGCTTGAGGTACTCGAAGGCGTCGAGGTGGCGGGTGGGAGGGAACCCGGCCTCGGCGCCGGCGATGTCGAAGCCGACGACGCCCTTGTCGCGGTAGCGGTTGGCCAGCTCCGCGATCTCCAGCGCGCGGGCCGCGTGCCGCATCGCCGTGAGCAGCGCGCCGACGCGGATGCGGTTTCCGTTGGTCCGCGCGCGGCGCTCGCCCTCGCGGAAGCCCTCGTTGACCGCCTCGACGACCTCTTCGAGGGTCAGGCCGGCCTCGAGGTGCTGCTCGGGCGCGTAGCGGATCTCGGCGTAGACGACGCCGTCCTCGGCCAGGTCCTGGGCACACTCGGAGGCCACCCGGAAGAGGGCCTCCTTCGTCTGCATGACGGCGCAGGTGTGCGCGAACGTCTCCAGGTAGCGCGGGAGGGAGCCGGAGTCGGCGGCTTCCCGGAACCAGACGCCGAGCTTGTCGGCCTCGGTCTCGGGAAGGTTCTCGTAGCCGACCTTGTGCGCCAGCTCGATGATGGTCCCGGGGCGCAGTCCACCGTCGAGGTGGTCGTGCAGGAGCACCTTCGGGGAGCGGCGGATCTGATCCGGTGTGGGCAGGTTGGGGGTCTCGCTCGTCATCTGGGCACTCTAGCTCCTACGCGCGTAGAGCGCTGTTAACGGAACCCTGCCGAAATGAACCCGATATGCGGGACGCCGGCCGCCGCCCGCCCGGAGGCGCGGTCGCCCTCGGCGCGCGCAGCGGGGTCCCCGGCCCGCGCCGCCCCGTGAACCTGCGGCTCACCGGGCCTTCCCCGCCCGCTCGCGGGCCGTCTCCCGCCGGTGCCCGGCCGCCTTCCGCCGCGGCTTCACCGCCGGCCCCCGGGCCTCCCGGCGTTCCGGCGTCCCACCCGAACGAGGGTCCCGCTTCCGGCCGTTCGCGGGCCGAGTCGGCCCCGAAGACAACGACGACTGCGCGAACGGGTGACGTGGGCCCCGGCGTCTGAGACTGTTTCGCCATGGCACAGCATGCACCCCCGGCGCGCGGGGCCCGCTTGGGGCGGGCGGCCGGCGCGACCGGCTCGGTCTCTACTGTCAGCGGTGTGGTCCTCCTGCTTCCCGGAGCGTCCAGACTCTCCCCCGGTCCGGTGCGTCCACTGGCGCGGGCCCTGGCCCGCGCGGGGGCGGCGGACGGACTGGTCGCCCACCAGGTCATCCACGGCGGGGGCGCCCGCGAGGAGGACGCCGCGTGGGCGGCGGACGAGGTGGTCCGCCGGTACGGGGACGTACCGGTCTGCCTGGCCGGCTACGACGCGGGAGGCACGGCGGCCCTCGCGGCGGGCGGCCACGAGGCGGTCAACTCCGTTCTCGCGCTGGCCCCTTCGCTGACGTATGCGTCCGCGCTCGACTCCCCCGAACCGGTGCGACAGCTCTCGGGCCGCCAGGTGCTGATCGTGCACGGCACCAACGACGCGCGCAGCGACCCGGAGCTGTCCTTCCGGCTGGCGACGCGGGCGAAGAAGGCCAACCGCACGACCTGCCGGTTCGAGGTGCACTCCGACGGGCACGGGCTGCGCGATCACCAGGCCGAAGTCGTGGCGCTGTCCGTGGACTTCGTCCTGGGTTCGGTGTTCAGCGGCCCCTACTCCCGGCCGGTCACCGACGCGCTCGCGGCTCCGCCCCCGCTGGGCCTGCGGATGCCGCTGGCCTCCGGCTACGGGCGCTCGCGGCGCTAGGCCGCCTCTTCCGGATCTTGCCGGGCCCGCGGTGTCCGGCCCGCCCTGCCCGGACGCTCCGCACCCACGGTCCCTCCGGCACCGCACCCCGGGCACATCGCGATCCGGCCACTGGGCCACGAGAGGCTGATGGTGCGGCCAGGCCGGAGGGCGCAGACCGCGCCGCGCCTCCGGGGGGGCCGGTGCCGCCGTGCGGCTCGCGTTCGCGCGGGCGGCCCGAGGCCAGGGGCGTGGGTGCTCGGCATCGGGCGGGCGCCTCGCTTGTCCCTTCCCCAGGGGCAGAGGGCACAGTGGCCGTGTGCAAGAGGAATGGATCACCATCGGGGAGCTCGCGGTCAGGACCAGGCTCAGCCCCAAGGCCCTGCGGCTCTACGGAGACCGGGGGCTGCTGCCGCCCGCCCAAGTCGATTCGCGGACCAGGTTCCGCCACTACGGCCCCGCCCAGGTCGAACGAGCCCGCCGCATCGCGCTGCTGCGCGCCACTGGCATGCCGCTGGCGCGGATCGCGGCGGTGCTCGACTCGAGCGGCGAGGAGGAGTCCGTACGACTGCTCGACGCGTACCGGCGAGAACAGGACTCCGCACACGCGGCCCGCCGGGAGGCGGTGGGCTACGCCATGGAAGTGCTCACCGGAAGGAGCCCGACCCTGTACGAGATCACCGAGCGCGACGTGCCCGAGCAGAAGGTTGTCTTCACCCAGCGCCACGTGACCGCCGCCGGCCTGCCCGCATTCCTCGCGGAGGCGAGCGAACTGCTCTTCTCCCACCTGCGGCAGGCAGGAGCGTGCCTGTCCGGACCTGTTTTCGCCGTCTACCACGGCCTGGTGAGCGAGGACTCCGACGGCCCCGTCGAGGTCTGCGCCCCGACCCGGAACGAGGCCGGACCGGCGGGTCGGGTCGGCCTGCGCATCGAGCCCGCGCATCGAGAGGCGTACACCGCCCTGACGAAGCGGCACGACGGCTACCCGGCGATGGCTCCTGCCCACGACGCGGTCGGCGCATGGCTCGCCGAGCGCGGGTACGCCCGCAGCGCCTCCAACCGGGAGGTGTACTACCCGAGCTGGGCGACCGCCGAACCGGGCGAACACGTGGCGGACGTCGCCGTGCCGTTTCGCTGACGCGGCGGCCCATGGGCATCCCCCGAGCCGCCACCGGATGACGAAACCTGGCGGAAGACCTTCCGCCGGACCGGGCGCCAGGCTCCGGCTCTCAGCACTCGCTGTCCAGCAGGCCCAAGGGACAGCCCTCCACGCCCTGCCGGCCTTTTCCTCGGCTTCGGCGCGCTCGCGCGCGTACAGATGCACCAGTGCGTGAAGTCGGAATCTGCCAGATGACGCTCTCCCGGGCCCCGTCATCCGCCGGGCGGTCCGGACCCCGACCCGGTCCGGGCGCGGTCCGGCGGACGCGGCCTCGGGCGTCGGGCCGGTCGGAGCGGCTCGGGCGGCGGTCAGCCGCGCGGGCCGGCCGGGCCTGCCGCGCCGTCCCCTCACGGCCGGATGGCGCGGCGGCTCCGGCGCGACCACCAGAGGCATGCGCACCCGCACGACGGGCGCGACACCATGACGGCGAAGCGCGGACTCGGGACGCCCGCGCCCTCCCCCGAGAACGCCGTGTCACCACTGTGCCGGTTCGGCATATGCTCGCGAAGATCGAAGGGCATCGTCTTGGTGCCTTGCAGGAACACGAGGGGTTTACGAAACGGGGCAGGCCGGGACGATATGGATATGCCAGCGGACGAAGCGGACCAACTGAGCCCCGTTGCCCGACGCCTGTACGGGTACGCGGCCGAGCGGCGCGCCTTCTCCGAGGCGGAGGCCGCCGAACTGCTGGGCGACCCGGCCGCCGTGGCCGCGGCCATCGCCGAGCTGGCGGAGGCCCATCTGCTCCAGCCCCGCCCGAACGCCACGGCCGGGGCCACGGCAGGGCCCACGGCCGACCGCGCGCCCGGGGCCGCGGCCGACGCCCCCGCGGGCGGCCCGGCCGAGGTCCCGCCGCCGCAGCGCTGGAGCGCGGTGTCCCCGCGGACCGCCGCCGCCCGCACGCTGGCCCCGCTGGCCCTGCAGGTGCGCGAGACCCATGACGAGATGGACCGCCTGCGCGCCCGCCTCGAGGCACTGGTCCCGCAGTACGAGGCCGGCTCCGCGCACCGCGACCGCGACGGGGTGGAGAGCCTGGAGCTGATCACCGACCGGGGCGTGCTGGAGGACCTGCTCCGCGGGTTCGCCGCGTCGGCCGAGTGCGAGATATTGACCTGCCATCCGGGCGGCGGCCGGCCGCCGGCGATCCTCGCGGAAGCGGTCCTGCGCGACGAGAAGATGCTGGCCCGCGGCGTGCGGCTGCGCACGATCTACCAGCACACCGCCCGCTACTCCCATGCGACGGCCGCGTACGTGGAGCGGGTGACCGCCCTCGGCTCGCAGGTCCGTACCGTCGGCGACGGCCTGATGCGGATGATCCTCGTCGACCGGCACACCGGCCTGATGGAGGTCCACGACGACGAGAAGGCGGCGCTGCTGGTGCGCGATCCGAGCGTCGTCCGCTTCATGGTGCAGGCCTTCGAGCGCTCCTGGGCCGAGGCCGATCCCTTCACCACCACCATCGGCCCGGACCGGGCCCGCTCCATCTCCGAGGAGCTCCGCCAGACCATCGTGCGCCTGCTCGCGGAGGGCATGGAGGACAAGGTCATCGCGAGGAGGCTCGGCATGTCCGAGCGGACCTGCCAGCGCCACATCGCCGAGATCATGCGCGCGGTGGGCGCCAAGTCCCGCTTCCAGGCGGGGTTCCTGCTGTCGGCGGCGGCCGGAGCCCCGCTCACGCGCCCGGCTGAAGCTCCGGAATGAGCCGTCCCCGGCGGGAGAGCAGGAACCGCTTGAACTCCGCCACCGGCGGCGTGTCCGGATGCCCGTCGAGCCAGGCCACCCCGATCTCGCGGACCGCGCGCGGAGCCGTGACCGTCAGCTCGACGACCCCCGGCCGGGCCACGGCGGGCGGCGGCAGCAGCGCCACGCCGAGCCCGGCCGCGACGAGCCCGCGCAAGGTCTCGGCCTCCTCGCCCTCGAAGGCGACCCGGGGCGTGAACCCGGCCTCCGCGCACAGGTCGTCGGTGATGCGGCGCAGTCCGTAGCCGGGCTCCAGGGTGACGAAGGTTTCCTCCGCGGCCTCGGCGAGGCGGATCCGCTTGCGGGCGGCGAGGCGGTGGTCGTCGGGGACCACCAGGCGCAGCCGCTGCTCGTCGAGGCGGCGGGCCACCAGGTCGGGGGCGTCGGGCAGCGGCGAGGTCAGGCAGAGGTCGAGCTCGCCGGCCCGGAGCCGCTCCAGCATCGCTTCGCCGTAGTTCTGGACCAGGGAGAACCTGACCCCCGGATGGTCGGCCCGGAAGGCGCGGATCAGCCCCGGCACGGTCTCGGAGCCCAGGGTGTGCAGGAAGCCGAAGGCGACCTTCCCGAAGGAGGGGTCCGCGTCCTGCTGTACGGAGCCGGCGGCGCAGGCGATCTCGGCCAGCGAGCGCTCGGCGGAGGCGAGGAAGGTCCGGCCGGCGGTGGTGAGGGCGACGCTGCGGCCCTTGCGGGCGAACAGCGTGACGCCCAGGTCCTGTTCGAGCCGGACCATGGCCCGCGACAGGGTGGACTGGGGAACGCCCAGCTCGTGCGCGGCGCGGGTGACGTGCTCGTGCCGGGCCACGGCGGCGAACTGCGCGAGGCGAGGGGCCAGGGCGTATGTCACGGCCATGTCTTCTTCGTAACGGCTCATCGATAGGCACCCATCTGACCTCTGCTGATGCACGGACGGATCGATTATCGCGATGTTGTGCATTGGACGCATGAAAAGGACGGCTCTACCGTCGTAGACATGCCTCCCGCTCATACCGGGGCGCCCACCACCGTGGGTGCCTCTCTCCCGCCGTCCCCTGCCGCACCCGAGACCCCCGCGGCCGAGACGTCCGCGACCGTGACGTCCGTGTCCGCCCCCGAACCGCACGCGCCCGGCCGCCCCGGCTACCGCCGCATGAGCCTCGCGCTGTTCGCCGCCGGACTGGCCACCTTCGCCCTCCTCTACTCCACCCAGGCCCTGCTGCCCGCGATCTCCGACGGCTTCGGCGTGACGGCGGGTCAGGCCAGCTGGACGGTCTCGGCCGCCACCGGCGCCCTCGCCCTGTTCGTGCTGCCGCTCAGCGCGCTGTCCGAGCGGTTCGGCCGGACCCGGATGATGACCTGGTCGATGGTGGTGGCCGTGGGCGTCGGCCTCCTCGTCCCCTTCGCACCGAACCTGGAGTGGCTGACCGCGCTGCGCGCGGTCCAGGGCGCCGCGATCGCCGGCATCCCGGCCTCCGCGATGGCCTACCTCGCGGAAGAGGTCAAGCCGAAGGCGCTGGTCGCCGCGATCGGACTGTTCGTCGCGGGCAACTCCATCGGCGGCATGAGCGGCCGCATCGTCACCGGCTGGGCGGCCCAGGCCTGGGGCTGGCGCGGCGGGCTGCTGACCGTAGCCCTGATGTCCCTGGCCTGCGCGGTGGCCTTCCTGGTCCTCCTCCCCCGGGCCCGTTTCTTCCGGGCGGCGTCGCTGAACCCGCGCGCGGTGGGACGTACCGTCTCCGGTCACCTGCGCGATCCGCTGCTGCTGCGGCTGTACGGGATCGGCGCGCTGTTCATGACCGTGTTCGGCGCGGTCTACACCGTCATCGGTTACCGCCTGGTGGACGAGTTCTCCCTCGGCCAGGGCATCGTCGGCTCGGTCTTCCTCGTCTACCTGGTCGGCACGGTCTCCTCGGCGGCCGCCGGACAGCTCGTCGCCCGCACCGGCCGGCGCGGGGCGCTGTACCTGGCGGTGACCACGACGGCCCTGGGCCTGTTCCTGTCCCTCGCGGACTCGATCACCGCGATCGTGCTGGGTCTGGTCCTGATCACGGCGGGCTTCTTCTCGGGCCACGCGGTGGCCTCGGCGGCGGTGAGCCGCACGGCGAAGACGGGCCGTGCGCAGGCCTCGGCGCTCTACCAGTCGGCGTACTACATCGGCTCCAGCGCCGGCGGCACGCTCGGCGCCCTCGCCTACCACTCGGCGGGCTGGGCGGCCACGGTCACCCTCGCGCTGCTCGCGGTCGCGGGCGTCGTCTCGATCACCCTGTACGGCTCCCACGCGGCCCGCACGGCCCACGCGGCGGCACTGCCGGCCCGCTGACGGGTACTGGCCCCGCGGGGCCGGGTACGCGGCAGACGGGCGGCGGGTACGCGGCCGGTGCCCCGGGGAAGGCGGATGGCATGATCGCCGGTCATGCCCATAGTCAACTTTCACCTGATCCTCGGTGACACGGTCAGCATGATCTGTCCGGCCCGCGTCGTGGAGGACCGCGCCGACGGAGCCGGGGGCCTGCTGCTGTGGATCGCCCCGGGCACCCCGGTCTGGCGCGCCGCCCTCCCGCCGGGCGCGCACCTGCGGGACCTGCCGCCGGGCGGCTCGTACCCGCTGCGGCCGAGCCGGTGGCGGCGCGGGGGCGCGCTGATCCTCCAGCCGGCCGGGGCCGGGCACGCGGTGTGGTGGACGTTCACCGAGGAGCAGGAGTTCCGCGGCTGGTACGTCAACCTGGAGTCCCGTCGGCGCGAGGGCGCGGACGTCCACGTCACGGATCAGGAGCTGGACATCACGGTGGCCCCGGATCGCGCGTGGGCCTGGAAGGACGAGGAGTCCTTCGCCGAGAAGACCGGCCACCCCGTGTACTGGACGGCGGCCGAGGCCGCCGGGATCCGTGCGGAGGGGGTGCGCGTCACGGAGCTCGTCGAAACGGCCACCTACCCCTTCGACGGCACGTGGTGCGATTTCCGCCCGCCCGCCTCCTGGGCCCTCCCGGAACTCCCGGAGCTGCCCCTGGGATCGGTGACCGCACCCTCGGGGGTGCTGCTCCTGGGCACGGCGGGCTGGAACGGTCACCGGCCGGACGGGGGCCCGCCCCGGTCGGAGCGGGCCGTCGCCGCGGCGGCGGCCGGCGGCGGTCACCTCCACGACGGCGAGGCAGACGCGCCCGCGTCGTGGGGATACGAGGCCGTCGCCGTCCCGGCCGCCGCCGGCCGGCCGCTGCCCGTACGGGCCCGGACCTCCCCCTCCCCCTTCGACGGCAGGCCGGTGGTCTCGGTCCTCGAGGTCTCCCTCGGCCTTCCCTGGGACCGCGCGGCCCACGGGGACGGGCCCGTGGTGCTCGGCGGCCTCCCCGTCGACCGCTGCGGCACGGTCCTGGGCGACGCCCTGGCGCTGGAGGGCTTCGAGGGGCTGGACGGCGAGTCCGCGGACGGGCCGGCCGCCCGCTTGCGGCGCGCGGGCCGGGACCACGCGCTGCGGGCCGGTGCCGTCGAGCTCGGCGGCTGCCGGGTGCTGGGCCTCGGCTGGGACGGCGGGGACCACTCGATGCGGCACCGCGGGGAGCGGGCGTACGGGCGGGTCCACCCCGTCACGCTGGAGGAGCGCGCGGGCGAGAGCGTCCTGCGCTGGAGCATCGCGCCGTACGAAACGGAAGAAGGGGCCTGACGTGTCGCCGGCCCACGCGTACCGGGTGACCAAGTACGACCCCGCCGACCGGGCCCCGGACGGGACCTATCACGGTCCGCTGGACACCGACAGCGACCACGGTCCGGTCGACGCCGCGTACCTGGCGGCCGTCCGGGCGTTCGCCGAGGAGAGCGGGGTCGAGCGGCTCGCCGTGCGGGACCCGGGGATCGGCGGCGGCTCCCTGCCCTTCCGTCCGGGCCCGGCGGCGCGGGAGCACCCCCTGGAGGGCCTGTTCCCCGCGGACCTGACGGGTTTCCACGACGGCGCGGTCGTCGCGCTGCCGCTCGCGCTGGAACTCCTGCGCCGCATGCTCGGCGGCAGCAGCGTCTGGTGCGGCCTGGAGACGGAGGACGGCTTCGCCGTGGAGACCGGCTGGGACCAGTACGTCTACGTCACCACCCGCGCCCCCTGCCCGGGCGCCGTGGCCCGCACCCGGGAGCTGGGGCTCTTCGCGGAGCCGGTCGGGGCCTCGCCGTACGATCCCGGGTGCGGAGCTGACGCGCCTGCTCGCCGGTGCCCGGGCCGCCTCCCTGCTGCCGATCTGCTCAGGCGAACGCCGCGCCGCGCAGGGGCGGGTCGCGTGCCGGGCTGCGGGTGTCAGACCCCTCGGGTAGGTTCCCGTTATCGGTAACTACCAGGGGGATCAGCGGACATGACGGAAAGCACCGACCTCGGACCGGAGCTGGACGAGGCGCTCGGCCGGTACCGGGTCGAGCTCACCGGCTACTGCTACCGCATGCTCGGATCCTCCTTCGACGCCGAGGACGCGGTGCAGGACACGTACGTCCGCGCCTGGCGCAGCTTCGCCACGTTCGAAGGCCGCTCCTCGCTGCGGTCCTGGCTGTACCGGATCGCGACGAACGTCTGCCTGGACCTGCTGAGCGCGGGGAACAAGCGGGCCCGCCCCATGGACCTCACCTCCCCGCAGCACCAGGCCTCCGCCGTCCTCAACGAGCGGCCCGAGGTGACCTGGCTGGAGCCGGTCCCGGACGGGCGGGTGCTGCCGCAGACCGCCGATCCGGCGGAGATGGCGCTGGCCAAGGAATCCGTGCGGCTCGCCTTCGTGGCGGCCCTCCAGCACCTGCCGGCCAAGCAGCGGGCGGTGCTCATCCTGCGCGAGGTCCTCGCCTGGAAGGCCGACGAGGTGGCCACGCTGCTGGACACCACGGTCGCGTCGGTGAACAGCGCGCTCCAGCGGGCCCGGGCCACGCTCGCCGCCACCCGGATCCGCGAGAGCGAGGCCGCGGACCCGCTGGACGGCGACCAGGCCAAGCTGCTGGAGCAGTACCTCTCCGCCTTCGAGGCGTACGACATCACCCGCCTCACCACCCTCCTGCACGAGGACGCGGTGCTGTCGATGCCGCCGTTCGACCTGTGGCTGCGGGGTCACGAGGACATCGCCGCCTGGCACCTCAACCAGGGCATCGGCTGCAAGGGCTCCCGCCTGCTCCCGACCACGGCGAACGGCATGCCGGCCTTCGGCCAGTACCGGCCGCGCGAGGACGGGCGGCCGGGCTGGACCCCGTGGGCGCTGCAGGTGCTGGAGGTCTCAGGCGGGAAGATCGTCGGGCTCAACGCGTTCCTGGACACCTCCCGGTGGTTCCCGCTCTTCGGCCTCCCCGAGCAGCTCGAGGAGTCCTACGAGGTGCAGCAGGGCGCGTAGCGGGGGCGCGGCCCGCACCCGGAAGGGGACGCCGAGGCGCCGGGCGGTCAGGGCCGCGCGAGCGAGGGCCTGGACGGTCGCGAGGGTGGGTGCTGCGACCGCGGTCGCCTCGCACACCAGCCCGTCGGGCCCGTCCCGGCACAGCGCGGACACCCGCGCGCACAGCTCGGCCGTATCCGGCTCCGGCCCTTCCAGGGTCAGGGTTCTGGTCTCCACGTGGGGAAGACCCCCGGCCCCGCCGGAACTCATCGGTGGGGCCGGAAGGAGCCGCTCACGGCCTGGGGAAGGCGAAGGTGTCGAGGGTCAGGTCGAACGGCGCGGGCAGGTGCAGGGCCTCGCCGAACTTGGCCGCCGACAGGACGCGGTACTTCCCGTCGCAGGGCTCGCCGTACAGGTGGATGGTGGGACTGCCGGTCGCGTGCGGGTCGATGAGGAGGTAGAGCGGGACACCCGCGGCGGCATAGCCCTTGAGTTTGCCGACGCGGTCGTTGACGGCGTTCGACCTCGAGGTGATCTCCACGACGAGCTCTGCGGCAGCTGCGGGGACGAAGTTCTCCCCTTTGGTGACCTCCGCCCTCGGTACGACCGCGAGGTCCGGGATGTAGAGGCCGCTGCGGCTCGGGACGGCCAGGTTCAGGGTCTGGAAGACCTCCCAGTCGTCAGGAATCGCCTTGTACAGGCGCCGCTGCACCGACACAGCGATCAGGTTGTGGTTGTTGACGAGCGGTGGTGCCACGGTGATGATCCCCTCGATGATCTCCACCTTGCAGCCCTCCGGCACGCCCATCTCCTCCCAGAGACGGACGACCGAGTCCCAGTCGTCACCGCTCGGGGGCTGGTGCTCGACTGCGAGTGCGCTCATGGTGTGCTCCTCACTCGGTTCGTCACCGATCCCAGCATGCAGAACGGGACCGGTGGGCGTCCACCGGTCCCGTTCACCCGAAGGGGAAGCCGCAGGTCAGGCGATGCGGTCCAGGACGATCGGCGTGGCGGAGTAGGACGTGCCCGCCGCCGCGATGTCGAAGGTGCCGTCCAGCGCCGCGAGGGCGTAGCCGAACTTCTCCGGGGTGTCCGTGTGCAGGGTCATCAGGGGCTGGCCCGCCGTGACCGTGTCGCCCGGCTTCGCGTGCAGCTCGATGCCCGCGCCCGCCTGGACCGGGTCCTCCTTGCGGGCGCGGCCGGCGCCCAGGCGCCAGGCGCCGACGCCCACCCCGTACGCGTCGAGGCGGGTCAGGACGCCCGAGGCGGTCGCCGTGACCACGTGCTGCTCGCGGGCCACGGGCAGGGCCGCGTCCGGGTCGCCGCCCTGGGCCGAGATCATCCGGCGCCACACGTCCATCGCGGAGCCGTCGGCCAGGGCCTTCGCCGGGTCGGCGTCCTTGATGCCCGCCGCGTCCAGCATCTCCCGGGCCAGGGCCAGGGTCAGCTCGACCACGTCCGAGGGGCCGCCGCCCGCCAGGACCTCCACGGACTCGCGGATCTCCAGCGCGTTGCCGGCGGTGAGGCCGAGCGGGGTGGACATGTCGGTGAGCAGCGCGACCGTCTTGACGCCCGAGTCGGTGCCCAGGCCCACCATGGTCCGCGCCAGCTCGCGCGCGTCCTCGATGTTCTTCATGAACGCGCCGGTGCCGACCTTCACGTCCAGGACGAGCGAGCCGGTACCCTCGGCGATCTTCTTCGACATGATCGAGGAGGCGATCAGCGGGATCGCCTCGACGGTGCCGGTGACGTCGCGCAGCGCGTAGAGCTTCTTGTCCGCCGGGGCGAGCCCGTCGCCCGCCGCGCAGATCACGGCGCCGGTGGTGTCGAGGACGTGCAGCATCTCCTCGTTGGAGAGCAGGGCGCGCCAGCCGGGGATGGACTCGAGCTTGTCCAGGGTGCCGCCGGTGTGGCCGAGGCCGCGGCCCGAGAGCTGCGGGACGGCCGCGCCGCAGGCGGCGACGAGCGGGGCCAGCGGCAGGGTGATCTTGTCGCCGACGCCGCCGGTGGAGTGCTTGTCCGCGGTGGGGCGGGAGAGGGAGTCGAAGTTCATGCGCTCGCCGCTCGCGATCATCGCGGCGGTCCAGCGGGCGATCTCGGCCCGGTTCATGCCGTTCAGCAGGATGGCCATCGCCAGTGCCGACATCTGCTCGTCGGCGACCACGCCGCGCGTGTACGCGTCGATGACCCAGTCGATCTGCTCGGGGCTCAGTTCGCCGCGGTCCCGCTTGGTGCGGATGACGGAGATGACGTCCATGGAAGTGCTTCCTTCTACGCGCATAGAGATGAGGAGAGGGGTTCCCGGTGGGGAAGGACGGCGGCCCCCCGCCCGGCAGGGCGGAGGGCCGTCACCACGGTTATCTCAAATGGTCCGGCCCGAAGGCCTGGGGCAGCATCGCGGAGAGCGGCAGGACGCCCTGCGGTGTTTCCACCTGCAGTTCGGCGCCGCCGAACTCGAACAGCAGCTGCCGGCAGCGGCCGCAGGGGACGAGGATCTCGCCCTTGCCGTCCACGCACGTGAAGTGCGTCAGCCGGCCGCCGCCCGTGGCCTGGAGGGAGGAGACCAGACCGCATTCGGCGCACAGGCCGAGGCCGTAGCTCGCGTTCTCGACGTTGCAGCCGACCACGGTGCGGCCGTCGTCGACCAGCGCCGCCACGCCGACCGGGAAGCCCGAGTACGGGGCGTACGCGCGGGACATGGCGTCCCGGGCGGCCTCGCGCAGGGCGTCCCAGTCGGCAGTGGTGCTCATGGGCCCGCTCACTTGCCCTCGCCCTTGCGGTACGGCAGGCCGTCCGCCTTGGGCATCCGCAGGCGCTGCGCGGACAGCGCCAGCACCAGCAGGGTCGTCAGGTACGGGGCGGCGTCCACGAACTGGCTGGGCACCGCGTCGGTGGTCGCGTACCAGACGAACAGCAGCACGGCGAAGACCGCCGAGACGCCGGCCTGGACGTACTTCTTCTTGTAGAGCTGCCAGGCGACGACCAGGACGAGCAGGATCGCGAGGAGCAGCAGCATCGCGTGGACGTTCTCGGCGCCACCGCGCAGCTTGAGGCTGTCGGTGAAGCCGAACAGGCCGGCGCCCAGCGCCATGCCGCCCGGCATCCAGTTACCGAAGATCATCGCGGCGAGGCCGATGTAGCCGCGGCCGCCGGTCTGGCCCTCCTGGTAGATCGGGCTGGCCACGATCGAGAGGAACGCGCCGCCGAGGCCCGCCAAGGCGCCCGAGACGATCACGGCGATGTACTTGTACTTGTAGACGTTGACGCCGAGCGATTCGGCGGCGACGGGGTTCTCGCCGCAGGAGCGCAGCCGCAGCCCGAAGGTGGTGCGCCACAGCACCCACCAGGTGCCGGGGATCAGCAGCAGGGCCACGACGGTCAGCAGCGACAGGCCGGTGACCAGGCCGCCGATGACGCCGGCGAGGTCGGAGACGAAGAACCAGTGCTTGCCCTGGAGCGTCACCATCCAGTCCGACAGCCCCGGCACGGTGATCTCGTAGATCGGTTCGACGCGCGGGGACTGCTTGGAGGAGCCGCCCGGGGCGTCGGCGAACGTGAAGTTCGACAGGTACTGGGTGAAGCCCAGCGCCAGGATGTTGATGGCCACACCGGAGACGATGTGGTTGACGTTGAAGGTGACCGTGATGATCGCGTGCAGCAGGCCGCCGATGGCGCCGCCGATCAGGCCGGCCATGACGCCGGTCCACGGACCCCACTGGTAGCCGGCCCAGGCACCGAACCAGGTGCCGAGGATCATCATGCCCTCGAGTCCGATGTTGACGACGCCCGCGCGCTCGGCCCACAGGCCGCCGAGCCCGGCGAGGCCGATCGGCACGGCGAGGGAGAGCGCACCGGAGACCTGGCCGACCGAGGTCAGGTCGTCGGCGCCGCTGATCAGGCGGACGAGCGAGACCAGCGCGAGGCCGCCCGCGATCATCAGCATGATCCAGGGCAGGGTGAGCTTCTTGCGGCCGCCCTGCTTCTTGGGGGCGGCGCTCGTCGCGGAAACGGTACTGGTGCTCACGCCGCGACCTCCTTGTCGGTCTTGATGGCGCCGCCGGCGGCGAGTTCCTCGCCGACCTTCTGCTGCTGGCGCCGGATCCCGTAGCGGCGGACGAGCTCGTAGGACACGACGACCGCGATCACGATCAGGCCCTTCATGATCGTGCCGATTTCCTTGGCGTACCCGGCCTGGTCGAGCGAGGCCGAGGCCTTGTCGATGAAGGCCATCAGGAACGCGGCGAAGAAGATGCCGACCGGGCTGTTGCGTCCGAGCAGCGCGATGGTGATGCCGGTGAAGCCGATGCCGACCGGGAAGGACAGGTTGTACGTGTGGGTCTCGCCCAGCAGCTGCGGCATGCCGGAGAGGCCGGCGACGGCGCCCGAGATCAGCATCGAGGTGATGATCATCTTCTTGGCGTCCACACCGGAGGCCTGCGCGGCGGACTCGCTGGCGCCGGTGGCGCGCAGGTCGAAGCCGAAGCGGGTCCGGTTCAGCCCGAACCAGTAGACGATGCCCAGCGCGAAGGCGACGAACGTGAAGCCGTAGATCTCCAGGCCGTCACCGAGCGAGAGCGCCGGGAACCAGCCGGTGGAGGCGATATCGCCGGTGGTCAGGTCGTTCGAGCCCGCGGGCTGGATGCCGAGGTTCTTCGGCAGGATCAGCCAGGCGATCAGGCTGGTCGCGATGGCGTTCAGCATGATCGTGGAGACGACCTCGCTGACCCCGCGCTTGGCCTTCAGGACGCCGGCGATGCCGGCCCAGAAGGCACCGGTCAGCATGGCGACAACCACGATCAGCAGGATGTGCAGCGGACCGGGCAGGGCCACGGCCGTGCCGACCACCGCGGAGATCATCGCGGCGAGGCGGTACTGGCCGTCGACGCCGATGTTGAAGAGGTTCATCCGGAAGCCGATGGCCACGGCCAGGGCCGCCAGGTAGTAGGTGCCCGCCTGGTTCACGATGAGGATCTGGACGTCCTCGTAACCGGCGTTCTCCACCATCAGGCGCAGGGGCTCGATCGGGTTGATGCCCGTCGCGCCCAGCACGAGCATGGTCAGCCCGAAGGCGGTGACCAGCGCGAGCGCGGGTCCGGCGATACCGAGGAGCAGCCGGTCCTTGTCGAATTTCTTCATCGGGCCTCGTCCTCCGGAGAGTCGGTACGGGCGTCCGTACCGGCGTCGGAGCGGTTGTCGGTGGCTTCTGCGGTTTCGGCGGGGCCTTCGATGTGCCCGGAGGCGGCGCCCGTCATGGCGGTGCCGAGTTCCTCGGGGGTCACGGTCGCGGGGTCGGCGTCGGCGACCAGGCGGCCGCGGTAGATGACGCGCAGGGTGTCGGACAGGCCGATCAGCTCGTCGAGGTCGGCGGAGATCAGCAGGACCGCCAGGCCTTCGCGGCGGGCCTCGCGGATCGCGTCCCAGATCTGCGCCTGCGCGCCGACGTCCACACCACGGGTGGGGTGGGCCGCGATGAGGAACTTCGGGTTGTGGCTCATCTCGCGGCCGACGATCAGCTTCTGCTGGTTGCCGCCGGAGAGCGAGGCCGCGGTGACCTCGATGCCGGGCGTGCGGACGTCGTACTCGCGCACGATCCGCTCGGTGTCCTTGCGGGCGGCCTTCGGGTCGAGGATGCCGCGCTTGGAGTTGGGGGCCTCGGTGACGTGGCCGAGGATGCGGTTCTCCCAGAGGGAGGATTCCAGCAGCAGGCCGTGGCGGTGGCGGTCCTCGGGGATGTAGCCGATGCCGCCCTCGCGGCGCGCTCGCACCGGGGCCTTGGTGATGTCCCGGCCGTCCAGCGTGATCACGCCCGCGTCGGCGGCGCTCATGCCCATGAGGGCTTCGATCAGCTCGGTCTGGCCGTTGCCCTCGACCCCGGCGATGCCGAGGATCTCGCCCTTGTGGATGGTGAAGCTGACGTCGTCCAGGAGGAGACGGCCGGCTTCGACCTGCTCGTACAGGGCGGAGTCCTGCGGGGCCTGGCGCGACAGGACCTCCGGCTCGGCGATGACGGAGTCACCCGCGGCGAGGGTCAGGCCCGCCACCTTCAGCATCGGGACGTCCGTCACGGTCGACTCGCGGGTCTCCGGCGAGGGCAGCTCCGCGCCGACCATCAGCTCGGCGAGCTGCTTGGTGGTGGCGGTCCTCGGGTCGGCGGTGCCGACCGTGGTGCCGCGACGGATGACGGTGATGTCGTCGGCGACCTTCAGCACCTCGCCCAGCTTGTGCGAGATGAAGATGACGGTGAGGCCCTCGGCCTTGAGCTCGCGCAGGTTGTCGAAGAGCGCGTCCACTTCCTGCGGCACGAGCACGGCGGTCGGCTCGTCGAGGATGAGGATCCTGGCTCCGCGGTAGAGGACCTTGAGGATCTCCACGCGCTGCCGGTCGGCGACTCCGAGGTCTTCGACCAGGACGTCGGGGCGCACGCCGAGGCCGTACGCGTCCGAGATCTCCTTGATCTTCTTACGGGCCTTGGCGCCGATGCCGTAGAGCTTCTCGCCGCCGAGAACCACGTTCTCCAGGACGGTGAGGTTGTCGGCGAGCATGAAGTGCTGGTGCACCATGCCGATGCCGCGGGCGATGGCGTCGCCGGGGCTGCTGAAGGAGACCTGCTCCCCGTCGACCGCGATGGTGCCCTCGTCCGGCTTCTGCATGCCGTAGAGGATCTTCATCAGGGTCGACTTGCCGGCGCCGTTCTCGCCGATCAAGGCATGGACCGTGCCCTTGCGGACGGTGATCGCGATGTCCTTGTTGGCGACGACGCCGGGGAAGCGCTTGGTGATGCCGTGCAGTTCTACGGCGGGGGGCGGGCTGGACGCGTTGATGACGCACTCTCCTTGGCGCGGAAGGAGCGGAGGCAGGGAGGACAGGGCGGGGGAGAGAAAGTATCGCGTCCACGATGCTTCTACGCGCGTAGCACTGTCGGAAGTGAAAACTTGCGGCCACCCGGCCACAAGATCACATGAAACCACGTGACACGTATCGGGGCCCGGGAGCGGTAGAGACCGCTTCCCGGACCCCGGAGATCACGCTGACCAGATGTCAGGACGGCACCTTACGGAGCGGTCTTGACCTCGATCTTCTTCGCGATGATGTCGGCCTTGGCCTTCTCCACCGCGGCGATGACGTCGGTCATCTTCTTGTACTCGGGGTTGGAGTCGGCCAGGCCGACGCCGTCCTCGTCGAGGCCGTAGCGGACCTCACCGGTCTCGGGCTTGCCGTCCTTGACCGACTTGATCAGGTTGAAGACCGAGTCGGAGACGTCCTTGGTGACCGAGGTCAGGATGCTGTTCTTGTACTTCGCCAGACCGGCCTGGTTGTACTGGTCCGAGTCGACGCCGATGGCCCACTTGCCCTTGGCGGAGGTGGCCTCGATGGCACCGGAGCCGGCGAGACCGGCGGCCGCGTAGACCACGTCGGCGCCCTTGTCGAGCTGGCCCTCGGCGGCGGCCTTGCCCAGGTCGGGCTTGGCGAAACCGTCGAAGTTCGGCGGCTGGGTCAGGTACTGGGTGAGCACCTTGGCGTTCGGGTTGGTGTCCTTGACGCCCTGGGTGAAGCCCGCCTCGAACTTCTTGATCAGCGGAACCTCGACACCGCCGATGAAGCCGACCGTGCCGGTCTTGGACGCCTTGGCGGCGGCGACGCCGGCCAGGTAGGAGCCCTGCTCCTCGTTGAAGACGAGGTTGGCGATGTTGTTCGCGGTCACCGAGGTGTCGTCGATGATGCCGAACGTGGTGTTCGGGAACTTCTCGGCGACCTTCTTGATGGCCGGCGCGTACGCGAAGCCGACGCCGATGACCGGGTTGTTGCCCTTGCGGGCCAGCTCGGTGAGGCGCTGGACCTTGTCGGCCTCGCCCTCGCCATCGGTGGGCTCCGCCTGGGCGCCCTTGATCTGCAGGTCCTTCTCGGCCTTCGCGAGGCCTTCGTAGGCGGCGTCGTTGAACGACTGGTCGCCACGCCCGCCGATGTCGTACGCGATGGCGGCGCTGCTGGCCTCCTTGGTGGAGGAGGACGAGCTGTCCGAGGACTTCTTACCGCCACAGGCGGTGGCCGAGAGGGCCAGCGCCGCGGACGCGACGCCCACGGTGGCGATCCTGGTGATCCGGCGCAAGGGGAGGCTCCTTCAAAACCTGACCGAAGCGCCACGACCGGCGCTGGTTTCGCGGCGATCGTAACGCGCGTAGATGTCAGTTAAAGGCCCGTTCATGAGTCGTTACCGGATCGTCGCGAACCAGACAGTGACCGACCGGTAACTCGCGACACGCCCAGCCCTTGCGTACCAAGGGCTGGACGCGTCCGACCCGGCGGCCCGCGATGTTGTACAAGTTTCGGCCAACGAGCGGCCGGGCGACCGGGGAAGCCCGGCCCGGCGGCGGGGGAAGCTCAGCTCGCCGGCCCGGCGCGGCGCGCTTCGGGCGCCCGTCCGTCCAGCAGCACGGCGGCCGTGAAGAACTCCACGCCGACCCCGATCGCCGTCTCGTCCACGTCGAAGTCGCCCCGGTGCAGGTCCCGCTTGGCCGTGTCCCCGGGCGTGCGGACCCCCAGCCGGGCCATGGCCCCGGGCACGTGCTCCAGGTACCAGGAGAAGTCCTCCCCGCCCAGGCTCTGGTCGGTGTCCTCGACCGACGCGGCGCCGCACCGGGCGCCCATCGCCTCGCGGAGCAGTTCGGTGACCACCGGGTCGTTCACGACCGGGGGCACCCCGCGCACGTAGGTGATCTCCGACTTGGCCCGGTGCAGCGAGGCGATCTCGTCGATGGCGGCGTGGATCTGGTCGGGGGCCTCGTGCCAGGCGTTCAGGTCCAGGCAGCGCACGGTTCCGGACAGCTCCGCGTGCATCGGGATGACGTTGCAGGCGTGGCCGGCCTCGATCCGGCCCCAGGTGACCGACATGCCCGAGCGGGCGTCCATGCGGCGGGCCAGTACGGCCGGCAGGTCGACGGCGACCCGGGCGGCCGCCGTCACCAGGTCGGTGGTCAGGTGCGGGCGGGCGGTGTGCCCGCCCGGCCCGGCGAGGGCGATCTCCAGCCGGTCGCAGGCCGAGGTGATGGGCCCGCTGCGCAGGCCGATCCGGCCCGCGTCGACCCGGGGGTCGCAGTGCACGGCGATGATCTTGCCGACGCCGTCCAGCACCCCGGAGTCGATGGCCTCGGTGGCGCCCCCCGGCAGCACTTCCTCGGCGGGCTGGAAGAGCAGCCGCACGGGCCGGGGCAGCGCGCCCTGGCGGTCGAGCTCGGCGAGGACGAGGCCGGCGCCGAGGACGACGGCGGTGTGCACGTCGTGGCCGCAGGCGTGGGCGCGGTCCGGGACGGTCGAACGGTACGAGACGTGCGTCTTGGCATCCGGGATGGGCAGGGCGTCGATGTCCGCGCGCAGGGCCAGCATGGGCCGGACCCCGTCCCAGGTCCCCACGTCACAGACGAGGCCGGTCCCCGACTTCAGCACCCTGGGGCTCAGGCCGGCTTTCTCCAGCCGGGCCTTGATCGCCGCAGTGGTGCGGAACTCGTGGTGTCCCAGCTCGGGATGCATGTGCAAGTCCCGGCGGAAGGCGATCAGTTCGGCACGCAGGTGGTCCGGAAGCTTGCCGGGCAGCTCGGGCCGGGCGGGCGCGGCGGTCTGGGGGATCTGGGACGCGCGGGACATCAACTGGTTCACCCGTTGAAGGGTAGGCGCACCCGTGCCTCAACTGGCCGGAGATCACCAAAAGTTCATGCCGTTAGGGGAAAGAAACCCGGCCTCTGGACGCATGACGGGATGTGAGCGCGGGTAAACTCGAGCGCTCATCGAGCCGCCGGAGCCGTCTGAGCAGGAAGTCTGTGCACGTCCCGGGCCGTGTCCGTGACTCCGGCGAGAAAACCGCGGGCCCGCGCCGAGGCGCCCTGCGTGAGCCATCCGGGATCGACATCGCATACGGCCACCGTCACACCGGTACCGGCCAGGGCGTACGGCAGCGTGTGGACGACCGTGGACGGAAAGCTGACGACCGTACGCCCGACCGGTCCGCGCCGGGCGACGAGCTCCAGCGGCAGGTCCGGACGGACGATCTCCAGCCCGGTCGCCTCGCTCAGCGCGCGCAGCTTCTCCGGGGACTCCCGGCGGTGCGCGAAGTAGCGGGTGGCCCCGTGCTCGGCGGCCAGCGCGCACACCGCTTCCCGGTAGCGGTCCGGATCGACCACGCCGGTCTCCACCAGCGAGGTCCCGACCAGGTCGGTGCCCTTCGTCAGACGCGGCGGCCCGTAGCGGGCCCGGGTCCAGGCGAAGTCGTTGAGGCGGACGGTCACGGCGGCGTGCGGGGCGGTGACGGGCATCGAGCTGAACACCTCGACGCCGTACCCGCTCCCGGCCGCCGGGGTGAAGCGGCGCCGCGCGGTCGCCGAGACCGGGGCGTACGCCAGCTCCCGCAGCCGGCCCGGCAGTCCCCCGCCGCCGGCCCGGTGCCAGCGTACGAGCCGTTCGCCGCGGGCCGTCTGGGCGACGAACTCCATGGTGGCGGTGCCGTCGTCGACCACCACGAGCTCGGTGGCGCGGACGAGGGTGAGCAGGAGCTGGACGTAGCGGGAGAACGGGTCCCCTATGACCACGCGCCGCGCCGACCGGACGTCGCGGGCGAGCGCGGCGAACGCCCGCAGCGGCGCGAGGCGGCCCCCGCGGGCCTCCTGCCACCGCAC
Organism: Streptomyces sp. NPDC054961; assembly: GCF_053609145.1. Taxonomy (NCBI): domain Bacteria; kingdom Bacillati; phylum Actinomycetota; class Actinomycetes; order Kitasatosporales; family Streptomycetaceae; genus Streptomyces; species Streptomyces sp. NPDC054961. Next base: position 72,671 of record NZ_JBSGWY010000011.1, on the reverse strand, counting down.
CTCGTGGCCCTCGTCCCGGGCCAGGGCCGCCATGCGGCGCAACTGGCCGCGGGACATGGGGTCGGTGGGCGGGAGCACGACGATCCGCACGGGCGGGGACGCCGCCGGCGCGGCCGGCCGGGGGCCGGCTCCCCCGCCCCGGGCGGGCTGGTGCGGGACGGCCCCGAGGAGCCGCCCGCCGCGTTGCGCGTACGCCCACTCCAGGACGTTGAGGAGCTGGACGGGGCTCTCCACGAAAGCCAGGGTGGGAGTGGCGGTGGGAGCTGGGGTGAGGGCGGAGGGTGTCACGGCGTACTCCTCGTCAGGGGGAGGAAGGAATCGGCGCTCGTCGTACGGCCCGCGGAGCCGGACCCGGCCCCGTGCGGAGCCGCGCACGGCCCGCTCAGACGGCGGCCGGCTCCCCGTGGACGCGGCGGAGCTTCTTCATCGGGCCGAGCTCGGACGCGTAGACCCGCTTGACGCCGTCGCCCAGCGCGGTCTCGATGGTGCGGATGTCACGGACCAGCCGGGTCAGGCCGCCGGGCTCGACGGACGCGGCCTGGTCGGAGCCCCACATCGCCCGGTCGAGGGTGATGTGCCGCTCGACGAAGGCCGCGCCGAGCGCGACGGCGGCCAGCGTGGTCTGCAGGCCCGTCTCGTGGCCGGAGTAGCCGATCGGGACGTTCGGGTACTCCTCCTGAAGGGTGTGGATGACCCTCAGGTTGAGCTCCTCCGCCTTGGCCGGGTACGTCGAAGTGGCGTGGCAGAGCAGGATGTTGTCGCTGCCGAGCACCTCCACCGCGTGCCGGATCTGCTTCGGCGTGGACATGCCGGTGGAGAGGACGACGGTGCGGCCGGTGGCGCGCAGCGCGCGCAGCAGCTCGTCGTCGGTGAGGGAGGCCGAGGCGACCTTGTGGGCGGGGAGGTCGAACTTCTCCAGGAAGGCGACGGCCTCGGTGTCCCACGGGGAGGCGAACCAGTCGATGCCGCGCCGCGCGCAGTGCTCGTCGATGGCGCGGTACTCGTCCTCGCCGAACTCCACGCGGTGGCGGTAGTCGATGTAGGTCATCCGGCCCCAGGGGGTGTCGCGTTCGATGTCCCACTGGTCGCGCGGGGTGCAGATCTCGGGGGTGCGCTTCTGGAACTTCACGGCGTCGCAGCCGGCCTCGGCGGCGGCGTCGACGAGGGCCAGGGCGTTGCCGAGGTCGCCGTTGTGGTTGATGCCGATCTCGCCGACGACGTAGACGCGGTGGCCCGGGCCGGCGATGCGCGAGCCGAAGGTGCGGTGGCGGGCGGCGGGGGTGGCCTTCATGGCAGGGCTGTCCTTCGGTACGGGAGGCGTGGCGGGCGGGACGGGCGGGGAGGGCGCGAGTACGGGTACGAGCGCGCGGGCGCGGGCCAGGTCGTGGGGATCGTCGATCTCCAGCACCCGGGCGGGGTCGGTGGCGACGGGCACGGTCCGGCCGAAGAAGCGGTGCCGGGCGGCCCGGAAGCCGGCGGCGTCCATGGCGTAGGCGGCGCCGGTCTCCAGCAGGTCCTGGGGCCGGTCCTGCCGGCGGGGGCGGTACGCGGCCTCGTGGTTGACCCCGGCTCCGGAGCCGTCGGGCTCCGCCCGCCAGAGGAACCCGTGGAAGGGGGCCACGGTGAGCGCGCTGTCGGCGGCGCCGGACGCGACGGCCGCGGCGACCGATTCGACGTCGGAGGCGGTGACGAAGGGGCTGGTGCACTGGACGAGGAGCACCACGTCGACGCTGACCGAGTGCAGTTCCTCGAACGTGTCGAGCGCGTGCAGCAGGGCGGCTTCGCTGGTGGCCGTGTCCCCGGAGATCCCGGCCGGCCGGCGGAGCGCCACGGCTCCGGCGGCGCGGGCGGCGGTGGCGATCGCCTCGGAGTCGGTGGACACCAGGACGTCGGTGACGCTCCCGGCCCCGAGGCAGGCCCGCACGGCCCGCACCACCAGCGGCATCCCGCCGACATCGGCCAGGTTCTTGCCGGGCACCCCCTTGGACCCCCCGCGCGCGGGGATCACGGCCAGCACCCTGGGCCCGCGCCCGCGTCCGGACCGGGCGACGGCCGGCGCCTGAGCGGGGTTCACAGCTCCCCCAGGCGGCGGATCACCGGCGCGACCCGCTGGACGCCGTGGCGGTAGGCGCCGCGGGCGGCTTCGCGCAGGTGCGCGCGGAGCGTGCGGCGCAGCCGGGACTCCCCCGTGCGGGGCCCGGCGGCGCCGGGCAGCGGGCTTCCGTCGGGGCCGAGGTGGTGCCGGGCCAGGATCCCGGGCAGGTATCCGGGAGCGGTGGACCGCGTGTAGTAGGGGGCCGGGGCAGGGAGCCGGCCGGCCTGCCCCAGCAGCTCCGCGAGCCGCGTCCGGGCGGCGGCGTGGGGGTCTTGACGGGCGGCCCGCGGTGGCGCGTCGCCCGCCCGGCCCACGCCGTGGGCGGCCAGCCAGCGGGGGTCCGGTTCCGGCAGGAGGCCCGCGTCGAGCTGGGTCCAGGAGGCCAGGCAGCCCGAGCCCAGGAAGTGGTGGTTGCCCAGGCTCTCGCGGATGCCCAGGTCGGTGAGGACGGCCGTCGGGATGCCGCGGTGGAGGGACTCGAGGGCGGCCGTGGACGAGACGGTGACCAGCAGGTCCGTGGTGTCGAGGACCTCGCCCATGTTCCCGTACGCCAGACGGCAGTTGGCGGGGAGGCCGCCGGGCAGCCGCTCCGCCAGACGCTGGTACGGCAGCTCCTCCAGGTGCGTGGTGTGCTCCCCGGGGCGGCTGCGCAGTTTGATCAGCACCTCGCGCTCCGGGTGCAGGCGGGCGTGTTCCGCGGCCCGCCCCAGCAGGTACGCGCGGTCCGCGCGGCCCTCCGGTACGGACGGCTGGACCGCGAAGACCACCCGGTGGGGCGTGTCGCCGACCGGTGCGTACGGCGCCCCGTCGAGGAAGGGCAGCGCCGTCTCCACCACGGCCGCCGCGTCCGCGCCCACGCCCTCGTACACCGCGCGGAAGCGCTCCGCGTCGTGGCGGGAGTTGGCGAGGACGAGGTCCGCACCGTGCCGCAGCAGCAGCCCGTCGGCGAGCTTCTCGTAGACGACTCCGACGTACCCGGTGACGAGGACCGGCCGGGTTCCCGGTGCGGGCCACAGTGCCCGCGCCCCGTGCAGCACGGCCTGCACCGCACCGCCGACGAGCGCGAGGACGACCACGTCGTACGGCTCCCGCCCCGGGTCCGACAGCTCCGTGAGGAACTCCGCGCAGGTCACCTCGGTCAGCCGGTCGGGCCGGACGCCGACCTCGCCGAGCTGGCGCGCGGTGGGGGTGGCCCGGCCGCGCAGCAGGAATCCGGTCAGGTGCACGGAGCCGGGCTCCGGGGACAGGCGGCGCGCGGTGAGCGCTCCCCATTTCCACCGGGTGTCGGAATCGGCGAGTACGGCCACGCGAAGGACGGACCCATGGGCTGCGGCGGGCGCCGCGCGATTGCTTGCTGGCACGCGGCAGAAGCTATTCCGCCTTTTCGGTGACCGGCCCAACGAGCGCACAACAGCGGGTTAACAACCCGTCGACGATCTGCGAAAGCGTCCGGGTTAACGCGCCCGCCGTGCGTCGTTCACACGAAATCCGCGTCCGGGCCACGGTGAATGACGAGCGGCGCCCTAATGTCTCGCGAGTGCTCAAGCTCTCTGTCGTCGTGCCGTTCTACAACGTGCAGACATACGCGCCGGATGCCCTGAAAAGTCTCGAACTCAACGCCCGGGACGATTTCGAGTTCCTGCTCGTCGACGACTGCTCGACGGACGGGACGCCCGCGCTGCTGGAGCGTGCGGCGCGCGACCTTCCCGGCGCCGTGCTCCTCGGACGCGAACGCAACGGCGGCCTGGCGACGGCACGGAACACCGGCCTCGACGCGGCCCGCGGGGAGTTCATCGCCTTCCTCGACGGGGACGACTGGCTGGCGCCGGGCCATCTGGCCCGCACACTGGCCGCCATACAGGCCCTGAACTGCGATTTCGTCCGCACCGACCATGTCCGGTGCACGGGCAGGACCCGCAGCGTGCAGCGCGTCCCCTACGGCCCGGAGTCGGTCGCGGCCGATCCCCGCACGGGCATCCTGCCCGCCTCGCGCGCCACCTCGGTGGACTACCCGTACGCGTGGGCGGGGATGTACCACCGGCGGCTGCTGGACCGCGGGCTGCTGCACTTCACGGACGGCCTGCGGACGGCGGAGGACCGGCCGTGGATCTGGCGGCTGCACCGGGAGGCCCGGTCGTTCGCCGCGGTCGGCCTGCCCGGCACCTTCTACCGGCGCGGAATTTCCACCTCGCTGACACAGATCGGGGACGAACGGCAGCTCGATTTCATTCGCGCGTTCGACCAGGTCATCAGCGATACCGCCGCCGACCGGGAATTCGATCTTCTTCTTCCGAAAGCCGTCCGCACCTATTGCGCGATCATCGCGCACCACATCGGTTCCATCGAAAGGTTCGAACCCCCCGTGGCCAGGAAACTCCGCTCGATGAGCGCGGCCGCGCTCGGCCGAATGCCCCAGGACGTCCTCGCCCGGGCCCTGAACTCGATGGACGCCGACCGCGCCGCCCTGCTCCGCCGTCTGCGCCGTCGCCACGGCTCCGTGAACAGGGCCGGCGGAGCCGCCGCGGGCGCTCCCGCGGCCCCGGCCCGCCCCGAGGCGTCCGCATGAGCGGCGACGGCGTCACCCAGGTCTTCCTCGCCTCCACCCTCTACGGCACGGCGACCCTCGCGGCCGCCCTCGACGCGGACGTCTTCCCGCCCGCCGCCCGCCGGATCCTGCTGACCAGCAACCACGCCGTCACCGCCGAGATCACCCCCGGCCTGACCGCGATGCCCGGCTTCGCCGCCCTGCGCACCCGCTTCGACGAGGTCCTCGACTGGAACGCGGTCATCGCCCCGCAGCACCCCTGCGTCTGGGCCCCGCGCACCGAGGACGTGCCCCTGTGGGAACGGCAGTTGCGCGCCTCCTGGGGCCTCGGCACGGACCGGGTCGAGCTGATCGTGGAATCACTCCAGGTGCCGCCCGCGCAGAGCCTGTGCCGGCTCTTCCCCGGGGCCGCCGTCGAGGTCTACGCCGACGGGCTGATGAGCTACGGCCCCACCCGCTTCCGCCTCGACCCGGGACTCGGCGGCCGCGTCCGGCGGGTGCTGCACCTGGACCTCGTACCGGGTCTGGAACCACTGCTGCTGACCGAGTTCGGGGTCCGGGCCGAGGTGATCCCGGCGGCGGCCTTCCGCAAGGTCGTCGCCGGGCTCGACGTGCCGGACCACGCGCCCGTGGGCGACGCCCCGGCGCTGCTGCTGGGCCAGTACCTCTCCGCGCTCGACCTGATGCCGGTCCGCGAGGAGGAGGAACTGCACGGGGAGATGGTCCGGGGCGCGCACGCGCTGGGCCACCGCGAGCTGGTCTTCAAACCGCACCCGAGCGCCCCCGCCGCCTACGCGCGACGGGCGGAGGAGGAGGCCGGGCGGCTCGGCGTCCGGCTCACCGTCCTCGGCACCCCGGTGCTCGCCGAGACCCTCTACGACCGGCTGCGCCCCGCCCTGGTGGTCGGCTGCTTCTCGACGGGGCTGCTGACCGCCGCCACCCTGTACGGGCTCCCGGTCGCCCGGACCGGCACGCGGGCGGTACTGGCGCGCCTGACGCCGTACCAGAACAGCAACCGGATCCCGCTGGCCGTGGCCGACGCCCTGCTGCCCGACCTGGCGGACGCGGCGGCCGTACGCTCCTGGACCCCGCCGGGGTCGGCGTCGTCCTCGGGGACCTCGGGAATCGGGGCCACGGGGGTCGCGGAGGCCACGGGGGTCGCGGAGGCCACCGGGGCCACGGGCGCGGCCGCCGCGGCCTCCGAGCTCACCGGCCTGCTCACCGCCGTCGGGTTCACGATGCAGCCCACGATCCTCGCCGCGCGCCGGGCGGAGGCCGAGCGCTGGCTGGCCGGGAACCTCACCCCGCGCACCTGGCGCTACTTCACCCGCCGCCGGCTGACCGCGCTCGGCCTGCCGGGCGGCATCCCGGCCCGGCTGTCCTTCCTGCCCCGCAGCCGCGCGGCGCGCCGCGTGGCGCGCCTGGTGCGCAGGGCGGTCGGCTGAGACGGCCGCGGACTGCCGGGCTGCCGGGCTGCCGGGCCGTACGGGCTAGCTGACGGCGAGCTTGGCCGCGAAGCCCAGGAACAGCACGCCCGCCGCCGAGCTGGCGCCGGCGGACAGCCGCTTGCGGCTGCGGAAGGCGGCCGCCAGACGGGTCCCGCCGAATATCAAGGTGGTCAGGTACAGGAAGCTGCCGAGCTGCAGCAGGCCGCCCAGCAGCAGGAAGGACAGGGCCGGGTACCCGTAGTGCGGGTCCACGAACTGCACGAAGAAGGACATCAGGAAGAGGATGGCCTTCGGGTTGAACACGCTGATGAGCAGCGCCCGGCGGTAGGGCCGTTCCTTCTCGCCGGTCCCGGCCGCCGCGGGCGCGAGCGCCGCGCCCGCCTCCGCGGCCTGGGCCTGGGCCTGGGCCCGGGCCGCGCCCTCCGCCCGCTCCCGCCGTGCGCGCCACATCGTCCACGCGCCGCGCAACATGCCGATGGCGAGCCAGGTCAGGTAGCCGGCGCCGAGCAGTTTGACGATCCCGAAGAGCATCGGGCTGGTCTGCAGCAGGGCTCCGGCGCCGACCGCCGCCAGGGTCATCAGCAGGGCGTCCCCGGTGAACACGCCGCAGGCGGCCTTGTACCCCTCGCGCACCCCGCCGCGCGCGGCGGTGGAGAGCACGTAGAGGGAGTTCGGGCCCGGCAGGAGAATGACCAGCACGAGGCCGGCGAGATACGTCGGAAGATCTGTGACACCCAGCATGTGCAGGAGTGTCGCATAAGGACACACCTGTCGCGCCAGTGGGTTTCACCCTGTGGTCACGCACCGGGAACGGACCGGGCGGCGCGGCGCGGCGAAGCACCGCCCGGATGATCACCGCAGGTCACGGCGGTGCGTCCTGGGTCACCAGGTGGAATCGGCGGGCACGTACGTCCCCCATTCCTCCCGCAGCACCCCGCACACCTCCCCCACCGTGGCCCGCGCCCTCAGCGCCTCCCGCATCGGGTAGAGCACGTTCGCCGTCCCCCGCGCCGCCTCCCGGACGGCCGCCAGCGCCGCGGCCACGGCCGCCCCGTCGCGCCCCGCCCGCAGCGCGGCCAGCGCCGCCCGCTGCCGGCCCTCGATGGCCGGGTCCACGCGCAGCGGCTCGTACGGCTCCTCCTCGGCCAGCGCGAAGCGGTTGACCCCGACCACCACCCGCTCGCCGCTCTCGGTCTCCTGCGCGATCCGGTACGCGTTCCGCTCGATCTCCCCCTTCTGGAAGCCCGCCTCGATCGCGGCGACCGCCCCGCCCAGGTCCTCGACCCGCCGCATCAGGGCGAGCGCCGCCGCCTCCACGTCGTCCGTCATGCGCTCCACCGCGTACGAACCCGCGAAGGGGTCGACGGTGTGCGGCACGTCCGTCTCGTACGCCAGCACCTGCTGCGTCCGCAGGGCGAGGCGGGCCGACTTCTCCGTCGGCAGTGCGATCGCCTCGTCGAAGGAGTTGGTGTGCAGCGACTGGGTGCCGCCCAGTACGGCGGCGAGCCCCTGCACGGCCACCCGTACGAGGTTCAGCTCCGGCTGCTGCGCGGTGAGCTGCACTCCGGCGGTCTGCGTGTGGAAGCGCAGCATCAGGGACTTCGGGTCCCTGGCCCCGAACTCCTCGCGCATGACCCGGGCCCAGATCCGCCGGGCCGCGCGGAACTTCGCGACCTCCTCCAGGAGGGTGGTGCGGGCGACGAAGAAGAACGACAGGCGGGGTGCGAACGCGTCGACCTCCATCCCGGCGTCCAGCGCGGTGCGGACGTACGCGATCGCGTCGGCGAGCGTGAAGGCGATCTCCTGCGCGGGCGAGGCCCCGGCCTCGGCCATGTGGTAGCCCGAGATGGAGATGGTGTTCCACTGGGGGATCTCGGCCCGGCAGTAACGGAAGGTGTCCGCCGTCAACCTGAGCGAGGGTCCGGGCGGGAAGATGTACGTCCCCCGTGCGATGTATTCCTTGAGCACGTCGTTCTGGACCGTCCCGGTCAGCGCGGCGGCCTCGATCCCCCGTTCCTCGGCGACCAGCTGGTAGAGCAGGAGCAGCAGCGCGGCCGGAGCGTTGATCGTCATCGACGTGGACACCCGGTCGAGCGGGATCCCGTCGAACAGCACCCGCATGTCCTCGACCGAGTCGATCGCGACGCCGACCTTGCCGACCTCCCCGTGCGCCGGCGGGGCGTCGGAGTCGTGGCCCATCTGGGTCGGCAGGTCGAAGGCCACGGACAGGCCGGCGGCCCCGCTCGCGATGAGCTGCCGGTAGCGGGCGTTGGACTGCGCCGCGTCCCCGAACCCGGCGTACTGGCGCATGGTCCAGGGCCGTCCGGTGTACATCGTCGGGTAGACGCCCCGGGTGTACGGGTACGCCCCGGGTTCGCCCAGTTCGGTCGCGGGATCCCAGCCCGCCAGGTCGCCCGGCCTGTAGACGGGCTCGATCGGGTTCCCGCTCTCGGTGTGCGCGCGTGGCACGTGCCCGTCCCCATGACCCGTCCTCATGACCCGTCCTCCGTAGCTCCGAGGGGTCCGGGGCTGGTAGAACCGTCCCCGCGACTGCCGCTGGTCACAATGGCGCAACATCGCGGCGTTCCCTGCAACTGTCCACGCCCGTCAGGCATCACCTAGATACACGTCTGAGAAATCGGGGGAATGCAATGCACCGCCAGAAAGTCATAATCCGCACTCTTGGCCTGGCCACCGCCGTCGCGCTCGCCGCGACCGCATGCGGTCCGCAGAAGACGGAGTCCGCGGGCTCCGCCTCGTCTGCTCCCGCATCGCCCACGGCGGTCGCCTCCCCCGAGATGTCGCCGTCCTCGGACGGCAAGCCCGGAGACGCCTCGCCGTCCGCGTCCGCCTCGCCGTCCGCGTCGGCCTCCCCCTCGGCCTCCCCCTCGCCCACCGTGAAGCAGATCATGGCCAACGGGGACGACAGCGACCAGGTGCGCGAGCTGCAGGCCCGGCTGCGCCAGCTCAAGCTGATGTCGGTCGCGCCGACCGGCTTCTACGGCTCGAAGACGACCGCCGCGGTCAAGTCCTTCCAGTCGAAGAACAAGCTGACGGCCACGGGCGGGGTGGACGAGCCCACCTGGAAGAAGATCCAGAGCTCCTCCAAGAAGCCGACCGCCGACGAGCTGCGCCCGCCGGCCGAGAACGAGGCCGACGCGCCCGACCCGCGCTGCATGACGGGCCGCGTCATGTGCATCAGCAAGGAGAGCCGCACGCTCACCTGGATGATCGACGGCAAGGTCGTCTCCACCATGGACGTCCGCTTCGGCTCGGAGAACACGCCGACCCGCGAGGGCGAGTTCAAGGTGGACCGGAAGGAGAAGGACTGGGTGTCGACGATCTACCACACGCCCATGCCGTACGCGATGTTCTTCAGCGGCGGCCAGGCCGTGCACTTCTCCTCGGACTTCGCCGCCCGCGGCTACGCGGGTGCCTCGCACGGCTGCGTGAACGTCCGGGACAAGGGCAAGCTGTCGGCGCTCTTCGGCGCGGTCCAGACCGGCGACAAGGTCGTCGTCTACTGGTGAGTCCGGCCGTGGGCCTGAAGTTGAGGGCGCGGGCGGGATCGGGGGAACGAATCCCGCCCGCGCCATTGGCGCAGAGCCCAGGGGTACGGGGGGAACCCCGGCTCATGCGCGGCCGATGACCAGTCGGCTCGTTATGTACTGCGCCACCGGGTCCAAAAGTGTTACAGCCGGTGCGGGGAGCTATTTCCGGACACTGTCCGATACTCGGTCCCCCGGTCGGGAAGCCTCGGGGCTCCCGGCGGCCGCGTGCCCTCAGCCGCGCGAGCGCAGCCCGAGCGAACCGTCCGCACCCTGCTCCACGTCGGCCGGCGTGGCCGGGTTCAGCGGCGGGGAGTCCATCGGGGCGCCCCCGCCGGTCGCGGACGAGGTTCCGCCGCGGGTGTCCCCGCCGGCCCCGTCGAGGACGGTCTTGCAGTAGCGGGGGATCCGCAGCAGCCCCTTGGCCAGGCGCACGAGCTTCTCGCGCCGCTCGTTGTCGAGCTTCCCGGCCCGGAAGTCCCGGCACAGCTCCACCGCGCGGGTCCGGCCCTCGGCGTCCTTGAACGTGCCGATGTCGCCGCCGTCGGTGCCACCTTCGAGGAAGGGGTCCTTGCCCCCGCGGTCCGGGGCGGGGCCGCTGGCCGAGGGGCCCGTGCTCGCTCCGCCGCCCGTGCCGCCCGCGCCGTACCCGCCGGTCGCGGCGTTCCCGCCGGATCCGTCCGGCGTACGGCCCTGCGCGTCCCCGGTGTCCCAGGGCCCGGGCGTGGTGCCCCGGCTCTCGTCGCCGCCCGGCGTGGTGAACCCCGGCTGCGGGACCGGCACCGGGTCGCCGCCGCCCGAGGCGTCCGAGGAGGAACCCGTGGTCACCGCGATGGCCGGGGCGTGCACCGCGCCGTCGCGGGTGTCCCGGTCGAGCAGCCCGGCGCCGGCGGCGGCCGCCAGGCCGCCCACGGCGACGCTCGCCACGGCCGCCGCGAGGACGAAGCGGACCGGCCGCCCGCGCCGCGGGACGACGCCGGGGCCCTGACCGCCGCCCCGGCGCTGGTGCCGCTCCGGACGCGGACCGGCCCCGCCGAGCGGACCGGTCGCACCGAACGGGCCGGCCGCACCGAAGGGGCTGAGTTCCACCACCGTCTCGCCGGAGCCGAATTCCTCGGCGGCCGCGGCCCCTTCCCGGGGCGCCGCGCCGCGCGCGGCGCGGAAGGCGGCCAGCGCGGCGGCCTCTCCGGGCAGTTCTCCGGCACCTGCCGGCGGGCGCTCGGCGAGTGCGCCGAGGGCCGCGCGCAGCCGCTCGGCACGCGCGCGGGCAGGGTGCTCGGCGGCAGGTACGGCCGGTTCTCCGCGCAGCAGTCTGTCCGCCGCGGCCTTGTCCAGCCACCTGTCGCGCTCGTCGGCCATCACATGTCCTTCTGCGTCCGCCAACGTGAATGCGTCACACCGGTTTGCTCTACGAGTCCCCCACCCCGGCCGCGCTGCGCCGGTACGGCGTCGAGATCCCTCCCGCCCCCGCCGCCCCGTTCCTGGTCACGGGCAACTCGGCCACCGTCGTCGCCATTATCGCCGAGGCCGCGGTCCGGTCCGGAGCCGATGCCGGAGTCCGGCTCGAAGCCGCCTTCCTGGCAGAGCAGCTCGGCCAGTTTCTTCAGTCCCCGGTGCGCGGCGGTGCGTACGGCGCCGGGGCGCTTGCCCAGCGTCTCGGCCGCGGTCTTGGCGTCGAGGCCGACCACGACGCGCAGGACGACGGCTTCGGCCTGGTCCTGCGGGAGCTGGGCTATGAGCGCCATCGTGCGCCCGGTGGAGAGGGACTCCATGGCCTCGCCCGCCGTGTCGGAATCGGCGGCGTGGCCCGTCAGCTCGGTCTCGTCGCCGCCCACGGCGGGCCGGCGGCCGCGCATCCGCATGTGGTCGAGGGCGCGGTTGCGGGCGATGCGCGCGGCCCAGCCGCGGAAGCGGTCGGCGTCGCCGGTAAAGGAGTCGAGGTCGCGGGCGATCTGCAGCCATGCCTCGGAGGTGACGTCCTCGGCGTCGCCGTCTCCGACGAGCGTGCGGACGTATCCGAGCAGGCGCGGGTGCACGGCGCGGTACACAGTACGGAACGCGTCTTCGTCGCCGTCTTGTGCCGCGAGCACCGCGGTGGTCAGCTCCGCGTCGTCCCCCAGCAAAGTCCCCAACCCGTTCACTGTCCTGTACGTCTGGCGCAAATCAGCACGTTACGGCGTTCAAGCACCTTCGTCCACGAGTTGTACAACGAGCAACCAACCCTGCGCGGAGCGAGGTGTGACACAAAACGCACCGCAGACGCTGACAGGGGTACGGGCTTGTCGCACGAGCCCGTGACGGATGGCGGCCGGGGCCTCTCCTGTGGGGGGTGGCGGCCTCGGCCGCCCTCCCCTTCTCCGGCCTGTCGGCCGGCCCCTCTCCCTCGCCATCATGCCCCCTCCCGGGCCGGCCCCGCACACGCCCTCCGACCGGGCGCCCGGCGGCCCACATCCGGTCTTGTCATCCTTTCGGCTCACTTCCGGGTGAAAACCCGGGATGCGTACGACACACCCGACCCGGCGTCGATAGCGTGGCGGTACACCCGCGCCACGCCACGAGGAGCCCCCCGCTGTCCAGCCACCTTCCGGCACAGGCCCGTGGAGGCTCCGACCCTTCTCACGGCTCCGGGCTCGCGCGGTTCAACGCCCTGTCCCCCGAAGCCGCCCATGCCGCCCTGCTGCACTGCTGCGGCAGCGCCCGCTGGGCCCAGCGGGTGGCGGCGCACCGGCCCTACCCCGACTCCGACGCGCTGCTGGCCGCCGCGGACGAGGCCTCGTACGACCTCGCCCAGGCGGACCTCTCGGAGGCGCTGGCCTGGGAGTTCCCGCCGGAACTGGAGCCCGGGGCCCCGTACGCCGCGCTGCTGGCGCTCCGCGCGGCCCACTGCGCGTACGAGCGGACCTTCGGCCACGCCTTCGTGATCTTCCTGGACGCGCGCACCCCGGGAGAGCAGGCGGACCAGCTGCTGGCCGCCATCCGGCGGCGGATGGACCTGGAGGTGGACGAGGAGCGCGCGATCTCCGCGGACGAGCTCCGCCGCGTCGCGCAGGCCCGGCTCGCCGACCTGACGCACTGGCTGACGTCGGCGGACGGGGTGTCTGCGGCCGAATTCGGGCTATTCGCCCCTGTGGGATAGTCCGTCCGTGCCTGTTTGATCACACCGATGGCCCCCGCGCAAGGGAACCGACAAAGCGTCGCTACGATGTCCGGGGCCGGAGGACCGTACCCGGCCGGGCCCGACCGACAAAGAAGCCGGCTGGCCCCCGCCCCGCTTCCGGAGGGTTTTCCGTGCCGGCTGGAACGTTGTACCGCGGCCGGGAAGGAATGTGGTCCTGGGTGGCTCATCGAGTCACCGGCGTCCTCATCTTCTTCTTCCTGTTCGTACACGTCCTCGACACCGCTCTCGTCCGCGTCTCCCCCGAGGCGTACGACGATGTCGTGGCTACCTACAAGACTCCGATCGTCGCGCTGCTGGAGTACGGCCTCGTCGCCGCAATCCTGTTCCACGCGCTCAACGGTCTCCGTGTCATCGCCGTGGACTTCTGGTCCAAGGGTCCGCGCTACCAGAAGCAGATGCTCTGGTCGGTCGTGGGCATCTGGGTCGTGCTGATGGTCGGGGCCCTGTACCCCGTACTCGGCCACGCAGCTGCTGAACTGTTCGGGAAGTGACGCGCATGTCTTCTGACACTTCTTTCGAAAAGGGCATCGGCGACGTGGAGGGCGTGTCCCTCTACGACGTCGACAACCCGGCGCCGTACATCGAGGCTCCGCGCAAGCGGACCTCCAAGACCCCGCGCTCGACCCGTGGCAACTTCGAGATGGCCGCGTGGCTCTTCATGCGCCTCTCGGGCGTCGTGCTCGTCGTCCTGGTCATCGGCCACCTGCTGATCCAGCTCGTCCTCGACGGCGGCGTCTCCAAGATCGGCTTCGCCTTCGTGGCCGGCCGCTGGGCGTCCCCGTTCTGGCAGGGCTGGGACCTGTTGATGCTGTGGCTCGCGATGCTCCACGGCGCGAACGGTCTGCGTACCGTCATCAACGACTACGCGGAGCGCGCCAACACGCGGCTGTGGCTCAAGGGCCTGCTCTACACCGCCACCGTGTTCACCATTCTTCTGGGCACGCTGGTGATCTTCACCTTCGACCCGAACATCCGCTAGGCAACGGGGCTGAGGCGAAACCAATGAAGATCCACAAGTACGACACCGTCATCGTCGGGGCAGGTGGTGCGGGCATGCGCGCCGCCATCGAGTCGACGAAGCGCAGCCGCACGGCCGTGCTGACGAAGCTCTATCCCACCCGCTCCCACACGGGCGCCGCGCAGGGCGGCATGGCCGCCGCGCTCGCCAACGTGGAGGACGACAACTGGGAGTGGCACACCTTCGACACGGTCAAGGGCGGTGACTACCTGGTCGACCAGGACGCCGCCGAGATCCTGGCGAAGGAGGCCATCGACGCGGTCCTCGACCTCGAGAAGATGGGCCTGCCGTTCAACCGCACCCCGGACGGCACCATCGACCAGCGCCGCTTCGGCGGCCACTCGCGCAACCACGGCGAGGCGCCGGTCCGCCGGTCCTGCTACGCCGCGGACCGCACCGGTCACATGATCCTCCAGACCCTCTACCAGAACTGTGTCAAGGAGGGCGTGGAGTTCTTCAACGAGTTCTACGTCCTGGACCAGCTCCTGGTCGAGGAGGACGGCGTCAAGAAGTCGGCCGGCGTGGTCGCGTACGAGCTCGCCACCGGCGAGATCCACGTGTTCCAGGCCAAGTCCGTCATCTACGCCTCGGGCGGCACCGGCAAGTTCTTCAAGGTGACCTCCAACGCGCACACCCTCACGGGTGACGGCCAGGCGGCCTGCTACCGCCGCGGCCTGCCGCTGGAGGACATGGAGTTCTTCCAGTTCCACCCGACGGGCATCTGGCGCATGGGCATCCTGCTGACGGAGGGCGCCCGCGGTGAGGGCGGCATCCTCCGCAACAAGGACGGCGAGCGCTTCATGGAGAAGTACGCGCCGGTCATGAAGGACCTCGCGTCCCGTGACGTCGTCTCGCGCTCCATCTACACCGAGATCCGTGAGGGCCGCGGCTGCGGTCCGGCCGGTGACCACGTGTACCTGGACCTGACGCACCTGCCGCCGGAGCAGCTCGACGCGAAGCTCCCGGACATCACCGAGTTCGCGCGCACCTACCTGGGCATCGAGCCGTACACGGACCCGATCCCGATCCAGCCCACCGCGCACTACGCCATGGGCGGCATCCCGACGAACGTCGAGGGTGAGGTCCTCATGGACAACACCACCGTCGTCCCGGGCCTGTACGCGGCCGGCGAGGTCGCGTGCGTGTCGGTGCACGGCGCGAACCGCCTGGGCACCAACTCGCTGCTGGACATCAACGTCTTCGGCAAGCGCTCGGGCATCGCGGCCGCCGCGTACGCCCACGCCAACGACTTCGTCGAGCTGCCCGAGAACCCGGCGCAGCAGGTCATCGACCAGGTCGAGCGGCTGCGCAACTCCACGGGCAACGAGCGGGTCGCCGACCTGCGCCTCGAGCTCCAGGAGACGATGGACGCCTGCGTGATGGTGTTCCGCACCGAGCAGACGATCAAGACCGCGGTGGAGAAGATCGCGGAACTGCGCGAGCGCTACCTCAACGTGTCCGTCCAGGACAAGGGCAAGCGCTTCAACACGGACCTGCTGGAAGCCATCGAGCTGGGCAACCTGCTCGACCTGGCCGAGGTCATGGCCGTGTCCGCGCTCGCGCGCAAGGAGTCCCGCGGCGGTCACTACCGCGAGGACTACCCCAACCGCGACGACGTCAACTTCATGCGCCACACCATGGCGTACCGCGAGGTCGACGACAACGGTCAGGACTCGGTCCGGCTCGACTACAAGCCCGTCGTCGTCACCCGCTACCAGCCGATGGAGCGTAAGTACTGATGGCCACCCCGACCCTGTCCAAGACGGACGAGATGGAGGCCGCGGCCGCGGCCTCGCCCTTCATCACGGTCACGTTCCGGATCCGCCGCTTCAACCCCGAGATCTCGGACGAGTCGCAGTGGCAGGACTTCCAGATCGAGATCGACCCGAAGGAGCGCGTGCTCGACGGTCTCCACAAGATCAAGTGGGACCTCGACGGCACGCTGACCTTCCGCCGGTCGTGCGCGCACGGCATCTGCGGCTCCGACGCGATGCGGATCAACGGCAAGAACAGGCTCGCCTGCAAGACGCTGATCAAGGACATCAACCCGGAGAAGCCGATCACGGTCGAGGCCATCAAGGGCCTGACGGTGATGAAGGACCTCGTCGTCGACATGGAGCCCTTCTTCCAGGCGTACCGGGACGTCATGCCGTTCCTGGTCACCAAGGGCAACGAGCCGACGCGCGAGCGCCTGCAGTCCGCCGAGGACCGCGAGCGCTTCGACGACACCACCAAGTGCATCCTGTGCGCCGCGTGCACGTCCTCGTGCCCGGTGTTCTGGAACGACGGCCAGTACTTCGGCCCGGCGGCGATCGTCAACGCGCACCGCTTCATCTTCGACTCGCGTGACGAGGCCGGCGAGCAGCGGCTGGAGATCCTGAACGACAAGGACGGCGTGTGGCGTTGCCGCACGACGTTCAACTGCACCGACGCGTGCCCGCGTGGCATCGAGGTCACGAAGGCGATCCAGGAAGTCAAGCGCGCCCTCATCACGCGCCGCTTCTGAGACTCGCCCCGCCGTACCGAGGGCCCCGCGCCCGGTGTTCACGCACCGGGCGCGGGGGGGGGGGGGGGGCGCGGGGGCGGCCCCCCCCCCCGCCCCCGCGCGCGGCGCTCGCCGGTGCGGCGGGTGGGGGCCGCGCCGCCACCCCCGGGATGAGAGAAACAGA
>NZ_JBSGWY010000011.1:21878-56160 GCF_053609145.1 Streptomyces sp. NPDC054961 | reverse complement strand
GAGCGACGGGAGACACGGCAGCACCGCCCGCCCACCTCCCCCGACGCTAGAGCCCACCCCCCCCCCGCGCCCGCCCCCCGCCCCCGCGTGTACCCCCCCCCCCCGCGGGGCCTTCGGCGTACCGCGCGTCAGGCCCCGCGGATCTGACTGGTGATCGTCGGATCCGTGAGGGCGGTGTCGTCCGCGAGCAGCATCGCCTTGCTGAGGATCACGGCCAGGGTCCGGTCCCCCTCGTAGGGCAGGTAGCCCGCGTCCGGGGCCGCCCCGGCCTTCGGCACGATGCACAGGTACTGGTCGTTCGGCTCCATCAGGATGTTCCCGGAGCCCAGGTGGATCTTGTACGTCCGCAGCTCGCCCCTGACGTGCAGGAACCGGCCCTCGATCGTGCAGCGGCCGGCGATCGCCAGCCGCGGCACCAACCGCTCCAGCAGCGTCCGCCGCGTCTGGGCGCTCTGGCCGAGCTCGCCGAAACCGTACGAGGTCCAGTACGCGCGGAACCGGCCCTGGGGGCCGCCGTCGGACCAGGTGGGGTCGTTGCCCACGCTGGTGACGCCGACGAAGAGGTCGACGTCGCGCAGGACTTCGCTGAGCACCAGCTCGGGTATCGCGGTGAGCGGGAGCGGGGCCACGGGGGGCTGGCCGCCGTGCCGGTCCATGGTGTATCCGCCGCCGTAGGTGCCGGCCCAGTTCTGCGGGGCGTCGATGGGGTAGAAGCGCACCTGGTCGGTGCGCAGCCGCAGGTAGCTGCCGGAGTCGGTGGTGTCGGCGTCGTAGTCCCCGCTCTCCTCCCCCTCGATCCAGTACTCGGCCCGCAGCCCCCACTGCGGGAGCTCGCGCACGGCGGGCGGCAGGCTGTCGTCGACGCAGAGCCTGAGCTTGTTGCGCCAGCCGCGTACGGCGGCCAGGGCGTGGAACTGGTGCTGGCGCAGGACGTGGCCGGCGAAGCGGTTGGAGTACGTGCCGGTGGTCCGCTCGGCTTCGGTCAGCGGGTACACCTCGCGGTGGGCCTGCTTGAACGGCTGGGTGATGCCGAGCTCTTCGAGGCGCTCGCGGGCGGCGGCCACCTCGGCGGGCTCGCGGCCGACGGGGTGCCAGAGCAGGACCTCGGCGTCGGCCGTGACGCACAGCGGGTCGCCCCCGATGCCGCGGATGTCCGTGCCGTCGTACACGGCCGGGACTCCGGCGACCGTCCAGATCAGCCGGCGGGCCAGGGTGGCGACCAGCGGGTGGTCGAGGTACCGCTCGCGCCAGGCCCCGTAGGTCCAGGTGCGGCGGGCGAGGAACTGCCGGTCGAGGCGCTCCGCCTGGGCGGTGAGCATCTTGTCGAGGTCCTTGACGGCGGCCTTGAGCTCCTTGAGCTCCTCGGCGTGTTCCTGGCGGACGGCGGCGGGCACGCTCTTGACGGCCTTGCCGGCGGCGTTGCGCCAGGAGAGCACGGCCTTGGTGCCGCGCACCTCGAGCAGGGCGAGGGCTTCCCCGAAGGGGAGGGCGGCGCGCCCGGGCTCCGTCAGGCCGTACGCGGGCACGGCGAGCTCCTCGATCTCCTCCCGGCTCAGCCCGAGCGCCTCGGCGCGGGCCTCCAGGGCCGCGTCGATGACCTTGAGGGTTCCCTTGAAGGTCACCCGGCTCGCCAGCCGCGCCAGCTCGGCGAGGGCCGCCTCTCCCCCGGTCCGGGACAGGGCGACCACTCCGGCGTTGGCCACCTTGGGATTGCACGGGCCGTGCCCCGGGACCTTGCGCAGGCAGGTTTCCACGAGCCGGCCGAGGGCGCGCGGTATCCCGGGGTGCGCGGGCAGCAGGGGCAGCAGCCAGGCCAGTCCGCGCAGGGCGTTGGCGTTGTAGGGGTCGAGCTGCTTCTCGTACCAGGTCTCCGTCAGGGGGAGGGTGCGCGGCCGGTCCACGAGCGCGAGCCAGCCGGTGACGGCCTCGCGCAGGGCCTCGGGGCCGGCCTCGTTGGCCGCGACGAGCGCGCGGGCGGTCTCCTCCCACGCGGCGGTGGGCCGGGCGGCCGTGGCCGTGGCGGCGTGCGCGAGCAGCGCGTCCCAGCGACCGTCGGCCATGGCCTCGTCGGCCCACTGCTCGCCGACGTTGAGGGCGGGTCCGTTCAACTGCCCGGCGACGGCGCGCAGGCCGGGGACGGGGCAGGAGGTCAGCGCGCTGCGCCGCAGGGTGGCCACGGCGGCGGCCGGGACGGTGCGGCCGGCGGCCTGCCACCCGTGCACGCGGGCCGACCAGTCGCCGCTGTAGGTGTGGTACTTCTGCCCCAGCTGCTCGAAGGCCTGCCGGGTCGCCTCGTCGAGGTCGACGGCCCTCAGGGCCGCCTTCCCGGTCGCCTTGCCGTTCACCGTGCCGGTCGCCGTTCCCGTCGCCGTGTCCGTCGCCGTGCCGGTCGCCGTGCCCGCTGCCCGCTCCGTGACCTCGTCCCTCGCCATGTCAGCCACCCACCAGCGCGACGAGTTTGAGGAAGGTGACCTCCGTGCCGAGCGGGAGGTCCACCTGCTCGTCGAGCTCGGTGATCTGCCGGTCGCCGACCAGGACGAGGAATCCGTTGCGCTCGAAGGCGGCGAGAGCGGCCCGCGTCTGCGCCTGCGGATCGACCCGGCCGCCCTCCTGGGCCGGACGCACCAGGCGGCTGCCGGCCGCCTCGGACTCGGCCACTTCCTGGAAGATCCGCCGCCGGATCAACTCGCGCAGCGCGAGCCGCTCTTCGGCGATCTCCATTCCCCAGCCGTCACTGCGGCCCCCGGCAGTCGTCTCGTCGACGAACATCACGCTTCCCATGCCCGGAGATTAGGGTCGGCCACTGACATTCGGCTTATAGGTGGTTTCAAAAAGGGGTCACGTGGGGCACGGCGGCGGATCAGATCCAGTGGTAATTGCTGTCGTCCATGGTCGGTAGCAGTGCCCGGGCAGCATCGAGCGGCGCCGTGGGAGTAACGAGTGCGGCGAGTGGGACCGGTGGGAACAGCGCCTTGTCGGCCGTGTCCTTGTAGTGGCGCCAGGTGAGGTGGCCGGCGCCAGCAGTGTCATCGTGCTCAATGGTGCGCAGACGAGCGCGGGTGGTGTTGTCGATGTGGACGCGGAAGACGAGGTGGAGTTTCCGGGGTGGGGCGCTGCCGGGGCGGGTGACCATGGCGTCCTGGATCCAGGTCAACTGTGGAACGCTGCTCGCCTCTGCGAGGTCCAGGCCCAGTTCTTCGTCGAGTTCACGTGCGAGGGCTTGAGGGATGGGTTCGCCAGGTTCGACGTTGCCACCTGGCAGGGTGTACTGGTCCTGGCCGTTCTTCGTGCGGCGGATGAGGGCGATCTCGTCGCCGTTGAACAGGGCTGCGGCTACGCGAATCTTGATACGGGTGAACGGCTCGGCGGAGGTCACTGACTGGTTTCTCCTTCGATGGGCGAGGTGCGGTGGCGCCCCTTGGAGAGGCGGCGCAGGCAGATGATGCAGCACGCGAGTTGCACAAGCCCCTGATGCAGGTCAGCGCGGTGTTCGTAGCGGATCCGCAGGCGCTTGAACTGGTGCAGCCAGGCGAACGAACGCTCGACCACCCAGCGCACCCTGCCGAGACCAGACCCGTGAGCGACACCCCGGCGGGCGATCATCGGCTTGATGCCGCGCTTCCACAGCAGACGGCGGTACTTGTCGAAGTCATAGCCCCGGTCGGCGTACAGGCGCCGCGGTTTGGTGCGAGGACGTCCCCGGCGCCCTCGAACCGGTGGGACCGCATCCAGCAGCGGCACGAGCTGGGTGACGTCGTGTCGGTTTCCGCCGGTGAGCGTGACCGCGAGCGGGGTTCTGGGCGGGCGTTACCCCTGGTGTTCCGACGGCCTGATCGTTCGGGACGCCGACATCGGCAACATGACTCAAGTGCTCGTCGGCCTGCTCGACTCCGGTGCCCTCACGCAGGTCCTCCAGCGACTCGACGAAGAATGACCGCCCCGACCCCATTCTGAAACGATCAGTCACTGGGCCGTGCGCGCCTGTGGAATTATCGGCCGCATGAGCGAGCAGCAGCCGAACCCCTACGCGAACGACCCGAGCCGAGGCGGGGCCAACGAGGAATACAAGTGGGGCCCGGGCACCCCGAGTTACGGATACCCGGCGCAGCCCGGCTACGGCTACCCGCCCCCGGGCCCCGACCAGGCGGGCTACGGCTACCCGCAGCCCCCCGCCTACCAGCCGACCATCGCCGGCGCGGGCATTCCCGCGCCGATGCACGCCCCCGCCCCCATGGGGGCCCCGGGCGCCGCCGGGCTGTCCCTCGGCGACATCACCATCGCCGGGGACCAGATCATCACCCCGTCGGGCAACATGCCGCTGCGGGGGGCGATCTGGAACGCCACGGACCTCTCCCGGACGGAGGAGAAGATCCCGGCGCACGCGATCGTGCTGGCGATCATCTTCTTCCTCTTCTGCCTGCTCGGCCTGTTCTTCCTCCTGATGAAGGAGCGTCGCACGACGGGCTACATCCAGATCACCGTCCACAGCGGCGGCCGCCACCACTCCACGATGATCCCGGCCGTGGACCCGGGCACGTACATGTGGGTGATGAGCCAGCTCAACCAGGCCCGCGCGCTGAGCATGTGACGCCGCCCCGGGGCGAGCCGTCCGGCCGGCCGCCCCGCGCCACCGTCCGGGGGCGGCCCGCGGGTCGTCCACGGCCCGGCCGGCCCGGGCCCCGGGGAAACCCGGTGGTTCGCGCGCCGGTGACTCAGGCAGGATCTCCGGATGATCCTTTCTCATGATGTGGACGGGCCCGCGGGCGCGCCGGCCGTCGTCCTGCTGCACTCCTCCGTGTGCGACCGGCGGATGTGGGAGCCGCAGTGGCGGCCGCTGCTCGACGCCGGGTTCCGGGTGGTCCGGCCGGACTTCCGGACCTGCGGGGACTCCCCCGCCGCCGAGGCCCCGTACAGCGACGAGGGTGACGTACGGACGCTGCTGGACCACCTCGGCATCCGGCGGGCCGCGTTCGTCGGATCCTCGTACGGCGGCCGGGTCGCGCTGACGCTGGCCGCGCTGCACCCGGACCGGGTGAGCGCGCTGGCGCTGCTGTGCCCCGTGCGGCCCGGGCACAAGCCGGGCCCGGAGCAGAGGGCGTTCGGGGCGGCCGAGGACGCGCTCCTCGACGCCGGGGACCTGAGGGGCGCGGCCGAGCTCAACGCCCGCCAGTGGCTCGGGCCGGACGCCTCCGCCGAGGCCCGCGACCTCGTCACGGACATGCAGCTGGGGAACCTCCGGTCCGCACCGTCCGCGACCGGGGACCACGAGCTCCCCGAGCCCGCGGTCGACCTGTCCGTCATCGTCGCCCCCGTCCTCGCCGTCGGCGGCGCCCACGACATCTCCGACTTCCGCCGCATCCCGGCCGAGCTCCCCTCCCTCGTCCCCGGCGCGCTCCACGTGGAACTGCCCTGGGCCGGCCACCTGCCCTCCCTGGAACGACCGGCGGAGACCACCCGGTTGCTCCTGGACTTCCTGCCCCGCCCCTGACCCGGATCGCCGCCATCGGCGAGCGCCCCCTTGTCCGGAAGCCCTGAGAAGCGGCCGCCCCGGCTCGCTTGAACCTGTTCAAAAAGAGGTCTACAGTCAGTGCTGTCAGCAGTTGAACACGTTCAAGGGGGCTGAGGGCAATGGACCTCACCGTGGTCGCGTACGTCATCTACCTGATCATCAGCATCGGACTCACCATCTGGGTGGCCCGCACGCTCAGCCGCAACGGCCGCATCTTCATCGCCGACGTCCTGCAGGGGAACGAGAAGCTCGCGGACGCCGTGAACCACCTCCTGGTGGTCGGCTTCTACCTCGTCAACATCGGCTTCGTCACCCTGTACCTGCGGGCCAGCGAGACCGTCAACGAGGCCCGCGGGCTCTTCGAGGCGCTCTCGGTCAAGATCGGCGTCGTGCTCCTGGTCCTCGGCGTCATGCACCTGGGCAACGTCTGGGTGCTCAACAAGATGCGCCGCCGCGGCATCATGGAGCGCCAGCAGACCCCGCCGGTCGCCCCCCAGGGGTGGACCGCGCCCGCCGGGGCCTGAGCACGATGGCCACCACGGCGATCCGGCACCTGACGGTGCTCTACGACGCGAACTGCCCGCTCTGCGTCCACATCCGGCACTGGCTGCTCGCCCAGCGCTGGCTGGTGCCGCTCCGGCTCCTGCCCGCGGCCTCGTTCGAGGCGCAGCGCCGCTACCCGCAGCTCGATCACGCTTCGACCCTGCGGGAGATCACGGTCATCGGGGACCGGGGCCAGGTGTGGACCGGAACCGACGCCTTCATCGTCTGCCTGTGGGCCCTGGCCGAACACCGGCCGAAGGCGAACTGGCTGGCCACCGCGGCCGGCCGGCCCTTCGCCAAGGCCGCCATGTACACCGCCTCGGCGTGGCGGGCGGCGGTACGGGACGACTCGCGCGACGGGGCGGCCGGACCCGCGGGCGGCGGTCCGGCCGACGCGGAGGAACCGGCCTGTGGCGACCACTGCTCCGCACCCCGATAGGGTCATACACCGTGACTGATCAGAAGGCGCCCAAGAGCGAGCAGACCCGCACCCTCATCCTCGAAACCGCGCTGCGCCTCTTCCAGGAGCGCGGTTTCGACAAGACGACGATGCGCGGTATCGCCAAGGAAGCCGGAGTATCGGTCGGCAACGCGTACTACTACTTCGAGTCGAAGGAACACCTGGTCCAGGGGTTCTACGACCGGATCGGCGCCGCGCACCTGGCGGCGGTCCGGCCGATCCTGGACAGCGAGAGCGACCTGCAGAAGCGGCTCGCGGGCGTGCTGACCAGCTGGCTGGACATCGCGGCGCCGTACCACGAGTTCGCCTCGCAGTTCTTCAAGAACGCCGCCGACCCGGAGAGCCCCCTCAGCCCCTTCTCCCCCGAGTCGGAGCCCGCGCGCAAGCAGGCGATCGACATGCACCGCGAGGTGCTGGCCGGGGCGAAGACCAAGGTCCCGGACGAACTGGCCGACGTACTGCCGGAGCTGATGTGGCTCTCGCAGATGGGCCTGGTCCTCTACTGGGTCTTCGACCGGTCCCCGAACAGCGAGAAGACCCGGCGGCTCGCCGAGCGCGGCGCGCAGCTCACGACGCGGGGCATCATCCTGGCCCGGTTCCGCGTGCTGCGACCGCTGGTGCGGGAGGTGCACGAACTGTTCGCGGACTTCCTTCCGGGCATGGCCCAGACCGCCGCGGCCACCAAGGGCCGCTTCCGCAAGCGGGCCTCGGACCCGGACGCCGGTCCGGACCCGGACCCGGGCACGAGCCCGGATCCGGACGCGTCCCGTTCCTAGGCCGGGCTCAGGCGGACCTCCGGGGCCTGCTGGCGGGGGGCGTCTGCAGGCTCACCCCGACGGAGCACGGAATCGCCGACGCGGGCCGGGGCACGAGGGACAGCAGCGTCTCGCCCAGCGCCTTCGTGTGCTCCCGCTCCAGGACCACCTCGAACTGGCCGCAGTCCTCGGCCGTCGCCCCCTGGATCTTGATCCGGATCTGCAGGGAGGTTCCGCCGTCCGGGTCGGTGAGTGTCGTGATGAAGCGGTCCACGACGCCGGAAACGGCGCCGGCTACCTCAACTCCGACCCGGTCCACCAGGAACGGTTCGTGACCACTGAGCGGGACGGCGCCCCGCACCGCTTCTACCGCACCGGCGACCAGGGCTACGCCGCTCCCTCGGGCGAGCTGGTCGTCGTCGGCCGGATCGACCACCAGGTCAAGATCCGCGGGATGCGGATCGACCTCGGCGACGTCGAGCACGCCGTACGCCGCCACCCGGACGTCCGCGACGTCGTGGTCGTCCCCGTGCCGTCGGCCGAGGGCGACGCGCAGCTGATCGCCCTGGTGATCCCCGCCGGAGAACACATCGTGGAGCGCGCCCTGCGACGCGACCTGCTCGCGGAACTGCCGCGCAACATGGTGCCGCAGGAGTTCGCCGAGGTGGCGGCCTTCCCGCTGAATCCGAACGGCAAGATCGACCGCAAGGCGCTGGCCGCGGATCTCGCGGCCGGTTCCGCGGATCCCGCGTCCGGCTCCGCCGGTGCGGCCGGACCTGGAGCGGCCTGAACGATGCCCCTCCCGTCGATATCCCTACCGGCGCACGTCCTCGCCGCCGGATCCGCGTCCTCCGTGACCGGGAGCATCCTCGGCGCGCTCGCGCTGATCGTCGCCGCCGGTTACCTCTTCGCCCGGCTGGCCCAACGCGTACGGCAGCCCGTGGTCGTCGGCGAGATCGTCGCCGGGATCGCCCTGGGACCCAGCGTGCTGGGGCTGTTCCCGGGCGACCTGGTCGGCCTGTTCTTCCCCCCCGGCGGTGAAACCGTACCTCCAGGTCCTGGCCCAACTCGGCCTGGTGCTGTTCATGTTCGGCGTGGGCTACCAGTTCGACGGATCCCATCTGCGCGGCCACGGCCGGCAGGTGACGACCGTCTCCCTGAGCTCGGTCGCCCTCCCCTTCGCCCTGGGGGCGGGCCTGGCCTGGGCCTGTCAGCCCTGGTTCCTCCGGTCGCAGATGAAGACGGACGGGCTGCTGGTGCCCGCCCTCTTCCTGGGGGCGGCGATGTCCATCACCGCCTTCCCCGTCCTCGCCCGGATCATCAGCGAGCGCGGTCTGCAGAGGGACCGGCTCGGCGCCATGGCCATCGCCTGCGCGGCGATCCAGGACTTCCTCGCGTGGACCGTGCTCGCGGTGGTGGTCGCCCTGGCGACGGCCACCGGGCCCTGGCCGCTCGCGCGGATGGCCCTCTGGTCCGTGGCCTTCGTCCTGGGCCTGATGCTGATCGTGCGCCCCGGCCTGGTCCGGCTGCTCTCGCCGCAACGGCGTTGGGCCGGCAGCCCGGCCGTGCACGCCGTACTGGTCGTGGGTCTGCTGCTGTGCGCATGGGCCACCGAGGCGATCGGCCTGCACTCCGTCTTCGGGGCGTTCGCCTTCGGTGCGATCGTGCCGCGACGGCAGATCGACGAGACGGCGCCCGAGGTGCCGGAGCGGATCGAGCAGACCAGCCTGTTCCTGCTGCCGGTCTTCTTCATCGTCACCGGACTGTCCGTGGACCTCGCCGGTCTCGGCTGGCAGGGCCTGGTGATCCTCGCGGCCGTGGTCGCGGTGGCCTGCGCGGGCAAGTTCGCGGGCGCCGCCGGAGCGGCCCGGCTGACCGGGGCGACGGCACGGGAGTCGATGACCCTCGGCGTACTGCTCAACGCCCGCGGGCTCACCGAACTCGTCATCCTCAACGTGGGACTGGCGCTCGGGGTCCTGGACAGCAGGATGTTCACGGCGATGGTGGTCATGGCCGTGGTGACCACCATCATGACCGGCCCGCTGCTCGAACGGTTCCACCCGAGGTCCGGACGTACGGTGGCGCCGCCGCTCCCGGCACCGCGTACGGACCGGAGTACGGAACCGAGCGGCCGGGACCTGGTCAGCCAGGAGGAGGCCTCCTGACCGGAGGCGGTCCGGACGGAGAGATGAAAGAGGAAAGAGGAACGGTGCGCCTTGTGACGGGGGAAGTACACAAGGCGCACCGCGTCTGGTGCGGGTGACGGCGCCTACCGGCGCGTCACCCCGTCATGGCGTGATCGCTTCACCGGTTCACCGGTTCACCGGTTCACCGCGTCGCCCGCCCCCAGCGCGCCCTCGGGCTCCGGCGCGGGTACGAGGGCCTCGGACGCGGGCGGTTGCGAGGCGGCGGTCCGGACGCGAGAGGGCCGGTCCCCGCGTCGGCGGAGGGTTCCGGGGCGGCGGAGGGTTCCGGGGCGGCCGCCCGCTGTCCGCTGATGACGGCGAGGAAGGCGCCGCCCAGCATGATCACCGGCCGCGGCGGGATGGGCCCGAAGTCCTACCGCCGCGACGTGGCGATGTTCAACTCGGCCACGGCGACCGGGGAGGCGCTGTGGCCGGAGCGCAACGGCGTGTACGTCAATCCGGCGGACGCGGACCGGCTGGGGGTGGCCGCGGGTGCGCAGGTACGGCTGACCAACGACATCGGTTCCCTGCTGTGCCCCGCGGAACTCAGCGAGGACGTCCCCGCGGGCCACGCTTACGGGGAACGCATCGTCGCCTTCCTTCGTTCGGCCTTCCCGGAAGCCGAACCGTCTGAGAGCCGCACCACGACCTCGCAGGAGCCGTCATGCCAGCAGCCTCCCAGCCCTCCGGAAACGTGACCGGAACGGACCCGGTCGCCGCCGAGCCGGGCGAATCGGTCGCCACCGAGAGCCGGATCCCGCTCGAAGTGCCCGACCTCGACGCCGGGCTCAGGATCAAGGTCCGTTCCCTGATCGGCTGGTTCGCGCCCCTGATGTACGAAGGGATCAGCCGGTCGGTCGACGTGGGCGCGATGCGGGGCCGCGGGGTGGCCTCCGTGGTCAGCTACCTCGACTTCCGGCGCGGCGAGGACCCGGCGGCCGTGGCCGCGCCGCTGCACACGGCGGTCGAGACGCGGCACAGCGAGCTCTCCGGCGAGGGCCTCGGACATCCGACCAGCAGGCTGGGCTTCGACATCCGCTACGCCTTCTCCACCCCGCTGGGGGCGGGCGACCCGCGCCGCTACCGCGAGCAGCTCTCCGAGGAGCCCCGCCCGTGCGGGGAGGGCCGGGTGGTCCTCACGCTGGTCCGCCCCTTCGGGCCGGCCGCCGACCGCCTCGTACGGGAGCCCCAGCCGGAGCTCGGACACCTGCGGCTGCACGTGTTCAAGGAGCCGCACCCCACGGTCGAGTCGCTGAGCGAGACGGGGCCCGGATGCGTCGAGGCGGTGGCCGAACCGGTCGAGGTGCGGGGCACGTACGGGCTGCACCACACGGACGTGAACCAGTACGTCTTCACCGGCGAGTACACGGCGGCCATGGAGGACATGGCGACGCGGCTGATGGCCGAGGCGGGCCTGTCCGCGGCCGGGCACCACGTGGACCGGATCGCGGCGGTGTTCAAGGCCCCCTTCGCCGCGGGCGACGCCTACGCGGTACGCGGGCGGCTGCTGCGCGACGGGGACCGCACGGTGGCGCTGGTGGGCATCCACTCGATCGGCCCGAACGGGCCGCGGCTGCGCCCGGCCGTCTTCGGCCGGGTGGAAGGGACCTGCTGAGCCGGCCCGGCCCGGCGCGTTCCGCACCCCAGGCCCGGCGGGCAGACCCCGCACGGCAGACCCCACACGGCAGACCCCGTACGGCACGTCCCGCACGGTGGACCCGTACGACCCGAGCACACCGCACAGGAGGATCCATGGCAAGGCCCGACACGACGGTCAACATCGACGAGAAGCTCTCGAAGATCACCGCGCACTGGGAGCCGAAGACGGTCCTCGAGGCGAACGGCCTCGAGCTGAAGGCCGTGAAGGTCAAGGGCGAGTTCGTGTGGCACAACCACCCCGAGGGCGACGAGCTGTTCATCGTCATCGGCGGAGACCTCGTCATCGAGCTCAGGGACCGCGACAGCGTCCGGCTCGGACCGGGCGACATGTTCGTCGTCCCGCGCGGCCTGGACCACCGGCCGGTCGCCGAGGAGGAGTGCCGGATCCTGATCATGGACGCGGCCGGGGTGGTCAACACCGGGACCGCGGAGGGCGCCGCCCAGACCGCTCGGGAGGAGTGGATCTGACGGACGGCGCCGTACGGCCGCGACGGCCGGGTGGACCGGGTGGGCCCGGGGCCCGCCCGGTCAGATCCGGTTCAGCTCCCACAGGCGCCACACGCCCGTGCCGTCCGAGAGGTACTGCGCGCCGGTGACGGCCTCGCGGTACATCACGTAGTCCTTCTTCTGCCAGATCGGCAGCATCGGGACCTGCTGGGCGACCAGCTTCTGGAGGTCGTGGAAGTCGTTGGCGGCGGCGCCCCGGTCCGAGTAGGACTGGGTACGGGTGATCAGCTCGTCGACGGCCTTGTCGGAGTAGCCGTTGTTCATCGAGGAGTCGGCGCCGACGAGCGGGGCGAGGAAGTTGTCCGCGTCCGGGAAGTCGGCGATCCAGCCGATGGTGTAGGCGTCGTACTCGCCGGCCGCGTAGCCCTTCTGGAAGTCGGCCCACTTCTCGACCGGCTTGATGGTCACGTGGAACAGCCCGGTGGACTCCAGCTGCTTCTTGATCTCCTCGGCCTCGGCCACGTTCGAGCCGCGGACGTTGACGCCGAGGGTGATCGCGACGGAATTGGTGATCCCGGCGTCCTTGAAGAGCTTCTTCGCGGCGGCTCCGTTCGGCGACGGCCACGCGTCGAAGAACGGCGTGTTGTGCGCGGCGATGCCCGCCGGGACGAGCGAGTAGAGCGGCGTGACCGTGCCCTTGTAGACCTCGCTGGCCAGCTTGGAGCGGTCCAGGACGGCGGCGACGGCCTGGCGGACGGCGGGCTGCGCCACCGGGGAGCCGGCGCGGACGTTGAAGACCATGCTGCGGGTCTCCGTACCGCCCGAGGCCTGGTAGCGGGTGTCCTCCAGGCCCGGGTTGAGGGCGGCGAGGACGGCCGGGGGCATGTCGCGGTGGGCGACCTCGATCCCGTGGTCCTTCCAGGCCTGCTCCAGCTCCGCGGAGTCCTTGAAGTACCTGACGGTGACCGGGGACTTGGAGATCTTGCCCTGGCCCCTGTACCCCGCGTTCGGCTTGAGCTCGGCGCTGGTGCCCGAGGTGTAGCCGTCGAGGGTGAAGGGGCCGGAGCCGTCGACCTTCTCGTCCTCGCGCAGGGCCTTGGCCGGGTACTTGTCCTTGTCCACGATCGAGGCGGCGCCCGTCGCGATCTTGAACGGGAAGGTGGCGTCCCCGGCGGAGAGGTTGAAGGTGATGGTGTTGCCCTCGGCCTTGACCGAGGCCAGGGTGTTGAACAGCGGCGCCGGCCCCTGGTCGGAGTTGATCGCCTTGATCCGGTCGAAGGAGAACTTCACGTCCTCGCCGGTGACGGCGCGGCCCGAGGAGAACTTCACGTCGGGGCGCAGCTCGCACTGGTAGGTGGTGAGCTTGTCCCCGATGAACTTGCAGGAGGAGGCCGCGTCGGGCACCGGGACGTCCGACCCGGTCCGCATGGTCAGCAGCGACTGGTAGACGTTGCTGAACAGCGCCCAGGAACCCGCGTCGTACGCCCCCGCGGGGTCGAGCGAGGAGACCACGTCGCTGGTGCCGACGCGGATCACCTCACCGCCGCCGACATCGGACGGCAGCAACTGCCAGGTGGCCACGCCGGCCACGCCGAGGACCAGCCCGGCCGCGATGACTTTCGAGCGGACAGACCGCAACATCGTTGACTCCACCCCCACGTGCCGCGCACCCACGCCCCGCTGTGCACGACCAGTTATCCGATTATCGGTCAAGCCAATCATGGAATTTCGGCCTCGGGAAGGCCGATTCCCGGCGGGTCCTTACCGTTTAATGGAGTTCACGCATGATATGAGGCGAGTTCGACGACTGTGATGTCGGACGGCGCACCGACCCGGACGGGCGGCCCCCAGGCGCCGGCGCCCCGCGATACGTACAGCTGGGTGTCGCCGTAGCGCTCCAGACCGGCGACCGTGGGATTGGCGAGCTCGGCCACGTAGTTGCCGGGCCAGAGCTGGCCGCCGTGGGTGTGGCCGGACAGCTGGAGGTCGACCCCGTGCCGGACGGCGTCGTCGATGACCACCGGCTGGTGGGCGAGGAGCACGGCGGTACGGCTGCGGTCGCGGTCGCCGAGGGCCGCCCGGAAGTCGGGACCGTGCCCCTCGCTCTCGCCCGCGACGTCGTTGACCCCGGCCAGGTCGAAGTACGGGAGCGCGCGCCGGGCGTTCTCCAGCGGCGTGAGGCCGAGCTCGCGGACGTGGTCGACCCACTGCGCGGCGCCGGAGAAGTACTCGTGGTTGCCGGTGACGAAGTACGCGCCGTGCCGCGCGCGCAGTCCGCGCAGCGGCTCGGCGGCGGGCCCGAGGTCGTGGACGCTGCCGTCGACGAGGTCGCCGACGACGGCGATCAGGTCGGGCTGCGTGCGGTTGACGGTCTCGACGATGCGGGCGGTGTGGGCCCGGCCGAGGATCGGGCCGAGGTGGACGTCGCTGACGACGGCGATGCGGAAGCCGTGCGCCGCGCGCGGCAGCTTCGCCAGGGGCACCTGGACCCGCTTGACGCGGGGGCCGCGCAGGACCCCGTAGGTGCCGTAGCCGACGGTTCCGACCGCGACGGCGCCGGCGGCTCCGGCCACGGTCCGCGCGAAGCGGCGGCGGCTGACCCCGTCCGGGGCGGTCCCCGCGGGCCCGGACGGGACCGTGAGGGTGAGCTGCGAGGCCGTGCCCGCCGACGGCGCGGCTCCGGCATCGGCATCGGCACCGGCAGCGGAAGAAGCGCCGGCATCGGCAGCGGCCCCGGCACCGGCTCGCTCGGAGCTCGCCTCCCGGGCGGTCTCGGCCGCCGGGACCGCCGGGGCCGCCGGGGCCTCCTGGACCCGCCCCTTCGACCGGCGCAGCCACACCGCGCGGACGGGCTCGGCCACGAGCATCGCCAGGCTCAGGTACAGCAGGACGGCCAGCCAGAGGAAGCCCGGCCAGGCGACCACGCGCTCCAGCCAGAAGGGGGCCCCGGCCCGGCCCGCGACCAGCGCGGCCACGGCGAGCAGCGGGAGGGCGAAGGCCAGTGCCGTGCCCGCGCGGCGGGCCCGGCCTCCCGGGGCGGTGGTGTCGCGGACCAGGCGGATCCACAGCCAGCGGTGCACCAGGACCAGGAGGGCCAGTACGGCCAGGGCCACGACGACGAACAGAGCGATCGTCACGCACCCGGCTCCCCACGTGATTCACGCCGCAGAGCGCGCACCCCGCGCAACCCGATCACTCCTACGGCCGTCCCCAGGAGAAAGGACGCCACAGCCAGGAGAAGGTGGACCCAGAAGTATCCGGTCGGGTCCCCCGCGTCGTCGAAGGCCAGACCGCTGCCGTCCTTCCACAGGTTCCGGACGAAAGACACCCAGATGAACCAGCTCCACACCCCGAAGGCGAGCAGGAACCAGGAAACGGTGCGGCTGAGTCTCATGAGCTCAGTATCCGTTTCGTCCCCAGGACGGACGCGCCGGGGTGGGCTGTCCCGGCAGTGGTTGCGGCGGGTTGGCCGGTCCGCGCCGGCGGTCGGAGCATCGGGATGTACTTTCACCTGCGTGTATGCCAAGAAGACCGCGCTGACGGTCCTTTCCGCCGTGCTTCCCGTGCTGCTGGTCCCGACCCTGTTCGCGTCGCCCGCGCACGCGGATCCGGCGCCCACGCCGCCGGCCGACGGGAAGGGGCAGCCGCCGAAGGCGCCCGCGCCGCCCGCCGCGATGTCCTCGGTGGGCGGCGCGTCGCTCGGTCAGCCCGGTACGCAGGTCAACCTGCTGCCCGGGGCTCCCGCCCTGCCGGCGAACCTGACGGGCCGTTCGTGGATCGTGGCCGACGCCGAGACCGGCGCGGTCCTGGCGGCGCACAACGCGCACTGGCGGCTCCCCCCGGCCTCGACGATGAAGATGCTCTTCGCCGACACCGTGCTCCCGGGGCTGCCGAAGGACCAGGTCCACAAGGTCAGCGAGCAGGAGCTGTCGGGGGTCGGCGCCGGATCGAGCCTGGTGGGGATCAAGGAGGACACCGAGTACACCGTCCACGACCTGTGGCTCGGCGTGTTCCTGCGCTCCGGCAACGACGCCGTGCACGTGCTCTCGGCCATGAACGGCGGCGTCGAGAAGACCGTCAAGGACATGCAGGCGCACGCCGAGGAGCTCCAGGCCCTGGACACGCACGTGGTGTCCCCTGACGGCTACGACGCTCCGGGTCAGGTCTCCAGCGCCTACGACCTCACCCTCATCGCCCGCTCCGGCCTGCAGAAGGGGGACTTCCGGGAGTACTGCGGCACGGCCAGCGCGAAGTTCCCCGGCCGGCAGGAGCCCGGGAAGCCGCGCGAGACCTTCGAGATCCAGAACACCAACCGGCTGATGACCGGGGCGGGCGGCCTCTCCCCCTACAAGGGCATCGCCGGAGTGAAGAACGGCAATACGACGATGGCCGGCTCCACCTTCACCGGCGCCGCCCAGCAGGGCGACAAGAAGCTGCTGGTGACGGTGATGAACCCGGGTACCGGTGGCGCGAACTCCGTCTACGAGGAGACCGCCGACCTCCTGGACTGGGGGTTCGCGGCGGCCGGGAAGGTCAAGCCGGTGGGCGAGCTGGTGCCGCCGAAGAGCGCGGACACCTCCTCGCACGGCTCCCCGGCCCAGTCGCACGAGAACAACCCGTCGGCGGCCGGCGGCTCGGGCGGGGGCGTGGGCACGGCCCTCGGCGTCACGGGCGGGGTCCTCGCCGTCGTGGCCGGCGGGGCGTACGTGATCAACCGGCGGCTGCCGCGGCGCGGCCGCCGCGCTCGCGGCCGGGCGTAGCGGAGGGCGTAGCGGGCGCGGAGGGCGCCGGAGCCGTGGCGGGCGCCGCGGACCCGGCCGGCTCGGAACCCGGCTCCGGCCGGGGCTCCGGGTCCGGCGCCCCGTCCCCGTCCCCGTCCGTGTCGCCGTCCCCGTCCGTGTCGGTGTCCGCGTCCGCGTCGTCGCGGCTCGCGGTCCACGCCGCGCAGAACAGCAGCAGCTTCGCCGTGAAGTTGATCCAGATGAGCAGCGCGATCGGCACGCCGAAGGCCCCGTACATGCTCTTCGTGGCCACTCCCCGCATGTAGCCGCTGAGGAGCAGTTTCAGCAGCTCGAAGCCCGCCGCGCCGAGGAGGGCCGCCTCGATCAGGCGGCGGCGCGGGGGTTCGACGCCGGGGAGCAGGGTCAGCAGGTAGAGCAGCAGCAGGAACGCGGCCACGACGCCGACGAGGAAGGCCCCGCCCCGCAGCAGGCCGCCGCCCGCGCCGTCGCGGGGCACGCCGAGCCAGTCGCCTGCCTTGCCGACCGCGCTGGAACCGAAGATCGAGGCGGCGGCCGAGCACAGGCCGACGCCGCCGAGGCCCAGGAGGACGAGAGCGTCCTTGCCCCTGCGGAGGACGGGGTTGCCCTGGTCCTCCTCGTCCTTGTCCCACACGGCGCGCAGGCAGTCGCGCATCGAGCCGACCCAGCCGATGCCGGTGAGGAGGAGGAGGCCGCCGGCGACCAGCCCGACCGTGCCCGCGTTCGCGACGAGGGCGTTGATGTCGAGCTGGTCGGAGATGCCGGGGACCTGTTCGGCGAGGTTCCTCTGGAGCCGGTCGAGCTGCTCCTGGCTGAGCAGGGTCGCGCCGATCGCGGCGGCCACGGTGATCAGCGGGAAGAGGGCGAGGAAGCTGATGAAGGTGATCGCGGCGGCCAGCCGGGTCCAGTGGACGCGGTCGAGCCGCTGGTACGAACGCCACAGGTGGGTCCGCATGAGCGCGGACACCACGGACCCGATCAGCGGGAGCTTCGTCAGCCAGTCCATACGGTCACCGTAAATGAGCTGCCGGAAATAGCCAGGATTGCCGCTCATGGAGACTACGGTCGTCGATTGTGACTTTTCGCCCGACGGCTCGGCCGTTCCACGCCCTGGTCCTGCGAAGGATCAGCTTCCGGTTCCGGTTCCTGCGTCAGGAACGGCGTACGGTCTTCTCGCCCGCGGCGGTCGCCGCATGGTCGGCCGACGAGCCCGGCTGCGTGGGGACGCCGGGCGCGCCGTTGCCGAAGGGGTATTCCCGCAGCTTGCGCCAGACCCCGTCCGAGCCCTGCTCGTAGAGGGCGAAGCCCTCACAGACCCAGTCCGCGGCGTAGTCCGCGAGGGTGCTGAACGCGAGGTCCATCGCCTCCTCGGAGATCCCGTGGGCGACGGTGACGTGCGGGTGGTACGGGAACGCCAGCTCCCGGTTGAGCGGGCCCTGCGGGTCGCGGACCCGGCCCTGGAGCCGGGTGCAGCCCGGGCCGCCCTCGGCGATCTGGACGAAGACGACCGGTGAGAGGGGCCGGAAGGTTCCCGTGCCGGCCAGCCGCATCACGAAGGGACGGCTCCCGGCCGCGACCGCGGCCAGGTGCGCGCGGATCTCCGGAAGCCGGTCCGCGGCCACCTCCGTCGGCGGCACGAGGGTGACGTGCGTGGGAATCCCGTGCGCGGCGGCGTCCCCGAAGCCGGCGCGCAGCTGCT
This sequence comes from Streptomyces sp. NPDC054961, assembly GCF_053609145.1. Classification (NCBI taxonomy): domain Bacteria; kingdom Bacillati; phylum Actinomycetota; class Actinomycetes; order Kitasatosporales; family Streptomycetaceae; genus Streptomyces; species Streptomyces sp. NPDC054961. The sequence goes on along the minus strand of NZ_JBSGWY010000011.1, from coordinate 38,142 downwards.
GGAGGCTGCTGCCGTACGGCTCCGGGACCGCGATCGAAACGCCGAGCGTTACGGTCCCCACGTATCTCTCCTCCGCCTTGGTCCTGTGCGTCGTCCGTGCGCGGCTCGTGTGCCGAACAGGTGCTGCCGACCCAGTGTGGCGGCAGCACCCCCCGATTCGCCAGGGCCCTCTTCCTCTTCGGTCCCCGTCAGTGCTTCGCGGGCAGGAAACCGAGGCGGTCGTACGCCTGTGCCAGGGTCTCCGCGGCCACCGCCCGGGCCTTCTCCGCGCCCTTGGCCAGCAGGGAATCCAGGGTTTCGGGGTCGTCCAGGTACTCCTGGGTGCGCTGCTTGAAGGGTGTGACGAAATCGACCATCACGCCGGCCAGATCGGTCTTGAGCGCGCCGTAGCCCTTGCCCTCGTACGCGGCCTCGAGCGCGGCCACCGACTCGCCCGTGAGGGTGGAGTAGATCGTGAGCAGATTGCTGACGCCGGGCTTGTTCACGGCGTCGAAACGGATCACGGCCTCGGTGTCCGTGACGGCGCTCTTGATCTTCTTCTCGGTGGCCTTGGGCTCGTCGAGGAGGTTGATCAGGCCCTTGGGGGAGGACGCCGACTTCGACATCTTGATCGCCGGGTCCTGGAGGTCGTAGATCTTCGCGACCTCCTTGACGATGTGCGCCGCCGGGAGGGTGAACGTCTTGCCGAAGCGCTGGTTGAAGCGCTCGGCGAGGTCGCGGGTCAGCTCGATGTGCTGGCGCTGGTCCTCGCCGACCGGGACGGCGTCGGCCTGGTAGAGCAGGATGTCGGCGACCTGGAGGATCGGGTACGTGAACAGGCCGACGGTGGCGTTTCCGGCGCCCTGCTTGGCGGACTTGTCCTTGAACTGGGTCATCCGGCTGGCCTCGCCGAAGCCGGTGATGCAGTTCATGACCCAGCCGAGCTGCGCGTGCTCGGGCACGTGGCTCTGGATGAAGAGCGTGCAGCGCTCGGGGTCCAGGCCGGCGGCGAGCAGCTGCGCGGCGGAGAGCCGGGTGTTCGCCCGGAGTTCCTTCGGATCCTGCGGCATGGTGATCGCGTGCAGGTCGACGACCATGTAGAAGGCGTCGTGCGTCTCCTGCAGGGCGACGTACTGACGGATGGCTCCGAGGTAGTTCCCGAGGTGGAACGAACCGGAGGTGGGCTGAATGCCGGAGAGCGCGCGAGGACGATCAGAAGCCATGGGTTCATTCTCTCAGGTGGACCGGCCGGGTCCGGCCCGGCGCTGGCCGGAACCGGGCGGGTCGTCGGGACCCGGAGCCCCGGGGCACGGGCGATCACTGTGCGTACTCGCCCGTAACCGGTCGGCTTGATCTTGCCCGGAGCGAGCGACCGATTTCCCCCCGCCGGAGGGCCGGATCCGGCCCTCCGGCGTCCCCCGCGGGTTACGACAGCGGGAGACCCGGGGCCGGGAAGGCGGCCATCAGGTCCTCGACCTCGGAGCGGACGGCGGCCAGCGCGGGCTCGTCCGACGCCGCGGCGGCGGACACCGCGCGGGCGATCCAGTCGGCGACCACCGGCATGTGGGCCCGGGTGAGGCCCCGCGAGGTCAGCGACGGCGTGCCGATCCGGATGCCCGACGGGTCGAACGGCTTGCGCGGGTCGAACGGCACCGTGTTGTAGTTCACGACGATGCCCGCCCGGTCCAGCGCCTTCGCGGCGACCTTGCCCGGCACGTCCTTGCCCGTGAGGTCGATCAGGATCAGGTGGTTGTCCGTACCGCCGGAGACCAGGTCGAAGCCCCGCTCGAGCAGCGCCGCGGCGAGTGCCTTCGCGTTGGCCACGACCGCGTGGGCGTACGAGACGAAGGCGGGCTGCGCCGCCTCGTGCAGCGCCACCGCGATGCCGGCCGTCGTCTGGTTGTGCGGGCCGCCCTGGAGGCCCGGGAAGACCGCCTTGTCGATGGCCTTGGCGTGCTCCTCGCGGCACATCAGCATCGCGCCGCGCGGGCCGCGCAGGGTCTTGTGCGTGGTCGTCGAGATCACGTCCACGTGCCCGGCCGGGGAGGGGTGCGCCCCGCCCGCGATCAGGCCCGCGATGTGCGCCACGTCGGCGACGAGGACCGCGCCGGACTCCTTGGCGATCGACGCGAACGCCTCGAAGTCGATCGTGCGCGGGAGGGCGGTGCCGCCGCAGAAGATCAGCTTGGGGCGCTCGGCCAGCGCGAGGTCCCGTACGGCGTCGTAGTCGATCAGGCCGGAGTCCGCCCGGACGCCGTACTGGACGCCCCGGAACCACGAGCCGGTCGCCGAGACGCCCCAGCCGTGCGTGAGGTGCCCGCCCATCGGCAGGGCCATGCCCATCACGGTGTCGCCGGGCTTCGCGAAGGCCAGGTACACGGCGAGGTTGGCCGGGGAGCCGGAGTACGGCTGGACGTTCGCGTGGTCCACGCCGAACAGGCCCTTCGCCCGCTCGACCGCCAGCGCCTCGATCCGGTCGATGTTCTGCTGGCCCTCGTAGTAGCGGCGGCCCGGGTAGCCCTCGCTGTACTTGTTCTGCAGCACCGTGCCGGAGGCCTCCAGCACGGCGGCGGACACGTAGTTCTCGCTGGGGATCAGCCGCAGGGTCCGCGCCTGCAGGGTTTCCTCGGCGGCGACGAAGGACGCCAGCTCGGGGTCGGTGGCGAGCAGGGCGGGATGGGCGAGGTGGTGGTTCGCGCTCATGGCGGTTCCTCCGGGGTCGATGTCAGATCTCGTCCCCGCGAGGCCCAGGCGAGCGGCCCTGTATGCGGTCGTGCGCGCACGACTCCCCCGGAGTTGGTTCTCCGTACGCCAGTCGCCGTGCGTGCCGCACAGCTTAGCGGGCACGCCACGAAAAAGGTTTCTCCGTCCGGTATACGAGCGAGGATGCACAGTGACGCCACCCTCGTCACAGGCCTTGACGGACGATCGGAGACCCCGTGTCTGCAACTTCTGATGCCATCCGCTCCGCCGACGCGCACAGCGCGCACAACTACCACCCCCTGCCCATCGTGGTCGCCACGGCGGAAGGCGCGTGGATGACCGATGTGGAGGGTCGCCGGTACCTCGACATGCTCGCCGGCTATTCCGCCCTCAACTTCGGCCACGGCAACCGCCGTCTGCTCGACGCCGCCCGCGCCCAGCTGGAGCGGGTCACCCTCACCTCCCGCGCCTTCCACCACGACCGCTTCGCGGACTTCTGCACCGAGCTCGCCGCCTTGTGCGGCAAGGAGGCGGTGCTGCCCATGAACACGGGCGCGGAGGCCGTGGAGACGGCGGTGAAGACCGCCCGCAAGTGGGGGTACGAGGTCAAGGGCGTCCCGGACGGCCACGCCAAGATCGTGGTCGCGGCCGACAACTTCCACGGCCGCACGACGACGATCGTGTCCTTCTCCACGGACCACGAGGCGCGCGACCACTTCGGCCCCTACACCCCCGGGTTCGAGATCGTCCCGTACGGGGACCTCACCGCGCTCGCCGCGGCCGTCACCTCCAACACCGTCGCCGTGCTCCTGGAGCCGATCCAGGGCGAGGCGGGCGTCCTCGTACCGCCCGCCGGATACCTGCGGGGCGTACGGGAGCTGACGCGGGAGCGGAACGTCCTGTTCATGGCGGACGAGATCCAGTCGGGGCTGGGCCGGACCGGCAAGACCTTCGCGTGCGAGCACGAGGAGGTCGTCCCGGACGTGTACATCCTCGGCAAGGCGCTGGGCGGCGGCGTCGTCCCGGTGTCGGCGGTCGTCGCCGACCGCGACGTCCTCGGCGTCTTCAAGCCGGGCGAGCACGGCTCCACCTTCGGCGGGAACCCCCTCGCCTGCGCCGTGGCGCTGGAGGTCATCGCGATGCTCCGCGGCGGCGAGTACCAGCAGCGCGCCACCGAACTCGGCGACCACCTGCACCGGGAGCTGAACCTGCTGGTCGGCGGCGGTGCGGTGACCGCCGTACGCGGCCGCGGGCTGTGGGCGGGCATCGACATCGACCCGGCGCGCGGGACCGGGCGGGAGATCTCCGAGAAGCTGATGGAACTCGGGGTGCTCGTCAAGGACACCCACGGGTCGACGATCCGGATCGCGCCGCCGCTGGTGATCAGCAAGGAGGACCTGGACTGGGGCCTCGACCAGCTCAGGTCGGTCCTCTCGGACGACTAGCCGGCGCGTGGCCGGCCGGCGCGCGGGCCGGCCGGCTGACCGGTGACCGGCTGACCGGCCGGCGGTCAGACGATGACGTGGGGCAGGAAGCGGGCGTACTCGTCCGTGACCGGCCCCGCCGATTCGCGGATGCCGAGCCCCGCCGCCTCGTCCTCGACGACCCACGCGCCGAGCACCACCCGGTTGCCGTCGAAGTCGGGCAGCGGGGCCAGGGCCTGGAAGACGTACGTCTCGTCCGGCTCCGGCGCGAACGGCTCGCCGCCCACCGGGTGCAGGGTGACCCCGGCGCCCTCGCGGCCCAGCAGCGGCTTCGCCACGTAGCCGGTGGTGCCGGCGAGCTCGCGCGGGCCGTCCAGGTAGGCGGGCAGCAGGTTCGGGTGCTCGGGGAAGAGCTCCCACAGGACCGCCAGCAGCGCCTTGTTGGAGAGCAGCATCTTCCACAGCGGCTCGATCCAGGCGGTCGTGCCGGAGCCGCCGCCGAGGTCGTACGTGCCCAGCACCTGCGGGGCGAACTCGTCGGTGACGAGCCATTCCCACGGGTAGAGCTTGAAGCAGGCGCGGATGAAGCCGAGCTTCTCGTCCACGAAGCGTTCCGTCAGGCCGTCCCAGCCGATCCGCTCGACGGACAGCGCCCGCGCGTCGAGGCCGGCCTGCTCGGCCGTCTCGCGCAGGTAGGCGACCGTCATCAGGTCCTCGCCGAGCTCGTCCGTCTCGGAGTGCGCGAAGTGCACCGTGGCGGACGGCAGCAGCTCCGCCTGCCGGCGCCAGGCGTCGACGAGCCGTTCGTGGAGGGAGTTCCACTGGTCGGCGCCGGGAAAACGTTCCTCCATCCAGAACCACTGCGGGCCCGCCGCCTCCACCAGCGAGGTGGGGGTGTCGGCGTTGTACTCCAGCATCTTGGCCGGGCCGCCGCCGCCGTCGTAGTTCAGGTCGAAGCGGCCGTAGAGCGAGGGCTGTTCGGCGCGCCGCCGCCAGGACTCGGCGATCAGCCCGGCGAGCTTCGGATCGGTGATGCCGAGGTCCGCGAAGCGGTCGTGCGCGACGATGTGCTCCGCCGCCGCCAGGCACATGGCGTGGAGCTCCTCGACCACGTTCTCCAGCGCCTCGACCTCGGGCAGCGAGAAGGAGTAGTAGGCGCTCTCGTCCCAGTACGGTCGCAGGGAGTCGTCGGGGTACCGGGTGAGGGGGTAGATCAGCCCCTGCTCCTCGACGGTCTTCTGCCAGTCGGGACGGGGCTCGATGGTGTGCCGCTTCATGGGTGTGCAGTCCCTCGGGTTTCCGGTCAGCCGCCGCTGGAGCCGGAGCTCTTGTGGCCGCCGATGCCGCCGCGGGTGACGGCGGACTTGTCGAAGCTGCCGCCGGACGCCTTGCCGTTCCGCACGGAGCCGCCGTAGTAGTACGTGCCCCGGCCGGAGCCGCCGCCGCTGCTCTTGCAGTACTTGTCGTCCAGTTTGTCGAGCGTGGTCCGGTCGACGCAGCGCCGGTCCGGCTCGTTGCTGTTGCCGCAGGCCACGAGCGTGGCCGCGAGCAGGCCCATGCCGCCGAGCACGACGGCGCCGGACCGCATGCGGCGCTGGTTGGTACTGCTGCTGTCCATGTCTGCTGCTCCCCCTAGTGGCGTGCTGCCGACAGACTAGATCGAGGCCCCCGGCCGATGGAATCCGGCCGTCCCCGGATCCGTGACCTAGAGTCGGTTCGTGCTTCTTGGGATGATTTGCGCGCTCGGTGCGGCGATCTGTTTCGGCACGGCCTCGGTCCTCCAGGCCGTCGCGGCCCGGACGGCCGAGCCGGGAACGGGCTCGGGAGTCGACACCGCCCTCCTCCTGCGGGCGCTGCGCCAGTGGCGCTATCTCGCCGGTCTCGGCCTGGACGGGATCGGCTTCGTCCTCCAGATCATCGCCCTGCGCCACATCCCCATCTACGCGGTGAGCGCGGCCCTCGCCGCCAGCCTCGCGGTGACCGCGGTGGTCGCGGCACGGCTGCTGCGGGTACGCCTCAGCGGCACCGAGTGGGCCGCGGTGGGGGTGGTGTGCGGGGGGCTGGTGATGCTCGGGCTGGCCTCGGGCGAGGAAGGCTCCGGGACCGGGTCGCTCGCGCTGGAACTGGGGCTGCTCGCGGTCGCCGGGCTGGTGCTCGTGACCGGGGCCGTGGCCGGCGGCCTGCCCGACCGCAGCCGGGCGCTGACCCTGGGGCTGGCGGCCGGAACGGGCTTCGGGGTGGTGGAGGTGGCGGTCCGGCTCATCGACGACATCTCGCTCTCGGCCCTGAGGAACCCCGCCCTGTACGCGCTGCTGCTGGGCGGTGGCGCGGGCTTCCTGCTGCTCACCTCGGCCCTGCAGCGCGGCTCCGTGACCACGGCGACGGCCGGGCTGGTGCTGGGCGAGACGATCGGCCCGGCGGCGGTGGGGGTGATCTGGCTGGGCGACCGCACCCGCGAGGGGCTGGCCTGGCTGGCGGTCACCGGCTTCGTGGTCGCCGTCGCCGGAGCCCTCGCGCTGGCCCGCTTCGGCGAACCCCCGGCGGACCCGGCGGACCCGGCGGACCCGGCGGACCCGGCGGACCCGGCGGACCCGGCGGACCCGGCGGACCCGGCGGCGGAACCGTCTCCCGGGCCGGCCCGCTGACCGGAGCCGGGCTCCCGGCCGGCCCCCTCAGGGGAGCGCCGCCACCAGAGCCGCCAGGGTCGGCGCCCAGGCGCTCTGGGAAGGCGTCCCGAAGCCCACGACGAGGGCTTCGCGCACCGCCCCGGCCGCCTCCGGGTGCCGGAAGGACGACAGCGGCTGCAGGCCGAGGTCCTGCCACGCGGCCGCCCGCAGGGCCGCCCGTTCGCCGCCCGGCGCGAGGTCCAGCACCGCGTGCAGGCCCGCCGCGATGCCGGAGACCCCCGCGCGGTCCCCGACCGCCGCCACCAGCTCGTCGCGGCGCCGCCGGTAACGCAGCCGCATCCCGCGCACGTGCCGGTCGTAGGCCCCGGACCGGATGAACTCCGCGAGCGTCAGCTGGTCCAGCGCGCCGGAGCTCCACTCGTCCCGGCCCTTCGCCCCGAGCACCTCGTCCATCAGCCCGGCCGGGACCACCATCCACCCCATGCGCAGCCCCGGCGCCAGGGACTTGCTCGCCGTCCCCATGTAGACCACGCGGTCCGGGTCCAGTCCCTGCAACGCGCCCACCGGCTGCCGGTCGTAGCGGAACTCCCCGTCGTAGTCGTCCTCCAGGATCAGACCGCCCGTGGACCGGGCCCAGTCCACCGCCGCCGCCCGCCGCCCGGGTGTCAGCGCGGCGCCCGTCGGGAACTGGTGCGCCGGCGTCAGCAGCACCGCCCCCACGCCCTGCCCCGCCGCGGAGCCCGCCGTCGAGGCCAGGTCCTGGGTGCGCGCCCCCTCGGCGTCCACCTCCAGCGGCCGGGTCCGCAGCCCCGCCCCGGCCAGCAGGTCGCGGTGCACGTCGAGCCCGTACCCCTCCACCGCGATGTCGCGGACCCGCCGGGCCCGCAGCATCTTCGCCATCAGCAGCAGCCCCTGCACGAACCCCGCGCACAGCAGGATGCGTTCCGGGTCCGCGTACACCCCGCGCGCCCGCGCCAGGTACCCGGCCAGCGCCTCCCGCAGCTCCACCCTCCCGCGCGGATCGCCGTACCCGAAGGCCTCGTTCGGGGCATCGGCCAGCGCCCGCCGGGCCGCCGCCAGCCAGGCCGCGCGCGGGAAGCCGCCCAGGTCCGGGGAACCGGGCATCAGGCTGTACGAGGTCTTCGCGCGCACGGGTCGCCGTACGGGCGCGGCCGCCGCGGAGCGCCGCTCCGGGGCCCGCTCGGCGACCCGGGTGCCGGAACCCTGCCGGGCCGTCAGCCGGCCCTCGGCGACCAGCTCCGCGTACGCCTCGGCGACCGTGTTGCGGGCGATCCCGAGATCGGCGGCGAGCGAGCGCGAGGAGGGCAGCCGGGTGCCCGGGGCGAGCCGGCCGCTGCGCGCCGCCTCGCGCAGCGCCTCGGTGAGACCGGCGCGCAGACCGCGTCCGGCGGAGAGCTCCACATGCAGGTCGGCCCCGAAAGTGGCCCACGATTCCGTCATGGATATGGACCATAAGGGCGGGCCGCCCCGCTCGTACGGTAGATCCATGAACAACACGGACAGCACCAAGAACGCACCCGAGCACACCCCCCGCATGCAGCTGGCGAAGCTCGCCCCCGAGTTCTACAAGGCCGCCGTGGCCCTGGACGCCGCCGCGTCCAAGGGGCTGGACCCGTCCCTGGTCGAGCTCGTCAAGCTCCGGTCCTCGCAGATCAACCACTGCGCCTTCTGCATCGACATGCACTCCAAGGACGCCCTCGCGGCCGGCGAGGACGTGGAGCGGCTGCTGCTCCTCGCCGCGTGGGAGGAGTCGCGGCACTTCTACACGGAGAAGGAGCTCGCCGCGATCGAGCTGACGGAGGCCGTGACCGTCCTGACCGACGGATTCGTTCCCGACGAGGTCTACGACCGGGCGGCGAAGCAGTTCGAGGAGAAGGAACTGGCCCAGCTGATCGCCCTGATCGCGGCGATCAACGTCTGGAACCGCATCGGCGTCACCACCCGCCTGGTCCCGGGGCACTACACCCCGGGCATGTACAAGTAGAACGGCCGAGCCGGGCGGACCGGAGCGGGGCGGACACGCGCCGGGCGGGTGGGTCGCCCGGCGGACGGGTCGCCCGGCGGGGGCCGTCGGGCGACCCGTCGCCGGCTGGCCCGGCCCCCGCGGGCGCCGGGTCAGCCGCCCGGACGGAAGGCGGCCAGCGCGGCCGAGTGGTGCGCCTGCGTGAGCGTCCACTCGGCAGCCGGACCGGCCGTGAGGACGGCCCACTTCTTGCCGTCCCGCGCGACGAAGACCCGCTCCACACCGCGGCGCCGGCCGTGCGATTCGGCGCTGTCGTACTCGTACACGAGCTCCGCGGCCTCGGTCGCGTCCTGCACCGGGCCGAGCCGGACCTCCTGGAAGCCCGTGGTCCGGGCCCGCAGATCGGCGGAGGCTCCCTGGACGGCTCCCAGCGGGGTCAGTTCGGGCTCGACCACCGTGAAGACCTGGATCAGGGCGCTGCGGTCGGGCGAGCGGTAGAAGACGCCGCTCGCGCCCTCCTCCCGGTTCCAGCCGACGGGAACGGCGATCGTGAAGCCCTTCGCGTCCCGCACGGTCTCGTGCGCGGCGTCGGCGCTCGGGCCGGCCGTGGCGCTCGGGCCGGGCGTCGCACTCGGGCTGACGTCCGGCGAGGGCGAGCCGGTCCGCGTGGGCGAGCCCGTGCCCGGCCCGCCGCCGCTCGACGGAACGCTCGAAGCCGTCGGCCCTCCGACCACGGGCTCCCCCGTGTCCCGCTGCGTGAACCAGACGGCCGTCGCGCCGATCGCGAGCGCGGCCACCGCGACCATCGCCGTGGTCGGGGTCAGCCACCGGCCGCGCCACCCCTCGGGGCGCGGCGGCTCCGGCGCCGCCGACGGCCCGGGATGCGGGTACGTGTACGCGTACGGGTCGTGGACCGGTCCGGACGGGGACGGGCTCGGGGACGGGAACGGAGGCCCGTACGGGGGCTGCGGCACGAACGGCCCGTGGCCCGGCGGAGCGGGCGGCGGCGCCTGGCCCGCCTCCGGCGCCCGGGGCTGCGGAGCCTGGGGCTGCGGAGCCTCGGGCGGGGTCTGTGGCGGCGGCGCCTGCCCGTCCGACACCCAGCGCTGGGTCCGCCCGTCCCAGCGGGGTGCGCCCTGCGGCTGCTGCGGAGCCACGGCTCAGCCCCCCAGCGAGGCGAGCAGCCCGGCCAGCGCCGTGGCCGCGCTGACCGACTCCACCAGCGGGGCCCAGCGTTCCAGCGCCCCGCGCAGTCGGCCGACCAGGCCGGGGCGGATCTCCGCGGCCCCTTCCAGTCCTTCGGCGACCCCGTCCAGTTCGGCGTCGAGCGCCGTCCGGTCCTCGCCGCGCGGCAGCCGTACGAGGGCCGCGCGCAGCTCGAGTACCGCCTCCAGCAGTGCTTCCGGCCCGACGGCTCCGGCGTCCGCGCCGCCGTGGTGGACGGTGTTGGTGTTGTCGCCGCCGCCGATGCTGAACGCGCTGCCGGTCACGGAGCCGATCCGCACGGACGGCTCGGGCCCGTCCGCGCCCGTACCCGTACCCGTACCTTCACCCGCGCCGATGCCGTCAGTTGTCACCGCTGCTCCTCCTGCCCCTCGCGCCGTTGTGGTGGCCGGTGCTGTTGGTGTTGCCGCTGCCGCCGACGCTGAAGGAGCTGCCGTTCACCGACTGGATGAACACCCCGCCCTCGGCCACGTTGACGGCGCGTCGCGCGAACTCCTCGGTGTGCCAGCCCGCCTCGTGCAGGGCGAGGACGACACCCCCGACCACCCGGTCCTGAACCGTCTTCAGGAAGCGGTCGAGGTCCATCAGGTGGAACAGCGAGCCGTTGTCCTGGGAGGCCAGCTCGCGCACCGACACGCGCGGCCCCTCGGGCCGGGCGCCGCCGTGGCCGGCGGTGGCGATCCGCCACCAGCTGACCAGGCCCCGGCCCAGGGTGGTGACGGAGGCCGCGAGGGAGCGGGGGGTGTGGCGCACGGCCCAGACGGCCTTCCCGAACCAGTTGTTGTTCCGGTGGCGCTGGGCGTCCGCGTCGGCGTTGTGGAAGTCGACGCGGACCGGGAGCAGCACGTGCGGCGCCACTTCCAGCATCATCATCCCGCCCTGGGTGTGGACGCGTACGAACACGGTGACGACGAGGTTCTCGTCCCAGCCGCCCACCCGGACGCGCAGGAAGTGCCGGCGCCGCTCGCCGCCCTCCTCGACGGCGGCGGCCCGCTGTTCGGCGTACTGCCCGTGGACCACCTGGGCGGTGTCCCGGTGCGGCAGTCCGCCCGCGGGAAGGAACACGCACTCGTCGACGACCAGCTCGCGCAGCCGGTCCCCGACGGCGGCCGCGGCCTCGTCGGAACCGTGCGGCGAGGGCACGCGCAAGCCCTCCAGCAGCGGCACGATCCGCTCGAGGATGCGGGCGTTGGTGACGGGCGCCGGCTTGCGGTCGGGGCCGAGGTCCTCGCGCGGGCGCAGTTCCACGGACAGCTGCCAGGGCCGGTAGGGATCACCCGCCCCGCAGAACGGGTCGTTGACGTCGTACATGATCACCGGCGCGAACTGCTCCGCCCGGATCCGCTGGCGGATGCGCTGGAAGCGCGCCCCCTGGACGGCCTCGGCAGGGTCGCCGGCGTGGTCGGCGTAGCGGTGTTCGTGGAGGTCGGTGGCGATGGTCCGGAAGACGTGTCCGCGCTGGAGTCCCACGACGGTCACGATCCCGGCGAAGACCACGGGCCCCCACCAGAAGCTGACGGCGCCCGTGACCTGCCCGCCCGTCGGGAGGAACGGCAGGCCGAACGGTCCGTCCGCGTCGCCGAGGCCGCCGAGCACGAGGCCGCCGAAGCCGAAGATGAACAGGACGGCGAGGAGCATCCACCACACGTAGACGCGCAGGATCACGGAGAGCACGCGCAACAGCGGGACGCTGCGCGACCGCAGCCAGTCGGCCAGGCTCAGCAGCAGGAAGGGCCCGATGAGCACGGAGACCATGCCGCCCGTGAGCAGGGAGCCGACGAACCAGGCGCCGAGGACCCCGGCGGCCCAGCCGAGTTCGCTGCGGCGGGCGCGGAGCGCGTGGGCCAGGACCCGGGAGGCGTCGTAGCCGTAGGAGGGAGCGACGATCCGCTCCTCGTGGACGTACAGCTCGTCGATGACCCGGTCGCGGTAGCCGGCGTCGAGGTACGTACCCGCGCACAGGAAGCGGCCTGCCTCGCTGAGGGAGGGGTGCACCGGGGAGCGTCCCGCGCGGGGATCACCCCGTCCGCCGCCGCTGGTGGGCTGGTGGGGAATCGGGATCTCGGTCACCGACCGACTTTAGATATCCCTTACGCGGAGCGACAGAAAGATTCACGCCAAAGCGCCCCGGCCTGGTTTGGCCGGGGCGCTTCGATGTTCGTACTGGTTCGTACGGGGCCCACGGGTCCGGAGTGGTGGCTCCGGACCGACGAACGGCCGTACGGCGGGGCTCAGATCAGGCCGAGCTCGCGCACCGCGTCGCGCTCCTCGACGAGCTCCGCCACGGACGCGTCGATGCGCGCACGGGAGAACTCGTTGATGTCCAGGCCCTGGACGATCTCGTACTTGCCGTCCTTGGTGGTGACGGGGAAGGAGGAGATGATGCCCTCCGGGACGCCGTAGGAGCCGTCCGACGGGATGCCCATCGAGGTCCAGTCGCCCGCCGCGGTGCCGTTGACCCACGTGTGGACGTGGTCGATGGCGGCGTTGGCGGCCGAGGCGGCCGAGGACGCGCCGCGGGCCTCGATGATCGCCGCGCCGCGCTTGGCGACGGTCGGGATGAAGGTGTCGGCGAGCCACAGCTCGTCGTTGACGACCTCGGCGGCGTTCTTGCCGGCGATCTCCGCGTGGAAGATGTCCGGGTACTGGGTCGCCGAGTGGTTGCCCCAGATGGTGAGGCGCTTGATGTCGGAGACGGCGGAGCCGGTCTTCTGCGCGAGCTGCGAGATCGCGCGGTTGTGGTCCAGGCGGGTCATCGCGGTGAAGCGGTCGGCCGGTACGTCCGGCGCGGAGGCCTGCGCGATGAGCGCGTTGGTGTTGGCCGGGTTGCCCACGACCAGCACCTTGATGTCGTCCGCGGCGTGGTCGTTGATGGCCTTGCCCTGCGGCTTGAAGATGCCGCCGTTGGCGGCGAGCAGGTCACCGCGCTCCATGCCCTTGGTACGCGGGCGGGCGCCGACGAGCAGCGCGACGTTGGCACCCTCGAAGCCCTTGTTCGGGTCGTCGAAGATGTCGATGCCGGCGAGCAGCGGGAAGGCGCAGTCGTCGAGCTCCATGGCGGTGCCCTCGGCGGCCTTCATGCCCTGAGGGATCTCCAGAAGACGGAGCCGGACCGGCACGTCCGCGCCGAGCAGGTGACCGGAGGCGATGCGGAAGAGCAGCGCGTAGCCGATCTGGCCGGCGGCGCCGGTGACGGTGACATTCACGGGAGTGCGGGTCATGGCCTTCTCCGTTAGACAGCTGGCGGTGGGGCGTCCCTGCCCCATGTGCTGGGAGGACGCCGCTCCATGGCCCGGTAAATCTTGACGTGAAGAGACATCCGCCCGTCAGGCTATCCGACCCTGACCCACCCCAATCCCCCACCCCGTGTGGCACACGGCACACGATCACTCCCACCGACCCGTTTCCAGCCCCGTGCGCGTACTTCCAGCCCCACCGACGCAATTCCATCCCGTCGGCGTGTTCCCCAGCCCCACGGGCGCACTCCCAGCCCCGCGGGCGTACTCCCAGCCCGTCGGGCGTACTTCCAGCCCCGCCGGGCGTACTTCCGCCCCGTGGGTGTACTTCCAGCCCCGCCGGGCGTACTTCCAGCCCGCCGGGCGTACTTCCGCCCCGTGGGCGTACTTCCAGCCCCGCCGGCGTTTGAGGCGCGGGGTCGGGGGCGGAGCCCCAGGAGCTCCGGGCGCAGCCCGGGTCCCACGGGTCCGGGCGAGCCCGGGGAACGGTGGAAGGGCGGGTAGGGGACAAGCCCCCCCCGGGACCGACCACCGCACTCCCGAACACAGGCGCAGCCACAGGCACGGCGGAGGCCGAGCCACAGCCACAGCCACAGCCACAGGCCCAGCCACGGCCGGCCAGGCCCCCGGTCAGCGCACGGTGAACCGAACCGCACTCTCCAGGAACGGAATGTGCAACAACGGCCTCGGCTCCATGACCAGCGCGAGCAGCGTGATCGCCACGCCCAGCAGCCCGTACGTGACCATGTCGGTGAACCGGGACCGCACCGCCAGCATGCCGACCGACGGCAGCAGCCTGCGCATCACCGACCCCGCGATCAGCGCGATGCCGATCATCAGGCACCCCCCACGCGGGTGACCCATGGCCGTCGTCAGCAGCCCTGCCGCCGTCGCGGCGAGCACGGCCAGCATCGGCCACTGCCGGGCCGGCGCCGGCGCGCCGCCGGGAGCGGCCCGGCCGCCGCCCTCGGGGCGGGCGGTGTCCCGGGTGATGGAGGGGAACCTCCGCGACCTGCCCGCGGCGGCGGCGTCGGCCTCTCCCCCGACCCCGGCCCCGGCCCCGACCCCGCCCGGGGAGCCCTTGGCACCCGTAGCACCCGCCGGACCCGGCGACCCCGACGGACCCGCCGGACCCACCGCGTCAGCCGCCTCCGCCCCCTCAGCCCGCTCAGCCCGCACTGGGGACGATCCGTTCCGCCGCCTCGACGACGTTCACGAGCAGCTGCGCCCGCGTCATCGGCCCGACGCCGCCCGGGTTCGGGGAGATCCAGCCGGCCACCTCCGCGACGCCGGGATGCACGTCCCCGACGATCTTCCCGTTCTCGTCCCGGCTGACGCCGACGTCGAGCACGGCCGCGCCGGGCTTCACGTCCTCCGGCTTGACCAGGTGCGGAACACCGGCCGCCGCCACCACGATGTCGGCCCGCCGCAGCAGCCCGGACAGGTCGCGCGTACCGGTGTGGCACAGCGTCACGGTCGCGTTCTCCGACTTGCGCGTGAGCAGCAGGCCGATCGACCGGCCGACGGTGACGCCACGGCCGAGGACGACCACGTGGGCGCCGTTGATCTCCACGCCGTGGTGGCGCAGCAGTTCGACGATCCCGTACGGGGTGCACGGCAGCGGGCCCGGCTCGTTCAGGACGAGCCGGCCCAGCGACATGGGGTGCAGGCCGTCGGCGTCCTTCGCCGGGTCCATCAGCTCCAGGACCCGGTTGGTGTCGATGCCCTTGGGGAGTGGGAGTTGCACGATGTAGCCGGTGCAGTGGGGGTCGGCGTTCAGCTCGCGGACGACCTCCTCGATGTCCTCCTGGGAGGCCGTCGCGGGCAGTTCGCGCTGGATGGAGGCGATACCGACCTCGGCGCAGTCCTTGTGCTTGCCGTTCACGTACCAGCGGCTGCCCGGGTCGTCGCCGACCAGCAGCGTGCCGAGGCCGGGGGTGATGCCCCGGGCC
Organism: Streptomyces sp. NPDC054961; assembly: GCF_053609145.1. Classification (NCBI taxonomy): domain Bacteria; kingdom Bacillati; phylum Actinomycetota; class Actinomycetes; order Kitasatosporales; family Streptomycetaceae; genus Streptomyces; species Streptomyces sp. NPDC054961. Next base: position 23,013 of record NZ_JBSGWY010000011.1, on the reverse strand, counting down.
TTGAGCGCCGCCACGCGGGCGGTCAGTTCGGACTTGATCGCGGCTGCGGTGGCCTTGCCGTCGAGAATCTGGGCAGTCATGACCCCATCCTCCCGGATGGGACGGTCCCGGTTCCAGTCGCGTCCGCCGCGCGAACGGTTCGATTCGGTTCATTGCACTTGCACAACAAGTCACCGGCCCGCTGCGCGGCGGCTGGACAAGTCCGCCCCGACCGGACGACGATGCACGCAAGATGTGCCGCGGGCAGTGCCGGGGGGCGGGCCGCACCACTGCAGCGATTCCTCCGAGCGTGCCGTGCGTCCCCGCACTTCCACGGAGGAACACCCCAAGATGAGTTTCGGCGACCCGAACAACCCCTACGGGCAGCAGCCCCAGGGCCAGCCCGGCTACGGCTACCCGCAGCAGGCGCCTCAGGGCATCCCGCCGCAGGGCGGCTACGCCTACCCCCAGCAGGCCCAGGGTTACCCGGGTGTCCCCGGCTACCCGGGCTCCCCCATGCCGATGCCCGGCGGGGCCAAGGCCGCCCGCGTCATCATGTTCATACTCGGTGGCCTCCAGGCCCTGGCCGGCGTCCTGGTGATGGTCGGCGGCGCGTTGTTCGCCTCGGCCCTCTCCGACTCCAGCAGCTCGTCCTCGAGCGACGCGGGCGCCATCGCGGGCGGCGTGTTCGTCGTCGTCGGCATCATCCTCCTCGGCTTCTCGCTGTGGCCGATCCTGACCGCCGCCAAGCTGAAGAAGGGCCGCGGCGGCGTCCGGGCCTCCGGCATCGTCTTCGGTTCGCTGCAGTCGCTCTTCGCCGTGATCAGCGTGCTCGGCAACCTCGCGGCGGTCGGCAGCTCGAACTCGTCCGGCGTCAACCCGGCCATGTTCTCGCTGGTCTTCGCGGTCATCTCGCTGGGCCTGGGCGTCTGGATCATCGTCGGCCTGGCCAACTCGGCCTCGGGCGACTACTTCAAGCGCCCGCTGTACTGACGGCTCGCGCCGCGGCCACGGGTTCGACCGCCCGTACCGGCCGCGGCCACGACCACGACCACGGCGAAGGCCCCCCCCCCCCCCCGGCGGGGGGCGGGCGTCGGCCGGTGGGGGTGCGGCGCCGGCCCGCGGGGTGCCGGCCGGGCACCCCGGGGGGCGGGTG
>NZ_JBSGWY010000011.1:5046-21868 GCF_053609145.1 Streptomyces sp. NPDC054961 | reverse complement strand
TCGCTCCGTCGCGTGCTCCCCCACTCGTGCGCCGGCGGCGCCGCGCCGCCTTCGCCGTCTGCGGTTCCGGCCCGGACCGGCGGATGCCGGCCGGTCACCGGCGGGGCTCAGTGGAAGAAGTGCCGGGTCCCGGTGAAGTACATCGTCACGCCCGCCGCCTTCGCGGCCTCGATCACCTGCTCGTCGCGGACCGAACCGCCCGGCTGGACCACGGCCTTGATGCCCGCGGCGGTCAGGATCTCCAGCCCGTCCGGGAAGGGGAAGAACGCGTCGGACGCGGCGTACGAGCCCTGCGCGCGCTCGGCGCCCGCACGCTCGACCGCGAGCTTCGCGGAGTCGACGCGGTTGACCTGGCCCATGCCCACGCCGACCGAGGCGCCGTCCTTGGCGAGCAGGATCGCGTTGGACTTGACCGCGCGGCAGGCCTTCCACGCGAAGGCGAGGTCGGCGAGGTCGGCGGCGGAGAGGGCCTCGCCGGTGGCGAGGGTCCAGTTGGCCGGGTCGTCGCCCTCGGCCTGGAAGACGTCGCTGTGCTGGAGCAGCGCGCCGCCGGAGATGGGCTTCAGGTCGCCCGGCTGGTGCGGGGTGCCGGCCACCTTCAGGACGCGGATGTTCTTCTTCTTGGCCAGGATCTCGACCGCGCCGGCCTCGTAGTCCGGGGCGGCGATGACCTCGGTGAAGATCTCCGCGACCTGCTCGGCGAGCTCGACGGTCACCGGGCGGTTGACGGCGATGACCCCGCCGAAGGCGGACAGCGGGTCGCAGGCGTGCGCCTTGCGGTGGGCCGCGGCGACGTCCTTCTTGTCCACGGCGATGCCGCACGGGTTGGCGTGCTTGATGATCGCGACGCAGGGCTCTTCGTGGTCGTAGGCGGCGCGGCGCGCGGCCTCGGTGTCCACGTAGTTGTTGAAGGACATCTCCTTGCCGTGCAGCTGCTCGGCGTTGGCGAGCCCGCCCGGCTGCCCGTCCGTGTAGAGGGCGGCGGCCTGGTGGGGGTTCTCGCCGTAGCGCAGGCCCGCCTTGCGCTCCCACGCGCCGGCCAGGAACTCGGGCAGCACGGCCTCCGGCTCCGGGGCGTACACGTTCGTGAACCAGGAGGCCACGGCCACGTCGTACGCCGCCGTGTGCTGGAAGGCCTCGGCCGCGAGGCGCTTGCGGGCGGTGAGGTCGAAGCCGCCGCCCTGGGCGGCGGCGAGCACGTCGGCGTAGCGGCGCGGGCTGGTGACGACGGCCACCGAGGGGTGGTTCTTGGCGGCGGCGCGGACCATCGAGGGGCCGCCGATGTCGATCTGCTCCACGCACTCGTCCGGGGTCGCGCCCGACTGGACGGTCGCGAGGAAGGGGTAGAGGTTGACGACGACCAGGTCGAAGGGCTCGACGCCCAGCTCGGCGAGCTGGTTGCGGTGGTCCTCCAGGCGCAGGTCGGCGAGGATGCCGGCGTGCACGCGCGGGTGAAGGGTCTTGACGCGGCCGTCCAGGCACTCGGGGAAGCCGGTCAGCTCCTCGACCTTGGTGACGGGCACCCCGGCCGCGGCGATCTTCGCGGCGGTGGAGCCGGTCGAGACGAGCGCGACACCCGCCTCGTGCAGGCCGCGCGCCAGCTCCTCCAGCCCCGTCTTGTCGTAGACGCTGACGAGAGCGCGCCGGATCGGGCGCTTCGACGCGGCGAGCTCTTCGCCCTGTGCGGTCACGGTCTCTGCGGTCCCTGCGGCCTCTGCGGCGGTCACTGGATCGTTACCTTTCGTCCCTCGATGCTGTAGCCGTGCCGGGCCAGGCGCCCCACGACCTCGACGAGCAGCTGGCGCTCGACTTCCTTGATCCGCTCGTGAAGAGCGGCTTCGTCCTCTTCGTCCCGGATCTCGACCACACCCTGGGCGATGATCGGACCGGTGTCCACGCCGGAGTCCACGAAGTGGACGGTGCAGCCGGTGACCTTCGCGCCGTAGGCGAGTGCGTCCCGTACGCCGTGGGCGCCCGGGAAGGCCGGGAGGAGGGCGGGATGGGTGTTGATGAACCGGCCGCCGAAACGGCCGATGAACTCCGGGCCCACGATCTTCATGAACCCCGCCGAGACCACGAGGTCCGGCGCGTGGGCTCCGGTCGCCGCGGTCAGGGCCGCGTCCCACTCGGCGCGGCTCCCGTACGCCTTGACCGGGCACACGAAGGTGGGGATGCCCGCCTTCTCGGCGCGCTCCAGGCCGGCGATGTTCTCGCGGTCCGCCCCGACGGCGACGACCTCGGCGCCGAAGCCCTCGGCTCCACCGGGGTGGGCGTCGATGGCGTCGAGGAGGGCCTGGAGGTTGGTGCCGGAGCCGGAGACCAGCACGACCAGGCGGGAGGGGGCCATGGAGTGAGCCCTTTCTCGGGCGGGGGCACACCCCCGGCCTGAGCTGGGGGCACGTGGTTCGACTTGTATGGTCGTACGAAACCTCGGGTCGCCTGAATAGGCGGACCATACGAAGCCACCGACCGCCTGCAACGATACCGGCACGCGGGACGGCCCCCGGGGGACGGGGGAGCGGGTGGGCGGTAGCGTCTGGCGTACACGCCGCATTCAGGCCTCCGACGTCCCAGTGACGTCCATGACACAGGGGATGAAACACACCCGATGCCGGACCGCCGCCAGCCCGACCCCTCCACCGACGACAACCCCTTCGCGGCGCCGCCGGAAGGCCGGCCCGACCAGCCGTGGGAGCCGCGCGCGGGCGGCGACGGCGACTCCGGGGGCGACTCCGGGGGCGGCTCCGGTCAGGGACCGGGCGAGACCCCTGGATCCGGACCGGCCCGCTGGGACCCGACGGACCCGATCCAGCGGCGGGCGCGGTACGCGCTGCTGGCCGGCATGTGGGGGTTCTTCTTCGGGGTGTTCGGAATTCCCTCGGTGGGGCTGCTGCTGGGCGTCCTGGCCCTGTACTGGGGCATCAGCGCGCTCCGGGGCGTCCCGGTGAAGCCCTCCCCGGCCGACGGATCCACCGGGTCCGGCCGGCCCGACGCCGCCGCGAACAGGACCGGCGAGGCCGCGCCGGCCGAGGCCCGGGGCGGGCTGGCGTCCCTGGGCGCCGCGGCCCGGCCCCAGCGGACGGCGGCGGTGAGCGGGCTGGTCACCGCGTCGCTGGCGATCCTGCTGGCCGTGTCCTCGTACGCGGTGCAGCTCACGTACAAGGACTTCTACGTCTGCTCGCAGGACGCCCTGACGAAGTCGGCGGAGCTCCAGTGCAACGACCTCCTGCCGGACAACTTCATCGGCAAGATGCTCCGCGTCCAGCGCTAGGCCGTACGGCCGGGCCGAGGCCGTCCCTTCCGGACCGTGCCGGGCCCGGCGAGCCCTTCCGGTCACGGCCCCGGCCGTGACCGCAAGCGCCGCGCACTCCGCCCGCCCGACCGGCCCCGGCCTCCGGCCGACTCCGCAGGCAGGCCTCCGGGCCGGGTGCGCGCCACCGGCTCACTCCGCCTGACCGGCCGGCCGAGGCCCCGGCGGCTCGGCCCGCGCGGCCTCCCGCGCGGCCTCGTGCCCGGCCTCGTGCCCCGGTTTGCGGCGGGCCAGGACGCGGGCTCCGGTCACGGGCGGCACGAGCGGCCGCGGGGGCGCCGCGAGGTGCGTCGGCGGCGGCCCGGCGGACGGCACGGGTACGGCCGGGGCCGCGGGGGCCGCCGGGAGTGCCGACAGCGGGATCGGGGTCAGGTCCAGCTTCAGACCGGGAACGACCAGCACCGAGCGCTTCGCCGGCGCCGGTGCCGTGCCCGATGCCGCCGACGGTCCGGCGCCCGGTCCCGCGCTCGCCGGCACCGGCCGCGGGTGTTCCTCCGCCGCTCCCCCGGCGGCGCGCTCCGGCGCCGAGGAGAAGTCCGGGATCAGGGTGCCCGCCGCGCGGCGCAGGGCCGCCCAGCGGGCCTCCCGCACGCCGCTGTCGTGCCACCCGTCCCGGCCGCCCTCGTCGGACAGGCCCCGCGCCGGCCGGTTGCGCCACGCGTGCACGGTCACGGCCAGCGGAACCGCGAGCGTCACCGTCCAGGCCAGGGCCGCGCCGCCCACCTGCCACCAGACGGGGCCGAAGGCGGCCAGCTCCCGGGAGCCGAGCGGCCCCGCGGAAGCCGCCGCGAGCCCGGCCGTCGCCAGGGCGCAGACCAGCGCGCCCAAGGCCGCCGTGAGCGCGGTCTCCCCGTACGAGACCTCGCGCGCCCGGCGTACCGCGAACCAGCCCACCGCCAGCCCGGCCACCACCGGAACTCCGGCGACGGCCCAGGTCAGCGGCGTTCCGGGGCCCTCCGCGGGCAGCGCCGCGAGCAGCGGGAAGCGGGGCAGCGCGGGCGAGCCGATCCACCCGAGCGGGGTCGCGGCGGCTCCGGCACCCAGCGCGAAGCCGGGGCCGAGGGCATAGGCGGCGCCCCAGACCACCGCGTTCGGGATCAGGGCGAAGGCCAGCAGCAGCACCGCGAAGCGGCCGGACCAGACTCCGGTCAGGGCCCCGAAGGAGCTCTGCACCTGCGCCCCGTGCCAGGCGAGCGACACGGCGACCACCAGGGCTCCGCCGCCGAGCAGCACCAGGGCCCCGCCGGCTCCGGCGCGCAGCGCGAGCTCGTACCGGGGGCGTGTGAACCGGGCGGGCAGCGGCCCGAGCGGCCTGCCCCGGGCCTCCCAGACCCCGCCCGCGGCGGCGAGGGCGGCGACCAGCGGGAGGTGCCAGGCCGCGCTGAGCGGGTCGGCGGGCATCGGCCCGCCCGCCGCGTACACCGTGGCGAAGGCGCCGACGCCGAGGTAGCCGCAGAGCACGGCCGAGAACACGACCCCCGCGGGCAGCGGCTCCGCGCCCCGGTCCTCGTCGGCCGCGCTGCCGAGCCGGGCGGCGCGCCGGATGAGCAGCGCGGGCAGCGCGATGAGCAGCAGCGGGGTCAGGCCTACGGGGGCGGGCACCCCGGAGAGGGTCTCGTAGCGCACCAGTTCGGTCCCGTGGGCGAGCAGCCACAGCCCCGCGGCGAGGTGCAGGGCCCCGCCGGGGCCGCTGTCGGGGTACGGGGAACTGATCCACAGCACGATGACGAGCACCGCGAGGAATCCGAGGCCCAGTCCCGCGGCCACGGCCCCGCCCACGGCACAGGCGGCGGCGGCCGGTGAACGGCGCCGGGCGGGGGCCCTGGGGGGCTTGGGCAACGAGGTCCCGCGTTCGGTCACTTGGGTCACCCCGCCATGGTGCCAACGACACGCGCTATGGACGGGTAACAGGCGAATGCCCGTGGTGTCGCCCAATATACGTTTATGTACTTTTTCGCTCAGGGCGTCCGGGTCGCGGGGAGTGTGGCATGACACAAAGCGTCACGGAGCTGAGCCTCCCCACCCCGAAGGAACGCAGGCGCCTGCGCGAAGCCGCCGAGCTCACGCACGAGGAGGTCGCGGCGGCGGTGGGCGTCACGGCGACCACCGTCCGCTCCTGGGAAACGGGGCGCACGGAGCCCCGCGGCCGCAAGCGGGAGGCGTACGCGAAGCTCCTGACCCGGCTCACCGCCGACGCGAACACCGGGTCCCGGACGAGGAAGGACACCCCCGCCACTCCGGCTGACGAGGCCGCCGACGAGGGCGAGGGCGCGGCAGCCGTGGGCGGGGCCATCGGCGCGGGCGCGGGCGGGGGCGAGGCCGCCGGCGCCGGTGAGGCCGTCGGCGCGGGCGCCGAAGCCGCGACGCCCGCGGTGGGGCCGCAGACCGCGACCGCCGGAGCCGGCTCCGGCTCCGGCTCCGGCTCCGGCTCCGCTGCCGATGTCCCGACACCGGCGGCGGCCACCGCCGCGGCGGACGGTGTGTCGGTGGACGGCGTGTCGGTGGACGGCGTGTCGGTGGACGGCGTGTCGGACGGGGCCGGGGCACCAACGGAAGCCGCTGCCGCGGACCCGGACGCCGCGTCAGCCCGCAACGCCGACGTCGACGACGCCGCCGAACCGGCCGCCGACCACGCCGACGGCCGGTTCGGGCCGCGCGGCCGCGGCGCGGCGCGGCCCGTCGGCGCGCAGACGCGGCCCAAGGCGGGCGTCAAGCGCGCCGCGAAGCCCCCGGCCGCGGCGCCCCGGCACGAGGCCAGGGCCACGGTGAGGACCGCCGCGGGCGGTGGCGGCGGCCTGGCCACCCTCCGCCCCGGCGCTCCGGTCCCCCCGAACAACCCGGGCACGGGAACGGGCGGCGGCCCGGGCGCGGGTACCGGCCCGGACGCCGACACCGGCCCGGGTACCGGCGCCGACACCGGCCCGGGTACCGGCGCCGACACCGGCCCGGGTGCGGGCACCGACACCGGCCCGGGTGCGGGCACCGGCGGCGGGACCACGGGCCCCGCCCCGAGCGCGAGCACCACCAGCTCGGGCACCGCCACCCCGGGCAGCGACACCGACCCGGCCATGAGCACCACCGACCCGCGCGCAGAAGCCGACCCGAACGCGAACACCACCACCCCGGGCACCGACCCCGACCCGAGCGCGAACACCACAAGCCCGGACGCGGGTACCGGCCCGAGCGCGAACACCACAAGCCCGGACGCGGGTACCGGCCCGGGTACGGGCACCACCACCCCGGGCACCGACCCCGGCCCGGCCGCGAGCACCACCCCGGGCACCGACGCCACCCCGGCCGCGAGCACCACCACCCCGGCAACCGACACCGACACCGCCCCCGTCCCCTGCCCGACCGTGGCCGTCCGTGCGGAGCCGGTGCCCGGCGACGCAACCCCGGGCGCGGAGGCCGGTACCGCCCCGGAGGGTCCCCGCTCCGACGCCGCCGTGTCCGCCTTCGACGCCCTCTACCAGCGCACCGCACCGGCCCTCACCCGCCAGGCCTACCTCCTCACCGGCCGCCGCACCCTCGCGCAGGAGGCCGTCGAGCGCGCCTTCCAGCAGGCGTGGGGACGCTGGCCCGCGGTCGCCACCGACCCTGACCCGGTCGGCTGGGTGCGCGCGGCCACGTACGAGTACGCGCTCTCGCCCTGGCACCAGTTCAGACGGGCCCACAAACACCCCGACAAGCCTCCGGCCGACACCGGCGACCGGATCCTCATGGACGCGATGCTCGCGCTGCCGCCCACCCACCGCCGCACCGTGCTCCTCTACGACGGCGTGGGGCTGGACCTCCCGGACACCGCCGCCGAGACCGAGGCCTCGACCCCGACGGCCGGCGGCCGCCTGGTCAACGCGCATGCCGAACTCGCCGACCGGATCCCGGCACTGGCCGCCGCGGCTCCCGAGAAGCAGTCCGCGCTGCTGCGCGAGCGGCTCGGCACGCTGACGCCGGCCGTCCCCCTGGAGCCGCGCGCCGCGGCCGTCGTACGGGCGGCCGGCGAGGGCCGGGCGCGGCGGTGGACGCGGGCGGCCATAGGGCTGACGGCGATGATCGCGGTCGCGGCGGCGTACACGGCGTCGACCGCGCCGACGGAGTACGTGCCCCCGCTCGCCCCCGGCGCGAACGTGTCGGGCGTGCCCCCGCACAGCGGCCCGCAGCAGCTCTCGGACGAGAGCCGCCAACTGCACGAAAAGCTCCGGTCCGACCCGGCGGCCGGACCGGCGCGGGTCTCACCCAAGGCCGAGTGAGGGCCGCGGGGCCCTACGGAAACGGGCGTGGCCCGCACCCCTTCACAGGGTGCGGGCCACGCCCGTCACTGCCCGCGGAGCCGTGTACGGAGATCCGTACGGTGCCGCGCGCCTACTGCTGTTCCCGCTGTCAGTGAGCGGCGTTCAGGATCTCGCGCGCCAGCTTGGCGGTCTCGGTCGGCGTCTTGCCGACCTTGACGCCGGCGGCCTCGAGGGCCTCCTTCTTGGCCTGCGCGGTGCCCGAGGAACCGGAGACGATGGCGCCGGCGTGGCCCATGGTCTTGCCCTCGGGGGCGGTGAAGCCCGCGACGTAGCCGACGACCGGCTTGGTGACGTGCTTGGCGATGTAGTCCGCCGCACGCTCCTCGGCGTCGCCGCCGATCTCACCGATCATGACGATCAGGTCGGTGTCGGGGTCCGCCTCGAACGCCTCGAGGGCGTCGATGTGCGTGGTGCCGATGACCGGGTCGCCACCGATGCCGACGGCGGAGGAGAAGCCGAGGTCACGGAGTTCGTACATCATCTGGTAGGTCAGCGTGCCCGACTTGGACACGAGACCGATGCGGCCGGGCTTGGTGATGTCGCCCGGGATGATGCCGGCGTTGGACTGGCCGGGGGTGATCAGACCCGGGCAGTTCGGGCCGATGATCCGCGTCTTGTTGCCCTTGCTGGTGGCGTACGACCAGAAGGCGGCGGAGTCGTGCACCGCGATGCCCTCGGTGATGACGACGGCCAGCGGGATCTCGGCGTCGATCGCCTCGACCACGGCGGCCTTGGCGAACGCCGGCGGGACGAAGAGGACGGAGACGTTGGCGCCCGTCTTCTCCATCGCCTCGGCCACGGAGCCGAAGACCGGGACCTCGGTGCCGTCGAAGTCGACGGTGGTGCCCGCCTTGCGCGGGTTCACGCCGCCGACGATGTTGGTGCCGTCAGCCAGCATCAGCTTGGTGTGCTTCATGCCCGTGGCACCGGTCATGCCCTGGACGATGACCTTGCTGTCCTTGTTGAGGAAGATAGCCATGTGAGTCTGTGACCTCTGCCCTTACTTCGCAGCCGCGAGCTCGGCGGCCTTGTCGGCCGCGCCGTCCATGGTGTCCACGCGCTGGACCAGCGGGTGGTTGGCGTCCGAGAGGATCTTGCGACCCAGCTCGGCGTTGTTGCCGTCGAGGCGGACGACCAGCGGCTTGGTGACCGCCTCGCCCTTGCTCTCCAGCAGGGCCAGAGCCTGGACGATGCCGTTGGCGACCTCGTCACAGGCGGTGATGCCACCGAAGACGTTGACGAAGACGGACTTGACGTCCGGGTCGCCGAGGATGATCTCGAGGCCGTTCGCCATCACCTCGGCGGACGCGCCGCCGCCGATGTCGAGGAAGTTGGCGGGCTTGACGCCGCCGTGGTTCTCGCCGGCGTACGCGACGACGTCGAGGGTGCTCATGACGAGACCCGCGCCGTTGCCGATGATGCCGACCTCGCCGTCGAGCTTCACGTAGTTGAGGTTCTTCGCCTTGGCGGCGGCCTCGAGCGGGTTCGCGGCAGCGTGGTCCACGAACTCCTCGTGGCCCGGCTGGCGGAACTCGGCGTTCTCGTCGAGCGAGACCTTGCCGTCGAGCGCGATGACGCGGCCGTCGGCCACCTTCGCGAGCGGGTTGACCTCGACGAGGAGCGCGTCCTCGGCGATGAAGGTCGCCCACAGGGTCACCAGGATCTCGGCGACCTGCTCGGCGACGGCCTCCGGGAACTTCGCCTGGGCGACGATCTCGCGGGCCTTCTCGAGGGTCACGCCCTCGTTGGCGTTGACCGGGACCTTCGCGAGGGCCTCGGGGGTCTTCTCCGCGACCTCCTCGATGTCCATGCCGCCCTGCACCGAGGCCATGGCCAGGAAGGTGCGGTTGGTCCGGTCGAGGAGGTAGGAGACGTAGTACTCCTCGGCGATCTCGGGAGCGGTCTCCGCGATCATCACCTTGTGGACCGTGTGGCCCTTGATGTCCATGCCGAGGATGTCCGTCGCGCGAGCGACGGCCTCGTCGGGGGTGGCGGCGAGCTTGACGCCACCGGCCTTGCCGCGGCCGCCGACCTTCACCTGCGCCTTGACGACCGACTTGCCACCCATGCGCTCGGTGGCCGCTCGGGCTGCCTCAGGCGTGTCGATGACTTCACCGGCCAGCACCGGTACACCGTGCTTGGCGAAGAGGTCCCTCGCCTGGTACTCGAACAGGTCCACGCGCGTCCGTCCCTTGTCTTCAAAAGATTCGCAGTGATTCGCGGTTGTCTGCTATCTGCGTGGGCGTGCCGCGGAGGGCAACGTGACGGCGCTGTCACAAGGAAGGCGCACACGGTGACCGTGGACGCGGCATGTCCGTCCCGCAGGTTATCCCCGTGGGACGTAGGTCCCTAAATCGCAGATCACACCTGAGCGGTGATACCTGTCACAGATCGCCTCACGGTTGAACTGCGTCTTCGTGCGATCCGCCGAGACCGGAGCGCCGTGACGGGCTCCGGAGCCGCCCCCGGACAAGCCCCCGAACGGCGGTCCGGCCCGGTCCCGGACGGCCGCCGCGCCCGCGCCGCGGAACCTCGTGCGGACGGCGTGTTCAGGAGGCCGGGACGGGCGCGGGAAGGGGACGTTTCTCCAGGGCTGCGGCCATCACGTCCGGAAAGAGGTCGGGCGTGCAGGCGAAGGCGGGTGCGCCCAGCGCGGCGAGCGCGGCGGCGTGTTCGCGGTCGTAGGCGGGGGCGCCCTCGTCGGACAGGGCGAGCAGCGTCACGAACTCGACGCCCGCGCCCTTCATCGCGGCGACCCGCTTCAGCATCTCGTCGCGTATCCCGCCCTCATAGAGATCACTGATGAGGACGACGACCGTGTCGGCAGGACGGGTGATCTTCGACTGGCAGTAGGCGAGCGCGCGGTTGATGTCGGTGCCGCCGCCGAGCTGTGTGCCGAAGAGCACGTCGACGGGATCGTCGAGCTGGTCGGTGAGATCGACGACCGCGGTGTCGAAGACGACCAGGCGGGTCGAGATCGACCGCATGGAGGCGAGGACGGCGCCGAAGACCGAGGCGTAGACCACGGACGCCGCCATCGAACCCGACTGGTCGATGCAGAGGATGACCTCCTTCTTCACCGACTGGGCCGCACGGCCGTAGCCGATCAGCCGTTCGGGGACGACGGTGCGGTACTCGGGGAGGTAGTTCTTCAGGTTGGCCCGGATCGTGCGGTCCCAGTCGATGTCCGCGTGCCGGGGCCGGCTGACCCGCGCGGAGCGGTCGAGCGCGCCGGTGAGCGTGGCCCTCGTCCGGCTCGCGAGCCGCTTCTCCAGTTGCCCGACCACGGCGCGGACCACCGCGCGGGCGGTCTCCCTGGTGGTCTCGGGCATCGCCTTGTTGAGGGAGAGCAGGGTCCCCACGAGGTGCACGTCCGGCTCCACGGCCTCCAGCATCTCCGGCTCCAGCAGCAGCGCGGACAGGCCGAGCCGCTGGATCGCGTCCCGCTGCATGATCTGGACCACGGAGCTGGGGAAGTAGGTGCGGATGTCACCGAGCCAGCGCGCCACCTTCGGCGCGGACCCGCCGAGCCCGGCCGAACGCTCCCCCGCGCTCCGGCGCCCTCCGCCGTCCCCTCCGTACAGCGCCCCGAGCACGCCGTCCATCCCCGCGTCCGCCCCGTCCAGCGCGCACCCGGTGCCGTCGGCCTCGCCCCCGAGGACCATCCGCCACCGCCGCACCCGCTCGTCGGCCCCGCTCACGCCACCGTCACCCATCTGCCCGTCCCCATCTCTCGTCGTCTCGTCGTCTCGTCCAGCCACGCCCGCGCCGCCCCGCCCCGCGCCGCCCCGCACCATCCCGCGCCGTCCCGCCCCGCACCGTCCCGCCCCGCACCCTCCCGCACCGTCCCGCCCCGCCTGGGGCACCGCGGCCGAGTTCCGGAGCCGTGCCTCCGGCCCCGCCCTGCTCCCGCCCCGCCCCGCTCGGGCACCCGTCCCGCTCGGGCACCCGTCCCGCTCGGGCGCCCGTCCCGCTCGGGCGCCCGCTCCGCTCAGGCCGCCGCCCCCGCCAGGAGCAGGCGGACCAGGCCCACCACCGCGTCCGCGCGGCCCTCGTCGAGCCCCGGGGCGAAGCCCGCCGCCCCCGAGCCCGCCCCCGAGCCCGCTCCCGCGGTCCCCCCGTGCGCACCGCCGCCCGAAGGCCCCCGCCGGGCCAGTTCCCCCAAGGTCCGCTTCACGCCCGGCTCGTACGCCCCGAAGGTCCGCCGCAGCAACGGCAGTACGTCGACGAAGGCCCGCTCCGGCACCGACACCAGCCAGGCGTCGATCAGCCCCAGCAGCCGCTCGTCGTGGACCAGCAGGGTCCCGCCGCCCGAGCCGCCGCCCGCGAAGCCCTCGATCCAGCCCGCCGCGTCGGCCGGAGCCGAGGCCGGGGACAGGGAGAGCCCCATCAGCCGGGCCGTCTCCTGCGGCGGCAGCCGCCCGTCGTCGAGCAGCAGCCGGGCGGCCCGGCCGCGTATCAGCCCGGGGACGGTGTCCCGCCCGGCCAGCGTGCCCAGCACCGCCGACCAGCGCTCCCGCAGGCCGTCGGTCCCGGCGGTGCCCAGCAGCCCGATCGCGCCGTGTACGGCGTCCACGTGCCCGCGCAGCTCGGCCGCCGCGTCGGCGTCCAGCCCCGCCGCGCAGGCGGGCGGCAGCGCCACGCATATCCGCTCCGCGAGCCCGGCCGCGACCGTGCCCAGCGCCGCCGCGTCGGTCCCGCGCACGTCCCCGTACCGCAGGGAACGGGCCAGCGCGGGCAGCGCCTTGGCCAGGCCGGCCACATCGGTGTCCAGCGCGGCCCGGTCGGCGAGCGCCCGCAGGACGGCGGGCAGCGCCTCGGAGAGCCCGGCCAGCAGGCACCGCTCGGCGAGGGCGGTGACCGCGCCCAGCTCGTCGGCGTCCGCCGCCTCGGCCTCGGCCCTGGCGGTGGCCGCCCCGAGCACCGTCGTCCCCCAGATGCCGGCCTCGGCCACCCGCACGGCGAGCTCCGGCTCCCAGCGGAGCCGCCAGGTCTCCCGGAAGGTTCCCGTGCTCCCGCGCGAGGCCACCGGTACGCCCCAGTCGATGCCGAGCAGCCGCAGCCGGTGCAGCAGCAGGGACTTGGCCGTGTCGGTGTCCTTGCGCAGGTCGAGCTCCAGCTCCCGGTCCTGCGCCTCGGCCTTGAGGCGCAGCGAGCGCTGCTGGCGGGTCATGTCCCGCTGGAGCGGAACGACGGGCGCAGCGTCCGGGACCTCGCCGAGCACGTCCCCCACGACGAGCCGGTCCTCGATCAGCGCGAGCGGTACGTCGGAGCCCTCGCACATCACCGCCCGGACCGCCTCCAGGGTCTCCGTCAGCCCCGGCACCGGCCTGCCCCGCATCGCGGCGAGGGTGTCGGCGAGCCGGACCGCTTCGATGACGTGCGCCGAGGAGACCTGCCGGTCCTCCTCGCGCAGCAGGCCCGCGACCTTGGTCAGCCAGCGCTCGACGGGCCGGTCCCGGACGGCGAAGAGGTGCGCGTACCAGCCGGGCGAGGTGATGCCGGCCCCGTAGCCGCCGGCCCGTGCGAGGCGGCGGTGGGTCCAGGGGACCCACGTGGTCTCCACCTTGACCTTGGGCAGTCTGGCGAGCAGCGCCTTGTCCGCGGCCGCGGTGGTCCTCGCCCGCAGGGCCGGGACGTGCCAGGCCCCGCAGACCACGGCGTACGCGTCGCCGAACTCGCGGCGGGCGGCCCGCATCCGCTGGCGCATGTACGCCTCGCGCACCAGGTCCCGGTGGTGGCCGCCCGCCCCGTACTCCTCGCGGAGGGCGCCCATGGCCTCCCCGACGGCCTCGAACGCGCCCAGCGGGTCGCCCCCGTCACCGGCCTCGCCCCGGTGCTCGACGACGTCCTCCCACCAGCGCTCGGGGTCGTCGTACCCCGCGGCCCCGGCGAGGACGGCGAGCGGGTCGAGCCGTACGGGGTCCAGCGCCTCCTCCTGCTGCGCCTCCTCCCCCTCCGTGCCGTCCGTCGCCCCGCCCGCCGGTGCCAGGGAGTGGGCGGCGGGAAGGTCGATGAACCGGACCGGGACGTCCCGCTCCTGCGCCCACCGGATGGCCGCCCATTCCGGGGAGAAGCCGGCCAGCGGCCAGAAGGCGGCCCGGCCGGGATCGTCGGCGACGTGCGCGAGCAGTGCGACGGGCGGGCGCATCCCGGGGTCCGCGGCCAGGGCCAGCAGCGCGTCCCCCTCCGGCGGGCCCTCGATCAGGACGGCCGCCGGCCGCACCGCGTCGAGTGCGGCCCGCACGGCGCGGGCGGAGCCGGGGCCGTGGTGCCGCACGCCCAGCAGCAGCGGCCCGCGCTCCTCGGCCTGCGGGCTCATGCGGTCACCTCGCGGCAGGCGCGGTAGAAGTCCTTCCAGCCGTCGCGCTCGCGCACCACGGCCTCGAGGTACTCCTGCCAGACGACCTTGTCGGCGGCCGGGTCCCGTACGACGGCCCCGAGGATTCCGGCGGCCACGTCGGAGGCGCGCAGCACGCCGTCCCCGAAGTGGGAGGCCAGGGCGAGGCCACCGGTGACCACCGAGATGGCCTCGGCGGTCGACAGGGTGCCGCTGGGGGACTTCACCTTGGTGCGTCCGTCGTCGGTGATGCCGCCGCGCAGCTCGCGGAAGACGGTGACGACGCGGCGGATCTCCTCCAGGCCCTCCGGCGCGGCCGGCAGGTCGAGGGCACGGCCCATCTCGTCGACGCGGCGGGCCACGATGTCGACTTCGGCGTCGGCGGTGGCGGGCAGCGGCAGTACGACGGTGTTGAAGCGGCGGCGCAGCGCGCTGGAGAGCTCGTTGACCCCGCGGTCGCGGTCGTTGGCGGTGGCGATGAGGTTGAAGCCGCGCACGGCCTGCACCTCCTGGCCGAGCTCCGGTATCGGGAGGGTCTTCTCGGACAGGACGGTGATGAGGGAGTCCTGGACGTCGGCGGGGATGCGGGTGAGCTCCTCGACGCGGGCGGTCATCCCCTCGGCCATGGCGCGCATGACGGGGCTCGGTACGAGGGCTTCCCGGCTGGGGCCGTGGGCGAGGAGGCGGGCGTAGTTCCAGCCGTAGCGGATGGCTTCCTCGGGGGTGCCGGCGGTGCCCTGGACGAGGAGGGTGGAGTCCCCGCTGACGGCGGCGGCGAGGTGCTCGGACACCCAGGTCTTCGCGGTGCCCGGGACGCCGAGGAGCAGCAGGGCGCGGTCGGTGGCGAGCGTGGTGACGGCGACTTCGACGATCCGGCGCGGGCCGACGTACTTGGGCGTGATGACGGTGCCGTCGTCGAGCGTGCCGCCGAGGAGGTACGTCGCCACGGCCCACGGGGAGAGCTTCCAGCGGGTCGGGCGGGGCCGGTCGTCGGCGGCCGCCAGGGCTTTCAGTTCGTGTGCGAAGGCGTCTTCGGCGTGCGGTCGCAGCGCCTCGGTGGCGGTCTCGTTCTCGGTCGTGGTCATGGGTCCCCCTCCAATGCCTCGCAGCCGCTTCCGACTGCTGTGACCACGATGCACCCGACCACTGACAACGGGCCCTGATAGCTGTGTTGTTGCAGGTCAGAGTGATTGTCAGTGGGGGTCTCTACGGTGGGACACATGACTGAGCAGGGGGTCCGCTGGACAGCGGAACAGGTACTGGCTCTGGCTCCTGACGATGCGTCACGCAAGGCGGGGGCCAGACTCGGCGGGGCGGGGCCGTGGTCGCAGACCGGAGGTTCCGCTTCCGGTGCGGTGTGGGGTTTGTGCAAGGGCAGCGGCAGCAAGCCGTACCGGACGGTCGTCGACCTGGCCGGCCCGGCGTACAAGTGCTCCTGCCCGAGCCGGAAGTTCCCCTGCAAGCACGCGCTGGGGCTGCTGTTGCTCTGGTCGGCGGAAGGGGTGGGTGATCCGGGAGGAGGACCGGGAGGGGGATCGGCGGCGGGATCGGCGGCGGGATCGGCGGGGGCGCCCGACGAGGCTTCGGCCGGGGCTCCGGACTGGGCGGACGAGTGGCTGGCGGAACGGGCGGCGAAGGCCGCC
The DNA here is from genome assembly GCF_053609145.1 of Streptomyces sp. NPDC054961. Lineage (NCBI taxonomy): Bacteria > Bacillati > Actinomycetota > Actinomycetes > Kitasatosporales > Streptomycetaceae > Streptomyces > Streptomyces sp. NPDC054961. The sequence goes on along the minus strand of NZ_JBSGWY010000011.1, from coordinate 6,283 downwards.
CGGACCGCCGCCGACCGGTCCGCGGCGGCCGGCCCGGCGGACGCGGAGGCCGCCCGCAAGCGGGCCGACCGGCGGGCGGCCCGGATCGGCGCGGGCGTCACCGAGCTGGAACAGCGGCTCGAGGACCTGGTGCGCGGCGGCCTGGCCGGACAGGAGCAGGCGGGGTACGCGGCATGGGAGGAGACCGCCGCCCGCATGGTCGACGCGCAGGCTCCCGGACTGGCCGCGCGGGTGAGGGAGTTGGGGACGATACCCAGTTGCGGCACCGGATGGCCCGCCCGGATGCTGGAGGAGGCCGCGCTGCTGCACCTGCTGGACCGGGCCTGGCTGGGGATGTCCGGACTCCCGGAGACCTTGGCCTCGACGGTCCGCACCAGGGTGGGGCTGCCGTCCACGGCGGAGGGCGAGGCGGTACGGGACCGCTGGCTCGTGCTGGCCCAGTACGACACGGCGTCACCCGACGGCCGCCTCACCACCCGCCGGACATGGCTGCGCGGGCTGGCGGGCGGACGGCCGGCCCTGGTCCTGGACTTCGGCCCGCCGGGGCGGGCTCCAGGGCTCGCGCTGCCCGTCGGGCTGGTGCTGGACGCGGAAGTCCGCTTCCGGCCGGGCTCCGCCGGGCTGCGCGCGGACCTCGGCGAGCGGTTCGCCGCGGCCGAGCCGTACGGGGGCACGCCGACGGGCGTGAGCACGGGCGCGGCACTGGAGGCGTACGGCGCGGCGCTGCGCGAGGACCCCTGGCTGGAGTCCTGGCCGGTGCTGCTCGGCCCGGTGGTGCCGATACCGGGTGGACCAGGGGGTCAGCCGGGCGGGCCTCCGGGAGAAACAGCATGGCAACTGGCGGACGTGGAAGGGACGTCCGCCCTGCCCGTGCCCTTGACCGGGGCCGGGAGCCGGCCCCGCGCGGGGCTCTGGCAACTGGCCGCGCTCTCGGGGGGCGGGCCGGTGACGGTGTTCGGCGAATGCGGGCACCGCGGATTCACCCCGTTGACGGCATGGCAGCCGGGCTCCTCGGAGCCGGTGGCACTGACGTCGCCCTGAGGGGCACCGGGTGGCGGGAAACGGCGGCGCCGGGGGGCGCCGCCGTGTACGAACGACCGAGCCGGGGGGCTTTTGTGGACGACAACCACGCCAGTTGAGACCGCGGTCGTGGGGCCCGGCACCCACGAGGGCGACGGGGCCACCGGCCCCGGGGGACACACAGCCGCACACCACGAGAAAACAAAAAATAACCAAG
>NZ_JBSGWY010000011.1:0-5036 GCF_053609145.1 Streptomyces sp. NPDC054961 | reverse complement strand
TGCTGTTGTGTCGCTTCTGGGGCGGCGGGTTCGTGTGGGCGGCGCCACCGCACCGGCCCTATGGGGGCTTTGGTGCTGCTCCGGTCCCGCGGAGGGGGCGGGACCGGAGCACGACACACGACACACGGCACACGGCACACGGCACACGGACGAGGGAGGGGACCCGATGAACGCGGACAGGACGGCCTACGGGGACTGGGACGAACTGGTCGGCGCGGCCCTGCTGGGGACCGAGCGGCGCCAGGGCAGTCCCGAGGCGCTGCTCGGGGCCGCGGCCCTGCAGACCGTACGGCGCCGGGCGGGCCTGCTGCCCGCCGAAGCGGGCCCGAGGCCGGAACCCGCGCCGCACGATCCGCGCCCGACGCCCCCGGAGCCAGCCCGCCGGCGCCTCGCGCAGCTGCTGGCGGGCCGGACCGGCGCGGGCGGCTCCGGCGGGCGGCGGGGGGCCGCGCCGGATCTCACGGAGCTGCTGCCGCAGTGGCTGGCCGCCGCCGGGCTGCACGGCTACCGCGCCCCGGCCTCGCTGGTGCCCGCCCTGCTGGACGCGGCGCGGGCCCGCACCGACCTGCGGCCACAGGCGCTGGCCCTGGCCGGGACGCGCGGGCTGTGGCTGGCCCGGCTCAATCCCGACTGGCGGTTCGCCCTGCGCGGCGGATCCGGTGGCGCGGGGGAACTGCCCGCGGCGACGGACGCGGCGGGGGTGGAACGGCTCTGGCAGGAAGGGCTGTTCGCCGAGCGCGTGGCACTGCTCGGCCTCGTACGGGCCCACGAGGCGGCGGCCGCGATCCGGCTGCTGACGACCACCTGGGCCACCGAACGGGCCGAGGACCGGCTGATGTTCCTCGACTCGCTGCGGGTGGGGCTGTCGGACGACGACGAGCCGTTCCTCGAGGCGGCGCTGGGCGACCGGAGCCGCAATGTGCGGGCGACCGCGGCCGAGTTGCTCTCCGCGCTGCCGGGCTCGGCGCTGGCCGGACGGATGGCGGAGCGCGCCCTGGCCTGCGTCGGCCCGGAAGGGGTGACGCCGCCGGCCGAGTGCGATGCGGGGATGCTGCACGACGGGGTGGTCAAGCGGCCGCCCGCCGGGCGCGGGGAACGCGCGTGGTGGCTGGGCCAGCTGGTGGAGTCCGCGCCGTTGTCCTGCTGGCAGGAGCGGTTCGGCGGTCTCGGCCCGGCGGAGATCGTGGCACGGCCTCTGGCCGAGGGCTGGGCGGAGGAACTGCACGCGGCATGGTGCCGGGCAGCGGTCCGCCAGCGCGATCCCGCCTGGTCGCGGGCCCTGCTGGGCTCGGCTTCCGCACCACCGGCCGCCGGGCCTGCGACGGCCTCGCTCGCGGAGCGGGCGAAGCTGCTGTCGATCCTGGAGGAGGAGCAACGGGCGGCGTGGGTAGCGGAGTTCATACGGGCCCACGGGCTGTCCGAGGCGTTCCAGCTGCTCGGGGCGTGCGTGGTGCCATGGGCCGGGGCACTGGGCCTGGCCGTGGTCGAGGCGCTGGACTCCGCGCGGGACGCGGGCGGCTACCCGTGGAGCTTCAGCGGGGTGATGGGCCTGGCGGAGCGCTGCCTCGACCCGGCGGAGGCGGACCGGCTGGCCGCCATGACGACGGAGCCCGTCGAGGCCGGGGGCGCCGCGGCGTACTGGTCGGAAGCCTTCCAGCGCCTGGCGGCCACCCTCCGGCTCCGCGCCACGATGCACGCCGAGCTGGCCCCTCCCGGCCCGTAGCCGGGCGGGGACGGGCGCACCGCCGCCCGCGTCGCCGCGGCCGTGGCCGGGGCCCGGCCACGGCTCGGCTACAGACCGGCCGCAGCTGGGCTACGGACCGGCCGCGACTCGGCTACGGACCGGCCACGGCCCGGCCGCGACAACGACAACGACAACGAGTACGCCTGGAGCTACGGCTACGGCTACGCCTGCCGTACGTGCGCCCGGACCCAGTCGACGATGGCCGTCGTCGTCGCGCCCGGGGTGAAGATCTCCGCCACACCCTTTTCCTTCAGCGGAGCGATGTCATCCTCCGGAATGATGCCGCCGCCGAACACCTTGATGTCCGCCGCGTCGCGCTCCGCGAGGAGCTCCAGCACGCGCGCGAACAGCGTGTTGTGGGCCCCGGAGAGGATCGAGAGGCCGATCGCGTCGGCGTCTTCCTGGATCGCGGTGTCCACGATCTGTTCGGGGGTCTGGTGAAGGCCGGTGTAGATGACCTCCATGCCCGCGTCCCGCAGGGCCCGCGCGATCACCTTGGCGCCCCGGTCGTGGCCGTCGAGACCAGGCTTGGCCACCACCACACGAATCGGACCGGTCACACCCATCGCACTGCCTCCCGAGTGAACGAACGTTAAGTACAGCATCGCGCACACCCCCGTTTCGCGGTCAACCACGAGGGGGAAATCACACGTGGGATGGCGTGCACCGCTCCCGTGCCGCCACACCGTGCCGACAGCCGCACGGCACGGCGTGGCCGGCCCCGCGGTCCCAGACCCTGAGGGGAGGCCGTCCATGGGGCTGTCCATGTCCGGGGCCGCACTGCGGGCCGGCGTGCTGGAAGTGATCGTGCTCGGCGGGCACATCCTGATGTATCCGACGGGGATGCGCCAGGAGCGCCCCGCCGTCGCGCGCCGCGCCGCCGAGTCCGGCGCCGCCGCACCCCCCGTGCTGCTCCTGCACGGATTCACCGACAACCGCTCCGTCTTCGTGCTCCTGCGCCGCGCCCTCGAGGCGGGCGGCAGGCGCCAGGTGGAGACGTACAACTACTCCCCCTTCACCCTCGATCTGCGCGTCACCGCCCGCCGTCTCGCCGAGCGCGTCGAGGAACTGTGCGAGCGCACCGGGCAGGAGCGGGTGGACCTGGTGGGGCACAGCCTCGGCGGTCTGATCGGGCGGTACTACGTCCAACGCCTCGGCGGCGACGCCCGGGTCCGCACCCTCGTCACGCTCGGTACCCCGCACTCCGGCACGGGCGTCGCCCCCTTCATGGACGCGCACCCGCTGGTCCGGCAGATGCGCCGGGACTCCGAGGTGATGGCCGAGCTGCGCGCGCCCGCACCTGGCTGCCGGACCCGATGCGTGGCGTTCTGGAGCGAGTTCGACGCCCTGATGGACCCGGCCGAGTCGGCCCGAATCGAACACCCGGACCTGCTCACGGAGAACGTGCAGGTCATCGGCATCGGACACCTCGCGCTTCCCGCGCATCCGACCGTCATCGCGGCGGTCCGGCGCACGCTCGACGGGCCCGGCCCGGTCGCCGTCCCCCACCTCGGTACCGCGTCCGTCGCCTGACCGAAAGGGGGCTCCCGAACCGCCCTCAATCGAACGCATTTCGAACTCAAGGCCAAGGGTGGCCCTTTGAGCGACCGAAAGGCGGCCGAATGCCCGGTTCCCCCAGGGCTGGACCCCGCCGAAGATTGTCGTGGCGTGTAACCGGCGGGTACAGTCACGCCACTGCTCTCCTCCGAGGAACTCCATATTCCTCGGCCACCCAGGCCCCCCGCTGCCGAGGCGAAAGAGAAGTTGGTGAACGACCGCCCTTCGTCGGGCCAGTACCCCGATCTCGGGTACGACGGCCTTGCCACCACCACCTTCGCTGGCGATTCCGCCTATGCGTCCTATGAATCACAGGGCCAGGGCTATCACTACGCCGCATACGGGTCCTACGACACCGGCACCGGCGCGTACGACACCACCGCGTGGACCACCCCGCAGAGCGGCTACTCCCAGCAGCCCGAGACCGGCGGTCACGACGGATACCTCTCGAGCGTCCCCACCCAGGGCATCTCCACGGACTACCAGTCCACCGCCTTCGGCTACGACACGTGGTCGACTCCGGGTTACGGCACCGAGACCGGCGCCTACGACGCCACCGCCTGGAACACCGCCTCCGAGCCGCAGCAGCAGCCGCAGCACCAGCAGACGCAGGAGCCCCAGCAGGCTTACGCGTACGGCTACGAGCAGGCGCAGGCGCAGCCCCAGGAACAGCAGTACTCCTACGAGTACGCGTACCCGGCGCCCCCCGTGTACACCGAGACCGCGGTCTTCGAGGCCATCCCCGAGGACGACGCCCACGGCGGCTTCCACGGGGACTCGCTCGGCGACTCCCCCGACGCCCCGCGCGGCGACGAGGACGAGGAAACTGCCGCCGCCGACGACGTCCGGGTGCACGACCTCCCCACCCAGGCCATGCCCGTCACGCGGCCGGCCCCGGTGGCCGCTCCGTCCGAGCCGCGCCCCTCGCGCCGCGCCGGGAACACCCGCCGCCGCACGCCGGCGAAGCGCTCCGCCCTGCTGACCGTGGCCGTGCCCTCCGCTTGCGTGATGGGTGTCGCGGGTGTGGCCGCCGCCTCCGTCGGCGGACTCACCGGCGCGGAGAAGCCCTCCGAGGAGACGACCACGCTGGCCGCGCCCGACCCGGCCTCCATCAAGCCGGTCGCGGCGAACAGCAAGCTCGACACGCAGCTCACCGCCCTCAGCGCCGACGCCGGCGATTTCGCGGACCGTGCGAGCCGCACCCAGGAACGCATCGACCTGCGCCTGCGCCAGGACGAGGAAAAGAAGAAGAAGGCGGAGGAGGAGGCGGCCAAGGAAGCGGCCCGCCCCAAGTTCGCCCTCCCCGTCGCGCGGCACGGCCTCAGCGCGGGCTTCGGCCAGGCGGGCGTGAACTGGATGTCCGTACACACCGGCATCGACTTCCCGGTGGGCTACGGGACTTCGGTTATGGCCGCCACCGACGGCACCGTGCGCAGCCAGTTCAACAGCGCTTACGGGAACATGGTGATACTCACCGCGCCCGACGGCACCGAGACCTGGTACTGCCACCTCAGCAGCGCCAAGATCCGCTCCGGCAAGGTCAAGGCCGGCGATGTGATCGCGTACTCCGGCGACACGGGCAACTCCACCGGACCCCACCTCCACTTCGAGGTTCGGCCGGGCGGCGGCTCCCCCATCGACCCCCAGGCGTGGCTGCGCAGCCACGACCTGGACCCGAACTAGTGCCGCGTCGGGCAAGGTTTGCCCCTTGAGGAGCGGCGTCCGGTGCGTGCTC
>NZ_JBSGWY010000010.1:170876-171624 GCF_053609145.1 Streptomyces sp. NPDC054961 | reverse complement strand
CAAAGGAACCTCATCCACCGAAATGGACGGGGTATCAACTTTTTGGCGTTGATTTTTGGCACGCTGTTGAGTTCTCAAGGAACGGACGCTTCCTTTGTACTCACCCTCTCGGGCTTTCCTCCGGGCGCTTCCTTCGTTCTTGTGTTTCCGACTCTATCAGACTCTTTCGTGTCCGATTCCCAGTCAGCGGGTTTTGCTTTCCAGGTTCCCGCTTTCGCGTTTCCCTTTCCGGCGAGTCCGACTCTATCAGATCCTTTCGGACCTGAATCCCAGTCAGCGGGGTTTGCTGCTTGGGCTGTTGGGCCCTTGCGGCGAGTGAGACAGTAGCGGATTCCTTGCCCCCGAACCTAATCGGGGGCCGCGTTCGAGAACGCGGATTCCTCATTCGCAAATACGCATGAAAACGGCACGACGGAAGTGCGTCGTTCGTTCGAGTGTGTAGTGCGGGATGGCTGTCCGGGGACCGACCGGGGTCGGCGCTCACTTCGGACAACTCGAAGAACCTTACGGATCGGGCACACCCGTGTCAACCCCCGGCCGACCGGCCACACGGGATGCGTAAACCTCCCCCCGTCCCCGCCCTCCACGGTCTAGCCTGGATCCATGACTACGCATGCGCTCGTGCTCGACCTTCGCTGGTGGGGGGGGGGGGGGGCGCGCGGGCGCGCGACACTATCAGAGGCGCGCGAGGGGCGCGCGGCCGCGCGGGGCGGGGTGGGGTGTGTAGCACACGGGGGGGGTGTGGGTG
>NZ_JBSGWY010000010.1:152899-170866 GCF_053609145.1 Streptomyces sp. NPDC054961 | reverse complement strand
CGGGAACCTGGACTCCGCATGCGCGCGGGCCCCACCTGGGGGGGGGGGCCGCCTGCCGGCGCCCGACCCTCCACACGAGCACGCATGCGCTCGACGGCCGCCGCCCACGGCGGCCGTTTTTCGTTCCTCCCCTCCCGGGAGTGGCTCGGTCGCCCGACGCGGTGGCGTCGACACCACACCGACACGAGCAGGGAGCAGGGACATGACGACGATCTTCAGCGGGGTCAAGCCGACCGGGCATCTGACGTTGGGTAACTACCTGGGGGCCGTACGGCAGTGGGTGGCGGCCGAGCAGCGGCCCGAAGAGGCGCTGTTCTGCGTCGTCGACCTGCACGCCCTCACCGTCGAGCACGATCCGGCGCGGGTGCGCCGGCTCAGCCGGCAAGCGGCCTCGCTGCTGCTCGCCGCCGGCCTGACGCCCGAGAAGTGCACGCTGTTCGTCCAGAGCCACGTCGACGAACACACGCGGTTGTCCTACCTACTGGAGTGCACGGCCTCCGACGGCGAGATGCGCCGCATGGTCCAGTACAAGGAGAAGGCCGCGAAGGCCCAGGCCGCCGGGGAGGGCGTGCGGCTGTCGCTGCTCACCTATCCCGCGCTGATGGCCGCCGACATCCTGGCCTACCGGGCGGACGAGGTGCCGGTCGGCGAGGACCAGCGCCAGCACGTGGAGCTCACCCGGGACCTGGCGGTGCGGTTCAACCAGCGGTACGGGCACACCTTCACCGTGCCCAAGGCGACGCATCCGTCCGTGGGCGCGCGGGTCATGGACCTGCAGGACCCGACCTCGAAGATGGGGAAGTCCGGGGACGCCGGGCCCGGGGTGGTGTTCATCCTCGACGAGCCGGAGGTCGTCCGGAAGAAGGTGATGCGGGCCGTCACCGACAGCGGGGACGACGGCGTCGTCTACGACCGGGTCGCACGGCCGGGGGTCGCGAACCTGCTGGACGTGCTCGCCGCGTGCACCGGGGGCGAGCCGGAGAAGCTCGCCGACGGGTACAGCGGGTACGGGGCGCTCAAGCGGGACGTCGCCGACGCCGTGGTGGAGCTGCTGCGGCCGGTGCGGGAGCGGCACGCGCGGCTCGCGGCCGACCCCGGGGCGGTGGAGGCGGTGCTGCGCGAGGGCGCGGGGCGGGCCCGGGCGATGGCGCGGCCCGTCGTCGACCGGGCGTACCGGGCCATCGGGCTGCTCGAGCCCTGAGGAGCCGCCTCGGAGGATCCGCCGTGGGGGGCCTCCGTGGAAGGTCCGTACGGGGCTGCGCGCGCAGCCCCGTACCGGCGCCCTGCCGGGATCCGGCCGTCAGCTGTTGCCGGAGGCCAGTTCGCGGCTGCGGTCGCGGGCCGCTTCGAGGGCGGCGATCAGGGCCGCCCGTACGCCGTGCTTCTCCAGTTCCACGATCGCGTTGATGGTGGTGCCGGCCGGGGAGGTGACGGCCTCGCGGAGCTTGACCGGGTGTTCGCCGCTGTCGCGGAGCATGACGGCGGCGCCGATGGCGGCCTGGACGATCAGGTCGTGGGCCTGGGCGCGGGGCAGGCCGAGGAGGATGCCCGCGTCGGTCATGGCCTCGACGAGGAAGTAGAAGTAGGCGGGGCCCGAGCCGGACAGGGCGGTCGCCGCGTCCTGCTGCGATTCGGGGACGCGCAGGGTCTTGCCGACGCTGCCGAAGACCTCCTCGGTGTGCAGGAGGTGTGCGGCGGTGGCGTGGCTGCCGGCCGAGATGACGGACATGGCCTCGTCGACGAGGGCCGGGGTGTTCGTCATGACGCGGACGACGGGGGTGCCGGCGGCGAGCCGCTCCTCGAAGAACGAGGTCGGGACGCCGGCCGCGCCGCTGATGACCAGGCGGCCGGCGGGGACGTGCGGGGCCAGCTCGTCGAGGAGCTTGCCCATGTCCTGCGGCTTCACCGTGAGGATGAGGGTGTCGGCGCGCCGGGCGGCCTCGGCGTTGGAGACGGCCTCGACTCCGTAGCGGGCGACGAGCTCCTCGGCGCGCTCCGGGCGGCGGGCGGTGACGAGGAGCTTCGAGGCGGGCCAGCCGCCGCGGATCATTCCGCTGAGCAGAGCCTCGCCGATCTTGCCGGTACCGAGGACTGCGACTGTCTGGGTCATGCCCGATCCACCTCGCCGAACTGTTGGTGCGTGTACGCGCGCCGCGTGTGCGGTGTCCGCGTGGTCATCCTTGCACCCGTGCGCGCGACGGCGGGGAGGTGTCCACGGTCCGGTCGCGGGGCCGGTCAGGGAGTGCGGCGGCGCAGGGTGGCGGCGCCGAGGGCGAGGACGAGGAGCGCGCAGCCCGCGACGACGACGGTGTCGCGGACGAAGTCGGCGGTCATGTCGGTGTGGGTGAGGACCTGGGTCATGCCGTCGACGGCGTAGGACATGGGCAGGACGTCGGAGATCCCCTCCAGGACGGGCTGCATCGTGGAGCGCGCGGCGAAGAGGCCGCAGAGCAGGAGCTGGGGGAAGATCACGGCCGGCATGAACTGGACGGCCTGGAACTCGGACGCGGCGAAGGCGGAGACGAAGAGGCCCAGTGCGGTGCCGAGGAGCGCGTCGAGCAGGGCGACGAGCAGCAGCAGCCACGGGGAGCCGACGACGTCGAGGCCGAGGACCCACAGGGCCACTCCGGTGGCGAGCAGGGACTGGACGACGGCCACGGCGCCGAAGGCGAGGGCGTAGCCGGCGATGAGGTCGCCCTTGCCGAGCGGCATGGCCAGGAGGCGTTCCAGGGTGCCGGAGGTGCGCTCGCGCAGGGTGGCGATGGAGGTGACCAGGAACATCGTGATCAGCGGGAAGATGCCGAGGAGGCTGGCGCCGATGCTGTCGAACGTCCGCGGGCTGCCGTCGAACACGTAGCGCAGCAGGATCAGCATCAGGAGGGGGACCAGCAGCATCAGGGCGATGGAGCGCGGGTCGTGGCGCAGCTGGCGCAGGACGCGGGCGGCGGTCGCGGTGGTGCGGGCGATGGTCATCGGGTGCTCCCCTGGGCGGCGTCGGTGCGGGCGCCGGTGGCCGCGGCGTCGGTGGTGGCGGTGTCGGTGCGGGCGTCGTCCTCGGCCGGGCGGGCTGCGGCGTTGGCTTCGTCGACGAGGCGCAGGAAGCCCTCTTCGACGGTGTCGGCGTTCGTACGGGTGCGCAGGGCGTCCGGGGTGTCCTGCGCGAGGAGGCGGCCTTCGCGCATGAGGAGCAAGTCGTGGCAGCGCTCGGCCTCGTCCATGACGTGGGAGGAGACGAGGAGCGTGGCTCCGCGGGTGGCGGCGATGTCGTGGAAGAGGTTCCACAGGTCGCGGCGCAGGACGGGGTCGAGGCCGACGGTCGGCTCGTCGAGGACGAGGAGCTCGGGGCTGCCGAGGAGGGCGACCGCGAGGGAGACCCTGCTGCGCTGGCCGCCGGAGAGGTTCCCGGCGAGGGCGGTGGCGTGGGAGGTGAGGTCGACGTCGGTGACGGCCCGGGTGACGGTCTCGTGGCGGCGGTCCGCGGCGGCCCGGCCGGGGTCGAGGACGGCGGCGAAGTAGTCGAGGTTCTGCCGGACGGTGAGGTCGTCGTAGACGGAGGGCGCCTGGGTGACGTAGCCGATGCGGGAGCGGAGCTCGGGGTGGCCGGCGGGGCGGCCGAGGACGTCGAGGGTGCCGGTGACGTGGGCCTGGGTGCCGACGACGGCGCGCATGAGGGTGGATTTTCCGCAGCCGGAGGGGCCGAGGAGGCCGGTGATGCGGCCCCGGGGGACGTCGAAGGCGAGGGCGTCGAGGACGGTGCGGGGGCTGCGGCCGGTGCCGCGGCGAACGGTGAGGTCGCGGGCGTGGACGGCGGCGGCCGCTTGGTTATTCATCATGTGATGAATAATGCTCCCGGCGGTGCCCGTGTGCAAGCCTCGGGGCACGCGGCCGGGCTGCTTCTCGCGCTGGGGGGCGGCGGGTGGCCGGGCTACTTCTTGCGCTTGGGGCGGCGGGTGGCCGGGTTGCCCGTGCGGGAGCTGCGGCGGCGGGCGAATTCGGCCGCGGCGCGCTCGTACTCGGCGCGGCGCAGCTTCTCGCCGGGAGCCTCGACGAAGCAGCGCAGGAAGTACGCGATGAGGCTGCCGATGAAACCGATCGCCTTGAGGCCCTTGAGGGCCGCCTCGTCCGAGGAGGGGGCCGCGCGGCGGCTGAAGGAGTCCCAGGTCTTGGCGAAGGCGATGGAACTGGCGATCGCGAAGAGGACGACGACCGAGATGCTGAGGAACGCGCCGACGTTCCCGATCTCCAGGCCCTCGTAGGAGAGGCGGAGCAGGTAGGCGCCGGCGACGGCGACGAGCAGGGAGGCGACGGCCATGCCGGCGCGGCGCAGGGCGTAGCCGCCGTCGTGGTGCACCCAGGTGGTGCCGAAGAACCGGATCGGCTCGGGCTGGGGGCCGGCGGGTGCGGGCGCCTGGGCCGGGGCGCCGGCGGCCGGCTCGGCGGGGGTCTGGTCTCGCTGGTCGTCGCTCACACCAGCGATTATCCCCCGCCGGCCGGAACGGGCCCGGGGCGTCTCACGGGTCAGAACGCGCGGATCGCCCGGATGGACGTCAGGCGCAGTGGGTGGCGACGTAGCCGTCGCTGCCCGTCTTCACGTAGGCGTCGGCGACGAACTCGCCGTTGCCGACGCAATCCCAGATGTTCGAGGTGCCGTACGGGCCGGACACGTTCGTCCCCTCGCACTGGCAGCGGATCGAGACGTAGGCGCCGAGCGGCAGGACCCGGGTGACCGAGTAGTTGGTGCCGGGGCCGCTGCGGACGTTCACGCGGTAGCCGGGCGCGACCGGAAACTGCGGGAATCCCGACCCCGAGGCAAGGCTCTGGACTTGGCTGGAATCACTCTCAACGGACATGCGAAATCTCCCCCTTGGTCGTTGCACTGCGCAACTCGCGCAGGGTAGCAGGACCTTGGAGTTTGGCCGGGGCCATCGACTAGGCTCCGGCGGGGGTGGTGACCGGTGCATTCGCTGCGCGCGGACTACGCGGGGTTTCCGGAGTATGCCGGGCAGTACCGGCTCGAATCCGTGCTCGGCTCCGGCGGCATGGGTGTCGTCCACCTGGCCACCTCCGGGTCGGGGCTGAAACTCGCCGTCAAGATCGTCCACGCCGAACACGCGGTGGATCCCGAGTTCCGGGCCCGCTTCCGCCAGGAGGTCACGGCCGCCCGGCGGGTGAGCGGAGCGTTCACCGCGCCCGTCGTGGACGCGGACCCCGATGCCGAGCGGCCCTGGATGGCCACGCTGTTCATCGACGCCCCCACGCTCGCCGAGCGGGTACGGGAGCGCGTGCTCGAGCCCCGGGAACTGGCCCGGCTCGCCGCCGGACTCGCGGAGGCCCTGCGGGACATCCACCGGGCCGGGGTCGTGCACCGGGACCTGAAGCCCAGCAACGTGCTGATGGCCCCGGACGGGGTGCGGGTCATCGACTTCGGGATCTCGCGGCCCGCCGACAGCGACCTGCGGACCGAGACCGGGAAGCTGATCGGGACACCGCCCTTCATGGCGCCGGAGCAGTTCCAGCGGCCCCGGGAGGTGGGGACCGCGGCCGACGTGTTCGCCCTCGGGGCGGTGCTGGTGCACGCGGCGACCGGGCGGGGGCCCTTCGACTCCGACAGCCACTACCTCGTGGCGTACCAGGTGGTGCACAGCGAGCCGGACCTCACCGGGGTGCCGCGGCGGCTGGTCCCGCTCGTCGCGCGGTGCCTGGCCAAGGATCCGGCCGAGCGCCCGAGCGCGGACGAGCTGATCGCGCAGCTGCGGGCGGTGGCCTACCCGACGGACGAGGACACCCAGGCCTTCATTCCGCAGCCGCGCCGGCCGGCGGCCGAGGAGCAGGCCACGCACCGGCGGGACCGGATCGCCCTTCCGGGACAGGGACAAGGAGAGGGACAAGGAGAGGGACAGGGACAGGGGCGCGGCCGGGGACGGCTGCGGGGGCCGTCACCGGCGGCGGGTCCGCAGGCCGGAACGGCCGCGGACGCGGCCGCGGACGCGGACGCGTCGACGGTGCGCGGGCGGCGGCGGAGGCGGCTGGCCGTCGCGGCGGGGCTCGGGCTGCTGCTGGCCGGCGGTTCCGTGGGCGGCTACCTGTGGATGTCGCCCGGCGCCCCGTCCGGTACTGGGGCCGCTTCCGGGCAGCTCGCCGCTCCGCGGGCCCCCGCTGAGCGGCAGGCCCCGCCGTGGTCGGTGCGGCTGGGCGAGCGCGGCGCGGCCTGCTCCTGGCAGGCCCCGGCCCTGTACTGCTCGGGGCCCGAGTCGGCCGCGGTACGGCTCGACCCCGCCGACGGGTCGACGGCGTGGTCCGTACGGGCGACCGCGCCGGACTCCCGGCCCGCGTCCGACAGCGCGCCCCTGCCCGGGGACGGGGTGGTCCTCGCCGTGGCGCCGGGCAGCGAACTGCTCCGGGCGCTGGATCCGGCGACGGGCGCGGAGCGGTGGAACCGGGCCCTGCCGAGCGGCGCGCACGCCCTGCCCGCGGGCGGCCACGTACTGATCACGGCGGTGGACGGCACGGTCGTCGCGCTGGATTCCGCGACGGGGGCCCAGCGCTGGTCGAAGCGGATCGGCGGGGTCGGCTCCGTGTGGTGGGGCGGCGCCCAGGAGGCGGGCGGGCCCGCCGCGGTGTACGTGGCCACGCCCGACAAGGACGGCAGGAGCACGCAGCTCTCGGCGGTGGACCCGGCGAGCGGGGCGCCGCGCTGGCAGGTCCGGTCGCCGGGACTGCTGCATCCGGTGGGTGCGGCGGGCGGCGGGATGTACCTGCTGGACAACGACGTGCAGGCCAGGACCGGGGCGGTCGTCCGGGTGGACCTCGCCACCCGCGCCGTACGGCGGGTCCAGCTCGGCTCCCCGCTGTACGAGACGCAGGCGGCGGTGGGGCCGGACGGGGTCGTGTACGTGTTCGGGGCCACCGGCGCCCTCGTGGCGGTGGACGCCACGAGGGAGGCGTGGCGGCTGGAGACGGGCGTGGCCCTGGCCTCCCGGCCCGTGTTCGCCGACGGCCGGGTCTACCTGAGCGCGTCGGACGGGCGGCTGATCGCCGTCGACGCGGGCGCCGGGCGGCTGCTGGGACAGACGAAGCCGCGGATCGGGGCCGGGAAGGACACCTTCGCGGCGACGCTGCCCTCGCCCTCGGTCGGGGGCGGGCGGGTCTACGCCTCCGCGCCCGACGGGACGGTCTTCGCGGTGGCGGCCGGGGATCCCGCCGGCTGGTGAAACGGGTCCGGCCCCGCCCGACGGGGTCGGACGGGGCCGGCAGGCCGCACGTCCCGGCGCCCGGGACCGTGGACGGGCCCGGGCGGCGGGGAGGAGCCGTGGTGGGTCAGCGCTCCAGCAGGGAGACGTCGCGGACCGCGCCCTTGTCGGCGCTCGTCGCCATCGCCGCGTAGGCGCGCAGGGCCGCCGAGACCTTGCGCTCGCGGTTCTTCGGGGCGTAGACGCCGCCCAGGGCCTCGCGGCGGGCCGCGAGTTCCTCGTCGGAGACCAGCAGGTCGATCGAGCGGCTGGGGATGTCGATCCGGATCCGGTCGCCGTCCTCGACCAGGGCGATCGTGCCGCCCGAGGCCGCCTCCGGGGAGGCGTGGCCGATGGAGAGACCGGACGTGCCGCCAGAGAAGCGGCCGTCGGTGACCAGGGCGCAGACCTTGCCGAGGCCGCGGCCCTTGAGGAAGGACGTCGGGTAGAGCATCTCCTGCATGCCGGGACCGCCGCGCGGGCCCTCGTAGCGGATGACGACGACGTCGCCCGCCTTGATCTCCTTGCGGAGGATCTTGTCGACGGCCTCGTCCTGCGATTCGCAGACGACGGCCGGGCCCTCGAAGGTCCAGATCGACTCGTCGACGCCGGCGGTCTTCACGACGCAGCCGTCGACCGCGATGTTGCCGCGCAGGACGGCGAGGCCGCCGTCCTTGGAGTACGCGTGCTGGACGGAGCGGATGCAGCCGCCCTCGGCGTCGAGGTCGAGGGTGTCCCAGCGCTCGGACTGGGAGAAGGCGGAGGCGGAGCGCTGGCAGCCGGGGGCCGCGTGCCACAGCTCCATGGCCTCCTCCGAGGCCGTGCCGGAGCGGGCGTCCCACGTCGCGAGCCAGTCCTCCAGGCCGTCGGAGTGGACGCTGGTGACGTTCTTGTTGAGGAGCCCGCCGCGGTGCAGCTCGCCGAGGATGGCGGGGATGCCGCCGGCCCGGTGGATGTCCTCCATGTAGTACGTGCCCCCGGGCGCGACGTTCGGCGCGACCTTGGACAGGCACGGGACCCGGCGGGAGACCTCGTCGATGTCCGTGAGGTCGTAGTCGAGTCCGGCCTCCTGCGCGGCGGCGAGGAGGTGGAGGATCGTGTTCGTGGAGCCGCCCATGGCGATGTCGAGCGCCATGGCGTTCTCGAAGGCCTCGCGGGTCGCGATCGAGCGCGGAAGGACGGAGTGGTCGTCCTGCTCGTAGTGGCGCTTGGTGATCTCGACGATCGTGCGGCCGGCGGCCTCGTACAGGGCGCGGCGGGCGGTGTGCGTCGCGAGGACCGAACCGTTGCCGGGGAGGGCGAGGCCGATGGCCTCGGCGAGGCAGTTCATCGAGTTGGCGGTGAACATGCCCGAACACGAGCCGCAGGTGGGACAGGCGTTCTCCTCGATGCGGAGGACGTCCTCGTCGGACACGTTCTCGTTGGAGGCGTCGACCATGGCGTCGATCAGGTCGAGCTTGCGGACGGTGCCGTCGACGAGGGTGGCCTGGCCGGCCTCCATCGGGCCGCCGGAGACGAAGACGACCGGGATGTTGAGGCGCATGGCGGCCATCAGCATGCCGGGGGTGATCTTGTCGCAGTTCGAGATGCAGATCAGGGCGTCGGCGCAGTGCGCCTCGACCATGTACTCGACCGAGTCCGCGATCAGGTCGCGGGAGGGCAGCGAGTACAGCATGCCGCCGTGGCCCATGGCGATGCCGTCGTCGACCGCGATGGTGTTGAACTCGCGGGGGACGGCGCCGGCGGCGAGGATGGCGTCGGAGACGATGCGGCCGACCGGGGCCAGGTGGGTGTGGCCGGGGACGAACTCCGTGAAGGAGTTGGCGACCGCGATGATCGGCTTCCCGATGTCCGCACTCGCTACGCCCGAGGCGCGCATCAGCGCACGTGCGCCTGCCATGTTGCGGCCGTGGGTGACGGTGCGGGACCTCAGCTCGGGCATCGGGTTCACTCCCCATGAGTGCGGCGGCGCCACACGGCCCGCCGCGCTGTGGATATGGCTCGGTTACGAGGCTACGCCTCTTGCCCGCGATGCGGACGCCGCGTCCGGATGGCGGGACGGGGTGATCAGCCCTCGGTCACGGCCGCGGTCAAGTCCGGTCCTCCCCGGTCGTCCCCGGTCAAGCCCGGTCCGGCCCGGTCGTCCCCGTTCGTCCGGGGCCGCACTCGGACCTTCCCCCGTCCCTCCCGGGTCATTCCTCGGTCAGGTAGCGCTGGAGGGTCGGGGCCACCAGGGCGATGATCTCCTCCGGATCGGCGGACGCCAGGGGCTCGACCTGGACCACGTACCGCAGGAGCGCGATGCCGATCATGTGCGAGGCGGCCAGCTCCGCGCGGAAGGTGGGGTCGGGGACGTTCAGGTCGGCGGCGACCCGTTCCAGGACGCGGCGCAGGATCAGCCGGCGCAGGACGGCGGCCGCGGCCTCGTGGGTGAGGGCGGAGCGGATGACGGCGAGGAGCGGGGCGCGGCTGACCGGGTTCTCCCAGATGCCCAGGAAGTAGCGGGCGAGGCGTTCGCCGATGCCGTCCGGGCCGGAGCCGATGATCTGCGGGACGACGAGGGCGGGCTCCATGCTGAGCTCGATCGCGGCGGCGAAGAGCTCGTCCTTGCTCCCGAAGTAGTGGTGCACCAGGGCCGGGTCCACGCCGGCGGCCTTGGCGATCCCGCGCACGGAGGTCTTGTCGTAGCCGCGCGCCGCGAACTCGGAGCGGGCGGCGAGCCGGATCCGCTCCTGGGTGCCCGGGCCCTCGTCGGCCTCGTCCTGGCGGGGACGGCCGGGGCCGCGGCGGGGGCGCTCGGCGGGGACCGTCACGGGCGGGCCGCGGGGGAGGCGGGGGGCGTCGGCCGGGTGGACGCGGTGTCCGTGGATCCGGTGCCCGTGGGCCCGGTGTGCGTGGAAGCGGTGTCCGTGAGCCCGGTGCTCGTGGGCGAGGCGGCGAGGTGGAGGCGGGTGAAGGCCAGGGCCTCGGCGAGGTCGGCCTCGCGCTCCGCGGAGGACATCGCGCGGCGGGTGTTGACCTCGATGACGACATGACCGTCGAAGGAGGTCGCGGCGAGCCGCTCCAGCAGCTCGGCGCAGGGCTGGCTGCCGCGGCCGGGGACGAGGTGCTCGTCCTTGGCGGACCCGTTTCCGTCGGCGAGGTGGACGTGCGCGAGCCGGTCGCCCATCCGGTCGATCATCGCCATCGCGTCGGTCCGGGCGGTCGCGGTGTGCGAGAGGTCGACCGTGAAGTGGCGGTAGTCGTCCTTGGTGACGTCCCACTCGGGCGCGTACGCGAGCATTTCGCGGTCGCGGTAGCGCCAGGGGTACATGTTCTCCACGGCGAAGCGGACGTCGGTCTCCTGCGCCATCCGCCAGATGCCGGAGACGAAGTCCCGGGAGTACTGGCGCTGCCAGCGGAAGGGCGGGTGGACGACGACCGTGGTCGCGCCGAGCCGGGTCGCCGCCGCCCGGGCCCGCTGGAGCTTGGTCCAGGGGTCCGTGGACCAGACGCGCTGCGTGATGAGGAGGCAGGGGGCGTGGACGGCCAGGATCGGGACCTGGTGGTGGTCGGAGAGCCGGCGCAGCGCGTCGACGTCCTGGCTCACCGGGTCCGTCCAGACCATGACCTCGACGCCGTCGTAGCCGAGGCGCGCGGCGATCTCGAAAGCGGTCGCCGTCGACTCCGGATAGACGGAGGCGGTGGAAAGGGCGACCTTCGCGGTCGGGATCCGGACTGGTTGTGCCACGGGGACAGGTTACGGGGCGGACCACCTCCGGGGCGTCCCTCCCCCGGAGCCGGTTACGTCGGAAGGTGGTCGAGCCGGCGGAGGATGACGCCTTCGCGCAGGGCCCACGGGCAGATTTCCAGGGACTCGACGCCGAGGAGGTCCATCGCGCCCTCCGCGACCAGCGCCCCCGCGAGGATCTGGTTCGAGCGGCCGTCGGAGACGCCGGGGAGCGCGGCCCGCTGGGCCGTGGTCATCGCCGCCAGCCGCGGGACCCACTCCTCCAGGGACTTGCGGGTCAGGTCCCGCTGGACGTACAGGCCGTCGGCGGAGCGGGCCGCGCCCGCGATCCGGGCCAGCTGCTTGAAGGTCTTGGACGTGGCGACCACCCGGTCCGGGGTCCCGAAGCGGTTGAACTCGCCGGCCTTCCGGGCGATCTGCGCCCGCACGTGGCGCCGCAGGGCGCGGATGTCCGACGGGTCGGGCGGGTCGCCCGGCAGCCAGCCCGCCGTGAGGCGGCCCGCGCCGAGCGGGAGGGAGACCGCCGCGTCGGGGTCCTCGTCGATGCCGACGGCGATCTCCAGCGAGCCGCCGCCGATGTCGAGGACCAGCAGCTTCCCCGCGGACCAGCCGAACCAGCGCCGCGCGGCCAGGAAGGTCAGGCGGGCCTCGTCCTCACCGCTCAGGACGGCGAGGTCGATGCCCGTCTCGGCCTTGACCCGCGAGAGGACCTCGTCCGCGTTCCTGGCCTCCCGTACCGCGCTGGTCGCGAAGGGGAGCACGTCCTCGCAGCCCTTGTCCTCGGCGGCCTGCGCCGCGGCGGCGATGACGGAGACCAGCCGCTCGACGCCCTCCGGCGTCACCGCACCGTCCCCGTCGAGCAGCTCCGCCAGCCGCAGTTCCACCTTGTGGGAGTGCGCCGGGAGCGGACGCGCGCCGGGGTGTGCGTCGACCACCAGCAGATGGACCGTGTTCGAACCCACGTCAAGGACACCGAGTCTCATGGGGGGAAACGCTACTGGGCCGGAGGCGTAGGGGTGGAGTAAGGGGCGCTTAGGCTGGGGTTTGTGCCAAATACGAAGAAGGCCAACAAGTCCACGTCCCGGTCGGACAGCCTCCCGGACGGCTCCGCGGGCAGCCCGGCGGAGAAGACGAAGCCCGGGAAGCAGCCGAAGGCCGCGAAGCCGGCGAAGCCCGTCAAGCCCGTCAAGCCCCCGAAGCTCTCGAAGGCCGCCCGGGCCGCCGACGAGAAGGGGCTCAACTTCCCGCGGGCCTGGGTGGAGTTCCCCGATCCCGCCGACGACGAGCAGGTCTTCCGCTGCGACCTGACCTGGCTGACGTCGCGCTGGACCTGCATCTTCGGCAGCGGCTGCCAGGGCATCCAGGCCGGCCGGGCGGACGACGGCTGCTGCACGCTCGGTGCCCACTTCTCCGACGAGGACGACGAGAAGCGGGTGGCCGGACACGTGGCGCGGCTCACGCCGGAGCTGTGGCAGTTCCACGACGTCGGCAGCGAGACCGGCTGGACGCAGCACGACGACGACGGGGAGAAGCAGACCCGGCGCTGGGACGGTGCCTGCATCTTCCTGAACCGTCCCGGCTTCCCGGCCGGAGCCGGCTGCTCGCTGCACATCCTCGCCCTGCGCGAGGGCAAGGAGCCGTTGGAGACGAAGCCGGACGTGTGCTGGCAGCTGCCGATCCGGCGGACCTACGAATGGATCGACCGGCCCGACGACACGCGCGTGCTGCAGGTGTCGATCGGCGAGTACGACCGGCGCGGCTGGGGTCCGGGCGGCCACGACCTGCACTGGTGGTGCACCTCGGCCACGTCCGCGCACGGCGCCGGTTCCCCGGTCTACGTGTCGTACCGGGCCGAGCTGACGGAGCTGATGGGCAAGGAGGGCTACGACGCGCTCGTGCGGCTGTGCGAGGAGCGGCTGTCCTCGCTGCTGCCGATGGCGCCGCACCCGGCCGATCCGGCCCCGCCCGCTTAGGGGGTGGCCGGGCCCGGGCCTGGGTCCGGGTTCAGGCCCGGGCTTGGGCCCGCGTCCGGGTTCAGGCCGGGGCGCCCGCTCCCGTCGACGGGTCCGGGCTCTGGTCGGGCGACTGCGCCGGAGACGGTGTCGGCGTGGGCGTGGGGGTCGGCGTGGGGGTCGGGGTCGGGGTCGGCGTGGGGGACGGTGACGCCGGCGGGGTCGGTGACGCCGGCGGGTCGGTCGGGGTGGGCGCGGGAGTGGGCGTGGCCGCGGGGCGGCCGCGGCCCTGGATGGAGATCACCGCGCCGCCCGGATCCACGCCGACCCGGGCCGACCAGGCCCCGACGGGCTGGGTCTGCGGGTCCACGTCGATCCTCAGGGTGACCGATTCTCCTGGCGCGAGCCGCCCCGCGGTCCGGCTGGCGCGCAGCCACGGACCGTCGGACCACAGCCGCCAGTCGACCGGTGCTCCGCCCCAGGCCGTGAGGGTCAGCAGGGTGGTCGAGCCGTGCGAGGAGGCGGTCGCGGTCAGCCGGCCGGGGGCGCCGGGGGTGGCGGACGGCGGTGCGCCGCTGCTGATGACCTCGACGGAGACGTCGGGGGCGGCGGTGCCGGTGGCGAAGTCCGGGCCGTCGGTGACGGGGGCGGTGTTGCCCGCGTTCTCGTAGGCCGTCAGCGGGCGGCCGTCGGTGCGCGGCGGCGGGAGTTCCGCCTCGCTCGCCGAGATGCGGGTGGCTCCGCCGACGGACTCCCCGGTGTTCGGGGCACCCCGGTACGCCGCCCACAGGGCCAGCACCGGCGCCGCCACGACGGTGGCGACCACGGTGGTGGTCACGGCGCGGGCGCGCAGCCGGTCGCGGCGGGCCGCCCGGTCCTTGGGATCCATGGGGAAGCCGGTGCGGTTGAAGCGCGGGCCCGACCCGGGGACCCGGCGGCCGCTGCCGGAGCGGAGCATCGCGACACGCACCGCGGTGCGCGGGGCGGGGACCAGCGGGAGGGCTGAGGCGGTGTCGATGCCGCCCGAGCCGGGCCAGGGTCCGTCGGCGCCGACGCGCTCGGCGACGCGGCGGCAGCGCGGGCAGTCGTCGACATGGCGGACGAGCTCGGCGCGCAGGGAGGAGGACAGCAGCAGGTTCCCGTCCCCGCCGCCCTCGCCGTCGTCGCCGGTGAGCCGGGAGACGGTCGGACAGCTGCCGGTCTCCACGACGGCGAGGGCGGCGCGGGTGCGCTCGACCTCGCAGGCGGCGCCGGAGAGCAGTTCGCGGGCCGCGGCCGGGGGCGTACCGAGGACGGCGGCGAGTTCGGGGACGCCGAGGCGGTGGCGGACGGCGAGTTCGAGGGCCTCGCGCTGCTCGGGCGTGGTGCCGGCGGCCTCCGGCCAGGCGAGGCGGGCGAGCTCGGTGCGGCGGTAGGCCGATACGTCGAGTCCGCCGGCCGGGACTCCGGCCGCGGACGCTGCGTTCGACGCGGCGTTCGACGCGGCGTTCATGTCGGCGGCCGCGGTCCCCGTGGCGTGCACCGGAGCCGGACCGGGCACCCGGTCGCGGCCGGCACGCTCCGGTGCGCGCCGGGCGGAATGCGCTCCCGCGTAGCCGTGGCCGTAGCCGTGCCCGCGCCGTGTACGGCGTCGCTCGGCCAGCCGGCGCAGGCAGGCCCAGCGCGCGAGGGCGTACAGCCAGGCCCGCCGGTCCCCCTCGTCGGGGCAGCGGCCCGGATGCCGCTCGGCGACGGCCAGGACGTCGCCGAGGACGTCGGTGGCGGTGTCGTGGTCGCACAGGACGGAGAGGCAGTACGTGAACAGACCGTCCAGGTAGGGCTCGTGGCGAAACGGCGGCTGTTGCTGTTCCGCCCCGGTCCCCTCGGTGGGCGTGCGCCCGTGCGCCCGGTGTGCGCCGGTGCGCGAAGCGGGGTCTCCCTGGTTGCTGCTGTTCACTTGGCGACCGTAGGCGGCACGCCGGTGGCGCTCCGGAAGCCTTACCCGGTTTTAGCCCTTACGGGTGAACAGATCGGGCTTGTGCTGACACCGGCCCTGACGCCGTCCGCCCTCTCCGCCCCGGAGCGGACCGGATCGGACCGGAACGGACCGGCACCGCCCCGGGCGCTGTCGGTGGCGGCGGCTACGGTGGGCCGCATGGCTGCCCGTACATCTCGTTCATCCGCCAAGGACCGGCCGTCCTACCGCTGCACCGAGTGCGGGTACGCCACCGCCAAGTGGCTCGGCCGGTGCCCCGAGTGCCAGGCCTGGGGCACCGTCGAGGAGGTCGGCGGCGCGCCCGCCGTGCGGACCACCGCGGCCGGCCGGGTCACCACGGCCGCCGTGCCGATCGCGCAGGTCGACGTACGGACGGCGACCGCGCGCAGCACCGGCGTGAGCGAGCTGGACCGGGTGCTGGGCGGCGGCCTCGTCCCCGGGGCGGTCGTGCTGCTCGCGGGCGAGCCGGGCGTCGGCAAGTCGACGCTGCTGCTCGACGTCGCGGCGAAGGCGGCCAGCGACGAGCACCGCACCCTGTACGTCACGGGCGAGGAATCGGCGAGCCAGGTGCGGCTGCGGGCCGACCGGATCAACGCGCTCAGCGACCATCTGTACCTCGCGGCCGAGACCGACCTGTCCGCCGTGCTCGGGCACCTCGACGCGGTGAAGCCCTCACTGCTGATCATGGACTCCGTGCAGACCGTCGCCTCCCCCGAGATCGACGGGGCGCCCGGCGGCATGGCGCAGGTCCGGGAGGTGGCCGGGGCGCTGATCCGGGCCTCGAAGGAACGCGGGATGGCCACGCTGCTCGTCGGCCACGTCACCAAGGACGGGGCGATCGCCGGCCCGCGGCTGCTGGAGCACCTGGTCGACGTCGTCCTGAGCTTCGAGGGCGACCGGCACGCGCGGCTGCGCCTGGTGCGCGGCGTGAAGAACCGGTACGGGACCACGGACGAGGTCGGCTGCTTCGAGCTCACCGACGAGGGGATCAACGGCCTGGCCGATCCGAGCGGGCTGTTCCTGACCCGCCGCGCCGAGGCCGTCCCCGGCACCTGCCTGACGGTGACGCTGGAGGGCAAGCGCCCGCTGGTCGCCGAGGTGCAGGCGCTGACGGTGGACTCCCAGATCCCCTCGCCGCGCCGGACCACGTCCGGGCTGGAGACCTCGCGCGTCTCGATGATGCTGGCGGTGCTGGAGCAGCGCGGCCGGATCACGGCGCTCGGGAAGCGGGACATCTACTCCGCCACCGTGGGCGGCGTGAAGCTCACCGAGCCGGCCGCGGACCTGGCGATCGCGCTGGCGCTGGCCTCGGCCGCGAGCGACGTGCCGCTCCCGAAGAACCTGGTCGCGATCGGCGAGGTCGGCCTCGCGGGCGAGGTGCGGCGGGTGACGGGCGTCCAGCGGCGGCTCGCGGAGGCGTACCGGCTGGGCTTCACGCACGCACTGGTCCCGGTGGACCCGGGCAAGGTGCCGGCCGGGATGAAGGTGACGGAGGTCGCCGACATGGGTGACGCGCTGCGGGTCCTGCCGCGCGGGCGTCCGCGCCCTCCGGCGAAGGAGCGGGCCGCCGAGTAGTCCCGGAGCCGGGCGGCGCGGCGGCGGCGCGGCGGCGGCGCGGCGGAGGCGCGGCGGGAGGGGAACGGCGGCACCGCCAGGGGCCGGCGGCGACCGGCCCGGCCGGACTAACCGCAGGTCAGAGAGGCCGTACGGGGTCCTCGTGCCGCGATGCGCGCCAAGGCACCGCGGGTGCCGGGGCCGCGCCGGTAGACTCCGGGATGGTCCGCCCGGCCGTACGCAGGCGGTACAACCCGCGACCGGAGGAGTGCAGTGGCAGCCAAGGACGGGGCAGCAGCATCCGGAAAGTCGGGCGCGAGCTCCAAGCAGGAGGCCATGATGCGCGCCTCGCTGAGCGCGGTCGCGCCTGGTCAGCCCTTGCGCGACGGCCTGGAACGGATCGTCCGCGGCAACACCGGCGGGCTGATCGTCCTCGGCATGGACAAGTCCGTCGAGGCGATGTGCACGGGCGGCTTCGTCCTGGACGTGGAGTTCACCGCGACCCGGCTGCGTGAGCTGTGCAAGCTCGACGGCGCGCTGATCCTGGACAAGGACATCACCAAGATCCTGCGCGCGGGCGTCCAGCTGGTGCCGGACGCCTCCATCCACACGGAGGAGACGGGCACCCGGCACCGGACCGCGGACCGCGTCTCGAAGCAGTGCGGGTTCCCGGTGGTGTCGGTGTCGCAGTCGATGCGGCTGATCGCGCTGTACGTGGACGGCGAGCGGCGCGTGCTGGAGGAGTCCGGGGCGATCCTGTCGCGGGCGAACCAGGCACTGGCCACGCTGGAGCGGTACAAGCTCCGCCTGGACGAGGTGGCGGGCACGCTGTCCGCGCTGGAGATCGAGGACCTGGTGACGGTCCGCGACGTCACGGCGGTGGCGCAGCGGCTGGAAATGGTCCGCCGGATCGCGACGGAGATCGCGGAGTACGTCATCGAGCTCGGCACGGACGGCCGGCTGCTGTCGCTGCAGCTGGACGAGCTGACGGTCGGGATCGAGCAGGAGCGGGAGCTCGTCATCCGCGACTACGTGCCGGAGCCGACGCCGAAGCGTTCGCGCACGGTGGAGGAGGCCCTGCCGGCCCTGGACGCGCTGACGCATCCGGAGCTGCTGGAGCTGGCGATCGTGGCGAAGGCCCTGGGGTACACGGGGTCACCGGAAACGCTGGACTCCGCGGTGTCCCCGCGGGGCTACCGGCTGCTGGCGAAGGTTCCCCGGCTGCCCGGGGCGATCATCGAGCGGCTGGTGGAGCACTTCGGCGGACTGCAGAAGCTGCTGGCCGCCAGTGTGGACGACCTGCAGACGGTGGACGGCGTGGGCGAGGCACGGGCGCGCAGCGTGCGCGAGGGCCTGTCCCGCCTGGCGGAGTCCTCGATCCTGGAACGCTACGTCTGAGACGCGGCACGGACGGGGGGGGGGGGGGGCGGGGGGCCGGGCGCCCCCCCCGGGGGGGGGCGCCCCCCCCCGGCGCGGGGGGGCCCCCCCCCCCCCCGCCGGGGTGTTGCTACAGCGCTCGGGGACCCC
>NZ_JBSGWY010000010.1:111200-152889 GCF_053609145.1 Streptomyces sp. NPDC054961 | reverse complement strand
GGGGCGCGCGGCGGGCCCGGCGGCGGGGGGCGTCCTCCTCTTCGAGTCCCCCTCTCCCGCGCCCCGCCCCCGGCGGCGGCCCCGCCCCCCGCCCCCCCCGGCCCCCGTCCTGCTGCGGTCTCCCGCCTCGGTCCTGCTGCGGTCCCCCGCCTCAGTCCTGCTTGAGGACGAACGAGGTCCGGGCCACCGCCATGCCCGGGGACTTGACCTCGACCACGTACGTGTCCGGCGTCGCCGCGCCGGGCGGCGGCGACTGGCACTGGGCCGCCGCGCTGAAGTGGCGGTCCCATTCGAGCGATTGCTTCGTCTCGCCCTGCGAGGGCACCCGGAAGAACATGCTGCCGGCGCCCGTCGGGCAGTCCGCCGAGGACCAGACCGGCTTCGCGTTGCTCGCCTGAGTGATGGTCAGCACCGCCTGCTTCGGGCCGAGATCGACCTTGCAGGTGGTTCCGGAGACGTTGCGCGCGACGAGTTCGAGGCGGGGCTTCTCGTTCGCCTCGTACTCGTTCTTCACGCTCTTGACCTCCCACTGCAGCGCGCTGGGCGCGCAGGTGGGCACCGGCGAGTCCGCCGGGACGACCTGGTTCTGGCCGGAGGTGCCCGCGCCGCCGTCCGCCGAGCCCGGTGCGGAGCCCGGCTCGCCGTTCTTGCCCGAGCCCGCGCCGCCGGAGCCCGCGCCGGCGGCGGCGCCCGTGCCGCCGCCGCTGCCCGACTCGCCGCGGCCGCCCGGGGCCTGACTGATCGCCGGGCCGGAGCCCGACGGTCCGGGGGTGATCTGGGTGACGGGATCGGAGCCGCCCTGGCCCTTGCCGTCCGTCCCCGGCTTCCCCCCGCCGGAACTGACGGTCCATACGGCGAGGAGCGCGAGGAGCGCGGCAACGGACGCCAGCACGGCCCTCCGTCGCCAGTAGATGGAGGAGGGGAGCGGCCCGACCGGATTGCGCAGAGATCCCACGGAGGGAACTTTACGAGAGTTCAGGGCGCGATCCGTGCCCACATGCCGCGCACTCGGCTTGTTTTGCCGATGATCATCCTGCGGAGTGACCCGGGGCCACCCGGTGAGGTCCGGAACGGTCCGGAATTGATGAGGCCATTATTCCGCTTTGAGTACTGTCGGTCACCATGGACAGCTCTGGCCTCTATCTCGACATCACCGATTTCGCCCGCTCCGCCCCCGGCTGGGTGCAATCGGCCTTCGAGCTCTGGACGGAGTACGGCCTGTTCGCCTTCGGCGCCCTCTTCATCGCCGTGTGGTGGCGCTCCCGGACGCGGCACGACCCCCGCGCGGTCGCCCTCGCGGTGCTCGCCCCCCTGGCCACCGCCGTCGCGTACGTCGCCTCGGCGCTGGTGAAGTCCAGCGTGCACGAGGAGCGCCCCTGCCGGGCCGTGGCCGGGGCGGCGGACTCGCTGCTCACCTGCCCGGCCTCCGGCGACTGGTCCTTCCCCAGCAACCACGCCACGATCGCCGGCGCCGCCGCCCTCGCACTGGCCCTGGCCGTACGCCGGCTCGTCCTGCTCACCGTGCCGCTCGCGCTGCTGATGGCCTTCTCCCGCGTGTTCGTCGGCGTCCACTACCCCCACGACGTGGCGCTCGGTCTGCTGCTGGGCTCGAGCCTCGCCGTGCTCACCGTCCTCGCGCTGACCGGTCCCACGGCCAGGATCATCACCGCCCTGCGGGCGAGCGGGGTCCGCGCCGCCGTCCTGATCACCGGCCCGGACCCGGCGCGGTAGGGGCGAAACGTGCCAGGATGCCGTCTGTCATGACTGCATCCCCGGCATACCCCGCGACGTCCACGCAGCCCGCGCCGCCCACGGCGGCCCCGGCGGCCCCGGCCGCGCTGCACTCTCCCGTGATCGCCTGGTTCGAGGCGCACGCCCGGGACCTGCCCTGGCGGCGTCCCGAGGCCGGCCCCTGGTCCGTGATGGTCAGCGAGTTCATGCTCCAGCAGACCCCCGTCAACCGGGTCCTGCCGGTGTACGAGCAGTGGGTCGCCCGCTGGCCCCGCCCGGCCGACCTGGCCGCCGAGGCCCCCGGCGAGGCCGTACGGGCGTGGGGGCGGCTCGGTTATCCGCGCCGGGCCCTGCGCCTGCACGGCGCGGCCGTCGCGATAACGGAGCGGCACGGGGGCGACGTACCGCGCGAGCACGCGCAGCTGCTGGCGCTGCCCGGGATCGGCGAGTACACGGCGGCGGCCGTGGCCTCCTTCGCGTACGGGCAGCGGCACGCCGTCCTCGACACCAACGTGCGCCGGGTCTTCGCGCGCGCCGCGACCGGGGTCGAGTACCCGCCGAACGCCACGACGGCCGCCGAGCGGCGCCTGGCGCGGGCCCTGCTGCCCGAGGACGAGGACACCGCGGCCCGCTGGGCGGCGGCCTCGATGGAGCTCGGCGCGCTGATCTGCACGGCCAAGAGCCCCGACTGCGGGCGCTGCCCGGTGTCCGGGCTGTGCGCGTGGCGGCTCGCCGGGAAGCCCGCGCACGAGGGGCCGCCGAGGCGCGGGCAGACGTACGCCGGGACGGACCGTCAGGTGCGCGGCAAACTCCTCGCGGTGCTGCGCGAGGCGGTCGGCGCGGTGCCGCTGTCCCTCCTGGACACCGTCTGGGACGAGCCCGTGCAGCGGGCCCGCGCGCTGGACGGGCTGGTCTCGGACGGGCTCGTGGAGCCGCTGGCCGGTCAGATGTACCGGCTTCCCGCGGGGCTCCCCACGACCCCTCAGGACTGACGGGAGGATTCCGCTTAGCCCGGCGAAACCCGCAGCTCACGGGCTTCGTTACACAATCTATGGGTGTCCGTGCGCCCACCGAAGGCTGACCCGCACAGGCCCGTGACAACGCCTCCGTACCGTCTGATCCGTAAGGCAGCGGATGAGCGGCAGCGGAGGCGGTCTAGAGATGGCGCACGGCGAGGTACTCGCGTTCGAGGAGTACGTACGCACCCGGCAGGACGCGCTGCTGCGCAGTGCCCGTCGCCTGGTTCCGGACCCGACCGACGCACAGGACCTCCTGCAGACCGCCCTCTTCCGTACCTACGGCCGCTGGGACGGGATCGCCGACAAGTCCCTCGCCGACGCCTACCTGCGCCGCGTCATGATCAACACCCGTACCGAGTGGTGGCGCGCCCGCAAGCTCGAAGAGGTCCCCACCGAGCAGCTCCCCGACGCCTCGGTCGAGGACGGCACCGACCAGCGCGCCGACCGCGCCCTGCTGATGGACATCCTCAAGGTGCTCGCGCCCAAGCAGCGCAGTGTGGTCGTCCTGCGACACTGGGAGCAGATGAGCACCGAGGAGACGGCCGCGGCGCTCGGCATGTCGGCGGGAACCGTGAAGAGCACCCTGCACCGCGCACTGGCCCGTCTCCGGCAGGAGCTGGAGAGCCGGGACCTGGACATGCGCGCGCTGGAGCGTGGTGACCACCGCGGCGACCACATGATCCGGTACGAGGGGCGTGAGCGGTGCGCGGCCTGAACGGCCCACAGCTGAACGGTCGGACACCGAACGCCCGGGAACCGGGCGAAGGGCGTCTGGCGGGCAAGAGCTCGGTGGTACTCATGTCGGCGGGGACGGTCGTCCTCGCCGGCACTGTGCTGTTCGCGGCCGGCTGCTCCACCGGGGGCACCGGCCTGCGGGACGGCGGCCCGGCGCGCACCGAGTCGGTGGCCAAGACCGGCGTCCCCTCCGGCGAAGCCGAGGGGACGGCCGCCGCGCCCTTCGCCCCGCGGGCCTCCGGGACGCCGGGGGGCAAGAAGATCGACCCGGTCGCGCTGATCAAGGCGGATCCGAAGGTCAGCGCCGAGGTCAAGCGGGAGCTGAAGCCCTGCACGGGCAAGGAGTACCCGGTCGACGTCAGCTACGGGAAGGTCACCGGCGGACCGGCGGTCGACATCGTGGTCAACGTCCTGTCCTGCGCCGACGCCCTGGGCCGCGGCTCGTACGTGTACCGGGCGGACGACGGGAAGTACGAGAATGTCTTCTCGGACGAGCAGCCGCCCGTCTACGCGGAGATCGACCGGGGCGACCTGGTCGTCACCAAGTCCGTCTACGGGAAGAGCGACGCGCTCGCCTATCCCTCGGGCGAGGACACGATCACGTACCGCTGGAACGGGGAGAAGTTCACCGAGCAGGACCGGGTGCACACCGACTACAGCAACGTGGTCGACGGCGGGGCGGCCCCCGCGCCGGCCGTCAGCCCGAAGGGCTGAGCACCGCGCGGCGAGCGGCGAACACTGAGCACTGAGCACTGAGCAC
Source organism: Streptomyces sp. NPDC054961 (assembly GCF_053609145.1). Taxonomy (NCBI): domain Bacteria; kingdom Bacillati; phylum Actinomycetota; class Actinomycetes; order Kitasatosporales; family Streptomycetaceae; genus Streptomyces; species Streptomyces sp. NPDC054961. The sequence continues at coordinate 148,644 of NZ_JBSGWY010000010.1, read as the reverse complement.
TGAGCACTGAGCACTGAGCACTGAGAAAAGTACCGAGTACCGAGGCGAGGCGAGGCTCCCGAATGGCCGAGACGCATGTCCTGTTCGTGGAGGACGACGACGTCATCCGCGAGGCCACGACCCTGGCGCTGGAGCGTGACGGCTTCGTGGTCACCGCCATGCCCGACGGACTGTCCGGCCTGGAGTCCTTCCGGGCCGACCGCCCCGACATCGCGCTGCTCGACGTGATGGTGCCCGGCATGGACGGCGTGAGCCTGTGCCGCCGCATCCGCGACGAGTCCACCGTCCCCGTGATCATGCTCTCGGCGCGCGCCGACTCCATCGACGTGGTCCTGGGTCTGGAGGCCGGAGCCGACGACTACGTCACCAAGCCCTTCGACGGCTCGGTCCTCGTCGCCCGGATCCGCGCGGTCCTGCGCCGCTTCGGCCACGCCGGCGGCCCGCAGGGCGGCGGGGCCGACGAGGACGACGACGCCGAGCACGGGGTCCTGGTCTTCGGCGACCTGGAGGTCGACACGGAGGGCATGGAGGTGCGCAAGGCCGGTGCCTCGGTGGCGCTGACCCCCACCGAGATGCGGCTCCTGCTGGAGTTCTCCACGTCCCCCGGCACGGTGCTCTCGCGCGACCGGCTGCTGGAGCGGGTCTGGGACTACGACTGGGGCGGCGACACCCGCGTCGTGGACGTCCACGTGCAGAGGCTGCGCACCAAGATCGGCCAGGACCGGATCGAGACGGTCCGGGGCTTCGGATACAAGCTGAAGGCCTGAGGGCCCTGACCAGAATGAAGCCGGGGAGAATCGGGGGATGAACACGGGGATGAAGCGGGAATGAGACGGTTCACCCTCCGGACCGGGATCCGCTGGAAGATCACGCTCGCCATCGCGTCCGTGGGCGCGCTCACCGCCATCGCACTGAGCCTGGTGGTGCACAGCGCTGCCCGCGTGTCGATGCTGGAGAGCGCCCGCGAGGTGCAGCTGGACCGGGTGCAGTTCATCTCCCGCAGCGCCGACGCCAACCGCAAGCCCTCGATGGGAGCCAAGCTCAACGACCCCGAACTGCCCGCGGGTCTGCGGGAGAAGGCCCGGTCCGGGCGGCGCGGCACCTATGTGCAGGAGAGCCCGCGCGCACTGCCCGAGGTGTGGGCCGCCGTACCGCTCGGCAACGGGCAGGTGCTCTCGCTCCACTCCCCGTTCCGGGAGAGCGCCAACATGCTCCGGGACCTGGACCGGGCCCTGGTCGTCGGCTCGCTCGCCGTGGTGATCGGCGGTTCGGCGCTCGGCGTGCTCATCGGCGGCCAGATCTCGCGCCGGCTGCGCAAGGCCGCGGCCGCCGCGCAGCGGGTGGCGCACGGGGATCCCGAGGTTCGGGTGCGGGACGCCGTCGGGGGCGTCGTACGCGACGAGACCGACGACCTGGCGCGGGCCGTCGACGCGATGGCCGACGCGCTCCAGCAGCGGCTGGAGGCCGAGCGGCGGGTGACCGCCGACATCGCGCACGAACTGCGCACCCCGGTGACGGGCCTGCTCACGGCGGCGGAACTGCTGCCTCCGGGCCGGCCGACCGAGCTCGTACGGGACCGCGCGCAGGCACTGCGGGCGCTGGTCGAGGACGTGCTGGAGGTGGCCCGGCTGGACAGCGCGTCCGAGCGGGCGGAACTTCAGGACGTGGCGTTGGGCGAGTTCGTGGGGCGCCGGGTCCACTCCCTGATGCCGGAGGCGAGCGTACGGATCGTCGCGGACGAGATCGTCAGCACCGATCCGCGCCGCCTGGAGCGGATCCTCGGGAACCTGCTGGCGAACGCCTCGCGGTACGGGCGGGCGCCGGTCCAGGTCGACGTCGAGGGCCGGGTCGTACGGGTGCGGGACCACGGGCCGGGCTTCCCGGAAGCGCTGCTGCGCGAGGGGCCGAGCCGGTTCCGGACCGGGTCGACGGACCGCGCCGGGGTGGGCCACGGGCTGGGGCTCACCATCGCGGAGGGGCAGGCGCGGGTGCTGGGCGCCCGGCTGACGTTCCGCAACGTGGCGGCGCCGGGCGGCTTCGCCCGCGAGGGCGCGGCGGCGGGCGCGGTGGCGGTGCTGTGGCTCCCGGAGCACGCGCCGACGTCGACGGGGAGCTTCCCCGTCGTGCCGAAGGCGTAGGTCCGGTCGGACCGACGCCTTGGGCACGGGGACTTCGCGGGCGGGCGGGCCGTCCGGTCAGACGGTGACGCCGAACTTCTGCAGGAAGGCGACCGGGTTGACGGCCGAGCCGTAGTTCGGGGTGGTGCGGATCTCGAAGTGGAGGTGCGGGCCGCTCGAGTTGCCGGTGTTGCCGGACAGGGCGATCTTCTGGCCCTTGGCGACCTTCTGGCCGGGCTTGACCTGGATCTTCGAGAGGTGCGCGTACTGCGAGTACGTGTTGTTCGCGTGCTTGATCACGATGGCGTTGCCGTAGGCCGGGCCGTCGCCGCCGCCGTTCGGGCCGGCCTTGACGACGACGCCCGCCGAGGCGGCGTCGACCCGGGTGCCGACGGGGACGGCGAAGTCCTGGCCGGAGTGCTTGTGCGACCACATGGTGCCGCCCTTGCCGAAGGTCGCGGAGAGCGTGTAGCTCGAGACGGGCTTCTCCCAGGCCGTGGCCGCCGGCTTCGCGGCGCCCGCCGCGGCCTGGGCGGACACGAGCCCGGCGGTGCCGGCCAGGGCGGTCGGGGTCTCGGCGGCGAAGGCGGCGGTCGTCCCCGCCCCGAGGGCCAGAGTCGCACCGAGAGCGGTGGCGCCGATGGCGATACGGGTACGACGGGTGCTGACGCGCTTCGCGGACATGAAAGAGACCTCCGGGGCCGGGGACAAGGGCGTGTGTTTCGCTGCTTCGCTGCTTCGGTACTGCGGTGTTCCGGTGCTTCGGGCAAGAAAGGACCCGGCACGCTCAGGGGTGCCGGGCTCGCTTGCTCATCCTTGGTAACCCGGCCCCCCCGGCTTCCCCAAACGTCCGTTTTACTACCGGAGGTCGTAGGAGGACCGGGTGCTGTCCGACCTGTTGACCGCCTGATTACTGAGGTGAGGGTGGGGCAAATCGGACACAAAACCCTACGAATACTCCTAGTAGGTCCGATTTGCCCTGTGCGGCTTGTCACCGGCGCGGGACCTCCGCGGCCACCGCGTGGGGCCAAAGCCCTGCGACCGCCTCCGCCCGGAGCTACGCTCACGCCTCGTGGACGCATCCGTGGTGGGGATCCGGCTGGCCTCGGGGGTCGTGACCCCGCTCGTGAAGAAACTCCTCCGGGGGGAGGGACCGGGCGCCGGCCTCGCGGACCGGCCCGTGCGCATCTCCTCCTACGTCGGCCTGCGCGAGCAGCGGGTCCTGACCCGGGACGACCTGCGCGAGCTGGCCGGCACGCTCGTCGCACGGGCCCTGCGGGCCCCCGGGGAGCAGCCGCTCCCGCCCGGCGAGGAGGCGGGCGTCGCGACCGCCCTGGCCGTCACCCTCCACGCGCTGGGGGACCTCTCCATGGAGGACGCGCAGGCCGTCGAGATGGGCCCGCGCGCCTTCGCCGCGGCCCTGCGCGCGGCCGCGCCCCCGACGGGCCTGGGACGGGACGCGGAGCTCTTCCACGACCGGCTGCTGGAGCTCACCTGCCTCCACATCCTGCACTTCTTCACCACCCGCTCCACCTTCATCCCGCACGCGCTGGTCGAGCAGGCCCGCCGCCAGGCCGAACTGATCGCCAAGGTCGACGCCCTGCTCGCCCGGATCACCCGCGAGGACGGCCGGGACGCGGCCTTCGAGACCCGGTACCTGCAGTACCTCGTCAAACGGCACGGCAGCCTGACGATCTTCGGGATGGACCTGCCCCCGGGGGCGGCGCGCTGGCCGCTGGACACGGCGTACGTGACCCTGGAGGCGGCCTCCCACCCCCACCACACCGGCGGCGGCGCCTTCCGCCCGGACGCCTGGAGCGGCGGCACGGGCGGGGCGCCCGGGAGCTGCCCCGACCCCGCGGCCACCACGGACCGGTTACTGGTCAACCGGTCACGCGTCCTGCTGCGCGGCGAGGCCGGCTCCGGGAAGACCACGCTGATCCAGTGGCTGGCCGTCTCCACCGCCCGGGCGGCGGCCGAGGGCGGCCCCGTCCCCTTCGTCCTGCCGCTGCGAACCCTGACCCGCTACGGGGAACGGCTTCCCGCCCCGGAGGACTTCCTGGTCGCCACGGCACTGAAGGGGCAGGCGCCGGACGGGTGGGAGAGCCGGGTCCTGAACGAGGGGCGCGGCCTGATCCTGGTGGACGGCATCGACGAGATACCGGAGACCGAGCGGGCCCGCGCCCGCGACTGGCTCTGCGACCTGCTCACCGCCTACCCCGGCAACCGCTGGCTGGTGACGTCCCGCCCCTCCGCGGTCCGCCCGGACTGGCTCGGCGCCGAGGAGTTCACCGAGCTGACGCTCGCCCCCATGAACCGGGCCGACGTGGCGGGCTTCGTCACCCGCTGGCACCGGGCGACCGGGGCCGGCGAGGAACTCCGCGACCAGCTGCTGGAATCCCTGCACGCCAAGGGGGAACTGGCCCGGCTCGCCACGAACCCCCTGCTCTGCGGACTGATCTGCGCCCTGCACCGCGAGCGCCGGGGCTTCCTGCCGTCGGGGCGCAAGGAGCTCTACTCGGCTGCCCTGTCGATGCTGCTGCACCGCCGCGACCGGGAGCGGGAGCTGCGCCTGCCCGAGCTCGCCGAAGAGCCCCAGCTCCAGCTGCTCCAGCGGCTCGCGTACTGGCTGATCCGCAACGGCCGCACCGCGATGGGCCGGGACCGGGCCGCTTCCCTGATCGCCGACGCGCTGCCCGCCGTACCGGCCGCCGCGCGGGCCCTCGGCGAGGCCCCGGCCGTGCTCACGTACTTCCTGGAGCGCAGCGGCCTCCTGAGGGCCCCCACCGCGGACACCGTCGAGTTCGTCCACCGCACCTTCCAGGACTTCCTGGGCGCCCGGGCGGCCCTGGACGAGGGCAGCCTCGGTGAACTGACCCGGCACGCGGACGACGACCAGTGGGAGGACGTCATCCGCATGGCGGTCGCCCAGGGCCGCCCCCTCGAACGCGCGGCGATCATCGGCGACCTGCTGGTCCGCAACTCCGACCGGGCGGTCCTGCTGGCCTTCGCGTCCCTGGAGTACGCGGCCGAGCTGGAACCGCGGCTCCGCGCGGACGTCCGCAGGGCGGCCCGCCGGCTCATACCGCCGAAGGACGAGGAGGCCGCGCGCGCCCTGGGCCGGATCGGCCCGCTGGTCCTGGACCTGCTGCCGCACGGCGAGGAGGCCCGCGGCGACGACGCCCACCTGTCGGTGATCGCGGCCCTGGAGACGGGTTCCGAGGCCGTCGGCTACCTCGCCCGCTACGCCCGCCACCCGGACGAGCGGATCCACGAGCGGCTGACCCGTTCATGGGGGCTGTTCGACTCCCGCCAGTACGCCGCCGAGGTGCTCGCGCGCATGGAGCCCCCGCCCCGCTACCTGTCCGTCGAATCCGATGCCATGCTCGACGCGCTGACGGGCTTCACCGGCCCGCCCGGCCTGTTGGTCCGGCACGAGGTGACCCGGGGCGCCCTGACGCGCTTCCTGGCCCGCCAGCCGGTGTCGGGGCTGACGCTGTGGAGCTTCCCGGGCGGAACCGACGCGGAATTCCTGCGCGGACACAGCACACTGCGGCGCCTCACCGTCAACCACTGGTCCGAGCTGGCGAGTCTGGAACCGCTCCACGGGCTGCCCCTGGAGGACGTGTCCCTCTACCTGGGCAGCACCCTCCCCCTCGGCCCGGCGATCGCGTCCTGGACCCGGCTGCGCCGGCTCAGTCTGTTCGCGAGGGCGGGCCAGTGGTCCTTCCACGACGCCTCCCGGGCGACGCACCTGGAGGAGATCGAGGTGACCGAGGCGGACGGGGACCTGGCCGGTCTGGGCCGGCTCGGGAGCCTGCGGCGGCTGTGGCTCGGCTACGGCTGGCGCCCGGGCGGAAAGGCCGCCTGGGCGGAGCTCTCCGCCCTGAAGAACCTGCGGGAGATCGCCGTCTCCCCCGGGGTGCTGGCCGGCCTCGCCGAGTTCGCGGAGCTGCCCTCGCTGCGGACCGTGATGTTCTACGACGACGACGAACCGTGGGAGGACGGGATCGAGGAGCGGCTGCGGCGCCGCTTCCCCGAGGCCGAGCTCGACATGGTGCCGCAGGCCTACGGCTGACGGCCGCGGCCCCGGGGGCCGCGCAAAAGGGGCGGCCCCGGAACCTTGAGGTTCCGGGGCCGCCCCTTCGTACAGCGTCCTGGCGAGCAGCGCTTACGCGCCCTTCGACAGGTCCGGGCCGGAGCCCGTGGCCTCGATCGGGGGAAGGTCCGAGATCGGGGTCTTCTCCTCGCCGCGGAAGGTGAACTTGGCTTCCTCGCCCTCACCCTCCTTGCCGACGACCACGATGTGACCGGGACGCAGCTCGCCGAAGAGGATCTTCTCCGACAGGACGTCCTCGATCTCCCGCTGGATCGTGCGACGCAGCGGGCGGGCACCCATGATCGGGTCGTAGCCGCGCTTGGCCAGCAGTGCCTTGGCCTCGGCGCTGAGCTCGATGCCCATGTCGCGGTCCTTCAGGCGGTCGTCGACCTTGGCGATCATCAGGTCGACGATCTGGACGATGTCTTCCTCGGTGAGCTGGTGGAAGACGACCGTGTCGTCGACGCGGTTGAGGAACTCGGGCCGGAAGTGCTGCTTGAGCTCTTCGTTGACCTTCGCCTTCATCCGGTCGTATCCGGTCTTGGTGTCTCCCACGGCGGCGAAGCCGAGGTTGAAGCCCTTCGAGATGTCCCGCGTACCCAGGTTGGTCGTCATGATGATGACCGTGTTCTTGAAGTCCACGACCCGGCCCTGGGAGTCGGTCAGACGACCGTCTTCCAGGATCTGGAGAAGGGAATTGAAGATATCCGGGTGCGCCTTCTCGACCTCGTCGAAGAGGACGACGGAGAACGGCTTCCGGCGGACCTTCTCGGTCAGCTGGCCGCCCTCTTCGTAGCCCACGTAGCCGGGGGGCGAACCGAAGAGACGGGAAACCGTGTGCTTCTCGCTGAACTCCGACATGTCGAGGGAGATCAGCGCGTCCTCGTCGCCGAAGAGGAATTCGGCGAGCGTCTTGGAGAGCTCGGTCTTACCGACACCGGACGGGCCGGCGAAGATGAACGAGCCACCGGGACGCTTCGGGTCCTTCAGACCCGCACGGGTACGGCGGATGGCCTGGGAGAGCGCCTTGATGGCGTCCTTCTGGCCGATGACGCGACGGTGGAGCTCGTCCTCCATGCGCAGGAGTCGCGAGGACTCCTCCTCGGTCAGCTTGAACACCGGAATGCCGGTCGCGGTCGCCAGGACTTCGGCGATGAGCTCGCCGTCGACCTCGGCGACGACGTCCATGTCGCCGGCCTTCCATTCCTTCTCGCGCTTGGCCTTCGCCGCCAGCAGCTGCTTCTCCGAATCACGGAGGGAAGCCGCCTTCTCGAAGTCCTGGGAGTCGATGGCCGACTCCTTGTCGCGACGCACGTTCGCGATCTTCTCGTCGAACTCGCGGAGGTCCGGCGGCGCGGTCATCCGGCGGATGCGCATCCGGGAGCCGGCCTCGTCGATCAGGTCGATCGCCTTGTCCGGGAGGAAGCGGTCCGAGATGTACCGGTCGGCCAGGGTGGCCGCCTGCACGAGGGCCTCGTCCGTGATGGAGACGCGGTGGTGGGCCTCGTAGCGGTCGCGCAGGCCCTTGAGGATCTCGATGGTGTGCTGGAGGGAAGGCTCCGCCACCTGGATCGGCTGGAAACGGCGCTCGAGAGCGGCGTCCTTCTCAAGGTGCTTGCGGTACTCGTCGAGCGTCGTGGCACCGATGGTCTGGAGCTCACCACGGGCCAGCATGGGCTTCAGGATGCTGGCGGCGTCGATCGCGCCCTCGGCGGCGCCCGCACCCACGAGGGTGTGGAGCTCGTCGATGAACAGGATGATGTCGCCGCGGGTGCGGATCTCCTTGAGCACCTTCTTGAGGCGCTCCTCGAAGTCACCGCGGTAGCGGGAACCGGCGACCAGGGCACCCAGGTCGAGGGTGTAGAGGTGCTTGTCCTTGAGGGTCTCGGGCACCTCGCCCTTGACGATCGCCTGGGCCAGGCCCTCGACGACGGCGGTCTTGCCGACGCCGGGCTCGCCGATGAGGACCGGGTTGTTCTTGGTCCGGCGGGACAGCACCTGCATGACCCGCTCGATCTCCTTCTCGCGCCCGATGACCGGGTCGAGCTTGGATTCGCGAGCGGCCTGGGTGAGGTTGCGGCCGAACTGGTCCAGGACGAGCGAGGTCGAGGGGGTTCCCTCGGCCGGGCCGCCGGCGGCCGCCGACTCCTTGCCGCCTCCGGAGTAGCCGGAGAGCAGCTGGATGACCTGCTGCCTGACTCGGTTGAGATCGGCGCCCAGCTTCACGAGGACCTGGGCTGCGACGCCCTCGCCCTCGCGAATGAGGCCGAGCAGGATGTGCTCGGTGCCGATGTAGTTGTGGCCGAGCTGGAGGGCCTCTCGGAGCGAAAGCTCCAGGACCTTCTTCGCCCGCGGGGTGAAGGGGATGTGGCCGGAAGGGGCCTGCTGCCCCTGTCCGATGATCTCCTCAACCTGCTGGCGAACAGCCTCGAGCGAAATCCCGAGGCTCTCCAGGGCCTTAGCGGCGACACCCTCACCCTCGTGGATCAAGCCCAGGAGGATGTGCTCGGTGCCGATGTAGTTGTGGTTGAGCATCCGGGCTTCTTCCTGAGCCAGGACGACAACCCGCCGCGCGCGGTCGGTGAACCTCTCGAACATCGTTTATCGCTCCTCAGAGCGGTCGGGCAGTTCGGGGTCGGTCCCCGCCCTGTCCTTCCGCATGCTAGTCCCGCGGGGCGGGACAGCTCATTCCAACTGCCGACATCCGTCCGCGGCTCACCCTCACGTCCGTGGGAAAACCCGGCTGTAAGTGCCGACAACTGCTCCAACCCGATGGTGCGAGACGATGTTCCCGCAGGCCAGGCAGATACCCGTCACACGTGTACGCCGATGGCGAACGGAAGCCCGTCACAGGCACCGCAAAACAGCGTGTCGCCCCCATCCACTAGGAATGTCTTACCCGCGTGGAGCGACAGTTCACGTCGGTGGACGACGGATCCCTCCGCTACGGGCGAACAGACCTCCGTCCCGAATGTGGGACTCCGCCCCGACGGATGTTTACGTTCCGCATTGACTCGAGTGCGGTGCGTCACATCGCGCGTAACCCCGGGACGTTTCCGGAGTTGCTCCGGTCATGGCTCCCACCGCGCCGCCCCTCACCGTCCCGCTCCCCCGCGCCCCGTTCGAAAGCGATTCCGATCCGGCGTCCTGGTACGAACGCGTGCTCGGCTGGACCGTGGCCGGAGGGCCGCCCGCCCAGCTGGTGACCGGGATCCGGTTCGACGTGCTGGAGCTGCCGGCCGACGCCGGGGCCGCCGTGCTGCGCCGGCCCGTGGTCACGGGGCCGGTGGCGGTCATGGGCCGCCGGATGCGGTTCCTGGTGGCCCCGGGGGCCGCCGACGAGCTGGAGGGGCTGCTCGACTGGCTGGAGTGGGGCGGGGTCGCCCTGGATCTCGCCGCCCTGGGTACGGGTGGCCGGATCACGGCTCCGGTGCCCCCCGGACATCCGGTGGGCACGGAGGGAAGCCCTCGGGGGGCCGCCGTGTGGCTGCGGCCCCCCGAGCAGGGGTGTGAGGCACTACTGCCCGCCCTGCCCGCTCCCGGGCAGGGCTCCGGGCCCGCGCGCGGGCCCGATCTCGTACGCCTGGTCGCGGCGGCGGCGACGGAATGCCACCGGGCGCGGCTCGGGCGGACCGTCCGGACGGGCCGGACCGATCAGGCCGTGGCCTTCTCGTAGGCGTCGCGGATCTCGGCGGGAACGCGGCCGCGGTCATTCACGCTGTAGCCGTGCGACTTGGCCCAGGCGCGAATAACGGCGGTGTCCGGGTTACCCGCCGAAGTGGCGGCGCGACCCTTGGTACGGCCGGCCGCGGCGCCGCGGCCACCGGTGCGGCGACCGCCCTTGGTGTACGGGTCGAGCAGGCCGCGGAGCTTTTCAGCGTTGGCGGTGGTGAGGTCGATCTCGTAGGTCTTGCCATCCAGAGCGAACGTCACCGTCTCGTCCGCCTCGCCGCCGTCGAGGTCGTCGACAAGAAGGACCTGAACCTTCTGTGCCACCGGGATTTCCTTTCATCGAAAAGCAGTACGCGGAAAGGAAACCGCTTTTGCCTGGAAAACACAAACCCCCCGTGAGAGGTTCGGCTCCGCAACGAGGCGGGAAACGTACGCGATTCGGACATAGGCCACACGTACGGGGACCCGGGGAAAATCCCGCTTGATCGGTCAGAGGTGCAGAAGCATCCGGCTGTTGCCCAAGGTGTTCGGCTTCACTCGTTCGAGACCGAGGAACTCGGCGACGCCCTCGTCATAGGAACGCAGCAGCTCCATGTAGACATCCGTCTCGACGGGGGTCTCGCCGATCTCCACGAAGCCGTGCTTCGCGAAGAAGTCCACTTCGAAGGTCAGGCAGAATACTCGGCTCACACCGAGCCGACGGGCTGTCTGCAACAACTTGTCCAGCACGAGATGACCGACTCCGACGCCCTTCAACTCGCGGTCGACGGCGAGAGTGCGGACTTCGGCCAGGTCTTCCCACATCACGTGAAGTGCGCCGCAGCCCACCACTTGACCGTCTTCGCCGCGTTCCGCGACCCAGAACTCCTGGATGTCTTCGTAAAGGACGACCGGCGCTTTGTCCAGGAGGATGCGCTGCTGCACGTACTGGTCGAGCAGGCGGCGCAGCGCGGGAACATCACCGGTGCGCGCTCGGCGGATCGTCACGGTTTTTGCATGTGCAGCGGAAAACTCACCCATGCCCGGACGTTATCGCCCCGGCTCCTCGCCCCGCCCGCCGGAGTCGCCTTCGGCGGCGGGATCCGCGGGATCCACGGGCGCGGCGGGCGGGGGCGCGGGATCCGTAGCGGGATCCGCCGCGGGTTCCGCCGGCTGAACGATGCGGATGGCGTCCCGGAGGGCCTCCCGCTGTTCGGCCGACATCATGCCGAAGAAGGCCACCAGGGCGGCGGCGGGGTTGTCACTCGTGGACCAGGCCTCGTTCATCAGTGCGGCCGAGTAGGCGGCGCGGGTGGAGACCGCCGTATATCGATACGCGCGGCCTTCCGCTTCCCGGCGGACCCAGCCCTTCTGATGAAGATTGTCCATAACGGTCATGACCGTGGTGTACGCGATGGACCGTTCCTGCTGCAGGTCTTCCAGGACTTCGCGAACGGTGACCGGGCGGTTCCACTGCCACACCCGCGTCATGACTGCGTCTTCGAGTTCTCCCAAGGGGCGAGGCACATCAGCACGATAGTGCGGCATGTCGGGAATTGCCCGGCTATTCGGGCGGCAACGCGCGACAAAATCCGGGTGCGCCGCATGACGACGCGGGGCGTACGGCCCGGAGGCCGTACGCCCCGCGCGTGCGTCAGGATCCTCGCGGGGGCTACTTCTGGGAGGGGGACTGCTGCTGGGTGGCCTCGGCACGGGCGAGCACGGCGTCGACCACCGCGTCTTCCTTGCCCTTGTTGGCGCCGCCCTGGCTCTTCACGATCGTCACGACGAGCGCGATGAAGAACACGGCCATCACGAAGGGGGGCACGAGCGCGGAAACGTAGTCCATGCCCCCAGCCTAGCTACCCGGCCGCGCGTCCGGCCGCCGGGGGCGGGGCGGGCTTGCGGCGCGGCGGGAACACCTCGCCCGGGGTCGGGACGGGCCGTGCGGGCCGGTCGTCGGGGCGTGGCTCCGCGGGCTCCTTCTCCTTGCCGGAGCCCGAGCCCGAGCCCGAGCCGGAGCCCGAGCCGCCGGCGATGGCCAGCAGCCGGGTCCGCGGCGCGGGCGCGGTGGACAGCCTGCGGCGTACGGACCGCTCGGCGACGGCCTGGGCCCGCTCCAGCAGGGCGGCCACGACCCGGTTGGCGCGCAGGGCCCGCAGGGCGGCGAGGTCGTCCGGCACGGGCTCGTACCCGGCCGCCAGGGCGTCCTGCAGCAGCTCCAGGTAGCCGGAGAGGCTGCCCGGCAGCGCGGCTCTGTACCGCGTCAGGTCGGCGAGGAGGAACGCTCTGAGCCGGCCCGCCTCCTGCACCGCGTCGTCCACCGACGCCGCCAGGCGCAGGCAGTCCTGGACCTCCACGGGCGTCAGGGGGGCCGTAGAGGACTGAAGGGCGTGAGCGAGCGAACGCCTGAGCACGTGAAGCTCATCGGCGCTGAACGCCATGCCGCCGCGGGATCCGTAGGGCGTGGGCATGGGCCGAAGGTACGCGCTAATCGGACAAAATCCCCTGACTGGACACGGACGCGGCGCGGCGTGACCGGCCAGGTGGCGGAATCAGCCCGTCCGCTTGATCACGTCGAGGAAGTCCGCCCAGGCGGCCTGGGTGGTGGCGAGGACGAGGTGGGCCGGGTCCGCGCGGTCGGCCACGCGGACCAGGGTGCCGGGGGCGGCGCTGACGTACACGCAGTTGTCCCCCTCGCCGCAGAACGAGGACTTCTGCCAGGCGGTCCGTTCGGTCATGGTGTCTCCTCCGTTCACGGGCGCGTGCGGCGCCGTGGACGAGCTCCCGGTGCTTCTCGTGGAAGGACGTTATCCCCGCACCGGTCTCCCGCCTCCTGTTTCCGCGGAATTTCCTCCAGCGCGTCCGCGGCTGTGCCGAAGCAGCACCAAAACGGCACCAAAGCGGCGCCGAGGCCTTGCCGGGGCCTCACGGAGGCCCTATGGGGCCCCGCACGGCCCCGGCCGGGACCCCGCGCGTCCGCACGTGGTCCCGGCCGGGGCCGGACGCGGCGGCGGGCCCGCCGGCCGTGAGGCAGCCGACGGGCCGGCGGTCCGGCGCTACGCGAAGTGGGGAGCGTTGCGCTCGTAGACCAGGCGCAGGCCGATCAGGGTCAGCCAGGGCTCGTGGTCGTCGATGACCGACGCCTCCCCGAGGACCATGGGGGCCAGGCCGCCCGTGGCGATGACGCGGACGTCGTCCGGGTCTCCGTTCGGGCCCGCGAGCTCCTTCGCCATCCGGGCGACGACCCCGTCGACCTGGCCGGCGAAACCGTAGACCACGCCCGACTGCATCGCCTCGACCGTGGACTTGCCGATGACGTTGCGCGGGCGGGCCAGCTCGATCTTGCGGAGCTGGGCGCCGCGTACGCCGAGGGCCTCCATGGAGATCTCGATGCCCGGGGCGATCACCCCGCCCACGTACTCGCCCTTGGCGGACACCGCGTCGAAGGTGGTCGCCGTACCGAAGTCGACGACGATCGCCGGACCGCCGTAGAGCTCGACGGCGGCGACCGCGTTGATGATGCGGTCCGCGCCGACCTCCTTCGGGTTGTCCGTGAGGATCGGCACCCCGGTCTTGACCCCGGGCTCCACCAGCACCGCCGGCACGTCCCCGTAGTAGCGGCGGGTGACCTCGCGCAGCTCGTGCAGCACCGACGGCACCGTCGAGCAGATGGCGATGCCGTGGATGCCGTCGCCCAGCTCGGTGCCGAGCATCGGGTGCATGCCCATCAGCCCTTGCATGAGCACGGCCATCTCGTCGGCCGTGCGGCGCGGGTCGGTCGAGATGCGCCAGTGCTCGACGATCTCGTCACCGTCGAACAGGCCCAGCACCGTCTGGGAGTTGCCCACATCGATGGTGAGGAGCATCGGTTACACCGCCTCGCGCAGATCGAGACCGATGTCCAGGATCGGGGCGGAGTGGGTGAGCCCGCCGACCGCGAGGAAGTCGACGCCCGTCTCGGCGTAGGCGCGGGCGGTGTCCAGGACCAGGCGGCCCGAGGACTCCAGCGCGGCGCGGCCCGCGACCAGGGCGACGGCCTCCGCGGTCTGCTCCACCGTGAAGTTGTCCAGCAGGATCAGGCCCGCGCCGGCCTCGAGGACCTCGCCGACCTGCTCCAGGGTGTCGACCTCGACCTCGATCGAGACCTCCGGGAAGGCCTCCCGCACGGCGTTGAAGGCCTGGGCGACGCCGCCGGCCGCCACCACGTGGTTGTCCTTGACCAGCGCCGCGTCCGACAGCGACATGCGGTGGTTGGTACCGCCGCCGCAGCGCACCGCGTACTTCTCCAGGGAGCGCAGGCCCGGGGTGGTCTTGCGGGTGTCGCGGACCTTGGTGGTGGTGCCCTCCAGGGCGTCGACCCAGCGACGCGTCTCCGTCGCGATGCCCGACAGGCGGCACACGATGTTGAGGGCGCTGCGCTCGCCGGTCAGCAGGTCGCGGGTGCGCGAGCGCACGGACAGCAGGACCTGCCCGGCCTTGACGACGTCGCCGTCCTCCGCGTGCCGTTCCACCTCGAAGGACTCGGTGCAGACGACCGAGAACACGGCCTCGGCGATGCGCAGGCCCGCCACGACGCCGTCCTCGCGGGCGACGAAGTCGGCGATGGCCTCGGCCTCTTCGGGGACGGTGGCGACGGTGGTGACGTCCTCCCCGCCGTCGAGGTCCTCGGAGAGCGCCATGTGCGCGATGTCCTCGACCTCGATGGCGTCCAGGCCCGACTCCTCGAGCAGCTCGACGAGGGCCGGGTCGAGGCCGGACTCCTCGCCGTCGCCGCAGGCGCAGTCGTCGCCGCAGCCGCCCTCGTTCTGGCCGGCGAGGGGGAGTTCGTTGTGGTCGTGCTCGTGCGTGCTCACGGTTACTGCTCCAGGCTGTCGTTGCTCAGGGGGATCTGTACGGACGGGAAGTCCGCCGATTCGGTGGGGGTGACGACCAGGGCCCGTCGCTCCGCCTCCGACAGGCGGACGACGAGGTGGCGGCGCCAGGCGGCGTCGTCCCGGTCGGGGTGGTCCTCGCGCCAGTGGCAGCCGCGGGTCTCCGCGCGCTCCTGGGCGGCGGCGACCAGCACCCGGGCGACGCACAGCAGATTGGTGGCCTCCCAGGTCTCGGTGCCGGGGACGGCCGTCTTGCCCCGGGTCTCCAGCTCGCCGGCGGCCGTCGCGTACAGGGCCTCGAGCGCGGCGGCGGCCCGGCGCAGCGACGCGGCGGAGCGCAGAACGCCCGCGCCGTCGGTCATGATGCGCTGGATCTCGTAGCGCGCCTCGGCGGGCTGGAGGGGGCCGGTGGCCGGGACGGGGACGGCGGGGCCGGCGGGACCGGCGGGACCGGCGGCGAGCGCGATGATGTCGTCCGCGATGCGCTCGGCGAAGACCAGTCCTTCCAGCAGGGAGTTGGAGGCCAGCCGGTTCGCGCCGTGCACGCCGGTGCAGGCGACCTCGCCGCACGCGTACAGGCCGGGGACGGTGGTGCGCCCGTGCAGGTCGGTGCGTACGCCGCCGGAGGCGTAGTGCGCGGCCGGGGCCACCGGAATGGGCTCGGTGACCGGGTCGATGCCGTGCGAGCGGCAGGCGGCGAGGATGGTCGGGAAGCGGTGCTCCCACATCTGCGCGCCGAAGTGCCGGGCGTCCAGGTACATATGCTGCGTGCCCTGCTCCTGCATGCGGCGCATGATGCCCTTGGCGACGATGTCGCGGGGGGCGAGCTCGGCGAGCTCGTGCTGGCCGGTCATGAAGCGCACGCCGTCGGCGTCGACGAGGTACGCGCCCTCGCCGCGCACGGCCTCCGACACCAGGGGCTGCTGGCCTTCGGCGTCGGGGCCGAGGAAGAGCACGGTGGGGTGGAACTGCACGAATTCGAGGTCGGAGACCTCCGCGCCGGCGCGCAGCGCGAGCGCGACCCCGTCGCCGGTGGAGACGGACGGGTTGGTGGTCGCGGAGAAGACCTGGCCCATGCCGCCGGTCGCGAGGATCACGGCGGGAGCGCGGACCGCGCCGACCCCGTCGTGCTGGCCCTCGCCCATGACGTGCAGCGTGACGCCCGCGGTACGGCCCCGCTCGTCCTGGAGGAGGTCGAGGACGAGCGCGTTCTCGACGGTCTCGATGCCGGCCGCCTGGACCGCTTCGACGAGCGCCCGGGAGATCTCCGCGCCCGTGGCGTCGCCGCCCGCGTGCGCGATGCGGCGCCGGTGGTGGCCGCCCTCGCGGGTCAGCTCGATCTCACCGGTCTCGGCCGAGGTGTCGAAGACGGCTCCGGCCTCGATGAGGCGGCGTACGGCGCCGGGGCCCTCGGTGACCAGGAGGCGTACCGCGGCCTCGTCGCACAGGCCGGCGCCGGCGACGAGGGTGTCCTCGAGGTGCTGTTCGGGGGTGTCCCCGTCGCCGAGGGCCGCGGCGATGCCGCCCTGGGCCCAGCGGGTGGAGCCGTCGTCGAGGCGGGCCTTGGTGACGACGACCGTACGGCGGCCCGCGGCGGCGCAGCGCAGCGCGGCGGTCAGGCCCGCGACTCCGGATCCGACGACCACGACGTCGGCGTCGACGGCCCAGCCGGGGGCCTGGGCGTGCAGCCGTATGCCGGTGCCGGTGGTGGTGCCCGCCGTTGCGGGACCTCTGCCTGGGGTGCTCACGCGTGAACTCCGAACTCCAATGGAATGTTGTCGATCAGCCGGGTCGTGCCCACTTTCGCGGCGACGGCCAGCACGGCCTGCCCGGTGAAGCCGGGGCCTGCCTCGGTGAAGTCCTGGGGGTCGACCAGCGCCAGGTAGTCCAGGACGAGGGGCGGGTCGTGGCGGCCCGCCTCCTCCAGAACGTGCCGCGCGGCGGCCCGTACGGCGTCGGGGAGACCGGCGCCCGCCGCCGCGACGGCGTGCGCGTCGGCGGAGGCGCGGATCTCGCCGAGCCGGGCCAGACCGGTGGCCCGCTCGTCGCCGGCCGGCGGGGCCTGCGCCTCGGCGCGGGCCCGCAGCGCGGCCTGGGCGGCGAGCCGGTCGCGCCCGGCGAACAGGGCGCGGGAGAGGGCGAGGGCGGTATGCCGCTCCGTGCCGGAGAGGTAGCGGTTGCGGGAGGACAGCGCGAGCCCGTCGTCCTCACGGACGGTCGGTACGCCGACCACCTCCACCGGGAAGTTCAGGTCCGTCGCCATCCGCCGGATCAGGGCGAGTTGCTGCGCGTCCTTCTGGCCGAAGAGCGCCAGGTCGGGGCGGGTGAGGTGGAGCAGCTTGGCGACGACGGTCAGCATGCCGTCGAAGTGGCCGGGGCGGGTGGCCCCTTCGAGGCGCTCGCCCATCGGGCCGGCGCTGATCCGCACCTGGGGGTCGCCGCCCGGGTAGACCTCGTCCACGGCGGGGGCGAACACCGCGTCGGCGCCCGCCGCCTCGGCGAGGGCCAGGTCGGCGTCGAGGGTGCGGGGGTAGCGGTCGAGGTCCTCGTTCGCCCCGAACTGGAGGGGGTTGACGAAGACGGTGACCACGACCTGGCCGTCGGGGCCGGCCTGGGCGCGGGCGGTGCGGACCAGGGTGGCGTGGCCCTCGTGGAGGGCGCCCATGGTCATGACCACGGCGCGGCGGCCGGTGCGGGGGAGCGCGTGCAGCGCGTCGGCGGTGTCGATGAGGATCACCGGTCACCGCCTCCGAGGCCGTCGCGGTCGTCCGGTCCGTCGAGGCCCAGGTCCTCGGCGCTGTCGGCGAGGACGCCGAGGAGGTCCTCGGCGAGCTCGGGCTTGAGCAGGCCGTGCGCGAGGGCCCGGTCGGCGGTCGAGCGGGCCATCGCGAGGTATCCGGCGACCGTGGCCGGGGCGTGCTTGCGCAGCTCCGAGACGTGCACGGCGACGGTGCCGGCGTCGCCGCGGGCCACCGGTCCGGTCAGGGCCGCGTCACCGGAGCGCAGGGCGTTGTCCAGGGACGCGCCCAGCAGCGGGCCGAGCATCCGGTCGGGGTGCTCCACGCCGGCCTTGTGCAGCAGCTCCATCGACTGGGCGACCAGGGTGACCAGGTGGTTCGCGCCGAGGGCGAGGGCCGCGTGGTAGAGCGGGCGGTTCGCCTCCTCGATCCACTCGGGCTCCCCGCCCATCTCGATGACCAGGGCCTCGGCGGCGAGCCGCAGCTCGTCGGGGGCGGTCACCCCGAAGGAGCAGCCGGCGAGGCGCTGCACGTCGACCTCGGTGCCGGTGAAGGTCATCGCCGGGTGCAGGGCCAGCGGCAGGGCGCCCGCGCGGCGGGCCGGGTCGAGCACGGAGACCCCGTACCGGCCGGAGGTGTGGACGAGGAGCTGTCCCGGGCGGACGGCGCCGGTCTCGGCGAGGCCCTGCACCAGCGGCGGCAGCGCGTCGTCGGGGACGGTCAGCAGGACGAGGTCGCTGGCCTGGAGGACCTGCGCGGGCGCGACGACCGGCACGCCCGGCAGCATGCGCTCGGCGCGGCGGCGCGAGGCGTCGGAGACCCCGGACACGGCGACGGGCCGGTGCCCGGTCTGCTGGAGGGCGCGGGCCAGCGCGGGGCCGACCCGGCCGGCTCCGACGACGCCGACGGAGAGCCTGGCAGGGCGCTCCGCCTGAGGAGATGTGTTCACGCGGGGAAGGCCTTCCGTTCCAGTCCGCAGGGGGTACCGGACGATACGTCGCCATGCTAGCTCCTGGGCGTGTTGGCCGGTCGGCGATGATCGGGGCATGAACGAGGACACGGAAGCGGTGGCGGGGCGGGCGGCCGGGCGGGAACCGGGCCCGACGGCGGACGGGGACGCGGAGAGGGCCGCGGGCGGGGACGCCGACGGGAGCGTCGTGCGGGCCCCGGTGGGGGCCTCTGAACGGACCCCGGAGCGGACCCCGGAGCGGGCCCCCGGCCGGGTCGCCGTGGCGGCCGCGGACGAGGCGGGCGCGGCCGAGGCCGCCGTGGCCGAGGCAGCCGCGGAGCTCGCCGCGCAGGCGGCCGAGGAGCGGGCCGAGGAGTTCTCGGGGCGGCTCCTGGCGGCCGGCCGGGCCGCGGAGCGGAAGCTGTCGCACAGCCTGCGGGAGGCGACCATGGCCGGGCTGCTGGCGGAGCTGGGCGCGCTGGCCCCGGACCCGGACGAGCCGGCCGACGTCTACGGCGACGCGGTCGTGGCCCGGCTGGAGCGGCGGGTCGCCGAGCTCCTGGGCACCGAGGACGCGGCGTTCTTCCCGACCGGGACCATGGCCCAGCAGATCGCGCTGCGCTGCTGGGCCGGACGGACCGGGAACCCGGTGGTCGCCCTGCATCCGATGAGCCATCCGGAGCGCTGGGAGGGGGGCGCGGTGTCGGTCGTCTCCGGGCTGCGGACCGTCCACCCCACGGGCGAGCCGCGCCAGCCGACGGCCTCGGAGATCGCCGAGCTGGCGGAACCGTTCGGGACGCTGATGCTGGAGCTGCCCTTGCGCGACGCCGGTTTCCTGCTGCCCACCTGGGAGGAGCTGTCGGCCCTGGTGGCCACCGCCCGGGAGCGGGACGCGGTGGTCCACTTCGACGGCGCCCGGCTGTGGGAGGCGACCACGCACTTCGGCCGGTCCCTGCCGGAGATCGTGGCGCTGGCGGACTCCGTCTACGTCTCCTTCTACAAATCGCTGGGCGGCCTGAGCGGGGCGGCCCTCGCCGGTCCGGCCCCGCTCGTCGCGGAGGCCAGGGTCTGGCGCCACCGGTACGGGGGCCAGATCTTCCGCCAGTTCCCGGCCGCGCTCTCGGCCCTGGCCGGGCTGGACCGGGAACTGCCGAAGCTCCCGTCCTACGTCGCCCAGGCGCGGCGGGTCGCGGCCGCGCTGTCCGCTTCCCTGGCCGCCTGCGAGGTCCCCTGGTTCCGGGTCAACCCGCAGGCTCCGCACACCCACCAGTTCCAGGTCTGGCTCCCGTACGACGCGGACCGCCTCACGGAGGCGGGTGTCCGGCTGGCGGAGGAGACGGGCACGGTCCTCTTCCGCCGCTGGTCGCCCGACGGCCCGCCCGGCCTGTCGGTGACGGAGGTGGAGGTGACGGAGCCGGGCCTGTCGTGGACGGAGGCGGACGTGGCCAGGGCCGTCACCGACTTCGTGGCCCGCCTTTAGCGCGGTGGCGGGGCTGGTGGCGGACGCAAGGCGCTTGCCCCCTCGAAAGCGGCCGACGTACAATTTTCCGTACAACAGGAGGTGGCCCATGAAGACGATGTCGTACTCCGAGTCGCGCGCCCGGTACGCCGAGGTGCTCGACGCCGTCAACGACGACCGCGAAGAGATCGTGATCACCCGCGCCGGACACGACCCGGTCGTCATCGTCTCCCTGGAGGACTACCAGTCCCTGAAGGAGACGGCGTACCTGCTGCGGAGCCCGGCGAACGCCAGGCGCCTGCTCTCCTCGATCGAGCGGCTGGAGAACGGCGGCGGCACGGTGCGGGAGCCCGCCGCGGAATGAAGCTGGTCTGGGACGAGTCCGCGTGGGACGACTACCTCTGGTGGCAGGTCCAGGACCGGAGGATCCTGAAGAGGATCAACACGCTGATCGAGGACGTGGCGCGCAACGGCAACGAGGGGATCGGCAAGCCCGAACCCCTCAAGCACGGCTTCCAGGGCTACTGGTCGCGCCGGATCAACGACGAGCACCGCCTCGTCTACAAGGCCGTCGCCGACGAGGTCCGCATCGCCGCCTGCCGCTACCACTACGAGGGCTGAGCCGCGCGGCCCATCGGGCTCACCCCCTCGGCCGAGGGGGCGCACCGGTCGGCCGTGGCCCGTCCACCACGTGGTCCGCGCACGGGCAGAATGATGCGATGAGCGTCACCATCGACATCACCGGGCTCCCCGCGGAGCGGATCGGCTTCGCGCCGTCGCCGCTCGCGGAGCTCTGCATGGCGTTGCACGCGCTCTCCCAGCCCGGCCACCACCCCGGGCTGGCCTCCTGGACCTCCACCACCGCCGCCGCGCTCGACCCCTGCGTCGCGGACCGGCTGCTGGAGGGCGATTTCATGTGGCGCAGCTCCTTCGCCGACATCTTCATGCCCTTCGCCGGGCTCCCCGGCGGCTCCGGCCTGCCCGGCGCGACGCTGGCCGAGGAGCTCGACCTGCTGGACCGGCTGGACGACGAGCGGTTCGTGTCGGCCGCCCTGGAGCACTGCCGGCTGGCCATGTACGACGGGGGCGTCGCGCACTCGCCGCTCGCGGATCCGCTCGCCCGCGCGAAGGCGCTGGAGTCGGCCTCGGCGCGCGGCCCGCAGCAGCTCGCCTTCGCCGTGCGGGTGCTCGACGACACCGCCGGCGTCCGGGCGTGGCTGCGCCGGCTGCTGGAGGACTGCGACGAGGCCTTCTTCGCGGAGACCTGGAACCGGATCGAGCCCCGGCAGAGCGCGGACGTCCGCCACAAGACGGAGCTGCTGCGCCGCAAGGGGCTCCCGGCCGCGCTCAAGGAGGTCTCCGCGGCGCTGAGCCTCGACGAGGAGCTGACCACCCTGTCGGTGGACAAGATGGTGCACGGCTCCACGACCGCCACCGATCCCCGAATAGGCGGCGGCCTGCTGTTCGTTCCGACGAACTTCGGCTGGCCCCACCTGCTGGTGCTGCACGCCCCCGGCTGGCGCCCCGTCGTCCACTACCCGCTCGGCTCTCCCGAACTGGCCTCCTCCCCGGGGTCGGTGGAGCTGCTCCAGCGGCGCATGGAGGCGCTGGCCCATCCGATGCGGATGATGCTGTGCCGCAGCCTGGCGCGCGCCCCCTACACGACCGGCGAACTGGCGGCCGCGTACGGGATCACCGCGCCGGAGGTGTCCCGCCATCTGACGGTGATGAAGAAGGCCGGGCTGCTCCAGACGCGCCGACAAGGCCGTTACGTCCAGCACCAGTTGGACCTGGCGGCGGTCGCCCGGATCGGTTCCGACTTCATCGAGGGCATCCTGCGGTAGTCCCGCCGCGGCACCGACAGCGGTCAGTGGCCGGATTTCGACGGCTCGGATGCACCGATATACGGATTTCACAAACCGGAATCAGCGAAAACTCTGGCCACGGCCGCTACTTGGTGTCTAACGTGCGTCCACCACTCCCCCCACGCAACGCGCCCGAACTGCCTCAGCACCCGCATCAGCACTCGCTCTCGCACCCGTCGTGGAAGGACCTTGCATGCCCTCACGCCGTATAGCCGCAGCCACCGCCGCCCTGGCAGCCGCGGCACTCGTCTCCCCTCTGCTGCTCGCCGGTCCGGCCGGCGCCACCGGCAACCCGCACAGCGACGCCGCCAAGGGTGACGCCCTGGCCAAGAAGCTGGTCAAGGAGGCGACCGGCAAGGGAGCCAACAACCACCTGAAGGTCCTGCAGGCCATCGCCGACTACAACAACGGCACCCGCGTGGCGGGTTCCAAGGGCCACGAGCAGTCGGCCAAGTACGTCGAGGCCGTCATGCGCGCGGCCGGGTACAAGGTCACCCGGAACGAGTTCACCTTCGCGTACACAGAGACGATCGCCGAGAGCCTCAAGGTCAACGGCGCCGGGGGCCGCGACGTCCCGATCAAGGTGATGACGTACACCGCCAGCGGCCCGGAGAACGGCGTGACGGCCCAGGTCGCCGTCGTCCCCGTCGACGCGGACGGCACGAACGGCTGCGAGCCCGGCGACTTCGCCGCGGGCGCCTTCACCGGCAAGGTCGCCCTGATCAAGCGCGGCGGCTGCACCTTCGCGGTCAAGCAGGCGAACGCGGCCGCGGCCGGCGCGGTCGGCGCGGTCATCTACAACAACACCGCGGGCGCCCTGAACGGCACCCTCGGGGCGGCCGACGCGGGCAAGGTCCCCACCGGCGGCGTCACCCAGGCGGACGGCGAGCGGCTCGCCGCCGAGGCCGCGGCCGGACCCGTCGAGGTCACCCTCGACATCCGCGAGTTCCACGAGGACCGCAAGACGTTCAACGTCATCGCGGAGTCGCAGGGCGGCGACGAGGAGAACACCGTCTTCCTCGGCGCGCACCTCGACTCCGTCGCGGCGGGCCCGGGGATCAACGACAACGGCTCCGGCTCGGCCGGCATCCTCCAGGTCGCGCAGCGCCTCGCGAGCAGCCAGACGAAGATCAAGAACAAGGTCAAGTTCGCCTGGTGGTCGGCGGAGGAGTTCGGCCTGCTCGGCTCCGACGCGTACGTCAGCGGGCTGAGCGAGGCCCAGAAGAAGCAGATCAAGCTCTACCTGAACTTCGACATGATCGCCTCGCCGAACGCCGCGTACTTCGTCTACGACGGCGACGACTCGGACAAGGTCGGCTCGGGCCCCGGCCCGGAGGGCTCGGCGCAGCTGGAGAAGGGCATCACCGACTTCCTCGACGGCCGCGGCATCCCGCACGAGGGCTCCGACTTCACCGGCCGCTCGGACTACGGCCCGTTCATCGAGGCCGGCATCCCGTCCGGCGGTACGGACACCGGCGCGGAGGGCATCAAGACGGCCGCGCAGGCCGCCAAGTTCGGCGGTCAGGCGGATGTCGCGTACGACGTGAACTACCACGGCAAGGGCGACACGATCGCGAACATCGACCAGAAGGCGCTCGACATCAACGTCGACGTCATCGCGAACGCGGTCGGCCACTACGCCTACGACCTGGCGCCGCTGGCGCAGCCGGTGGTCTCGAAGCCCAGCACCGGATCCGGCACGGGCGGCGGCCTGCGCCCGGGTCACGACCACGACGCCACCTCGTAGCGGACGGGCGGTGACCGTCGGGGCCCCGGAGGCGGCCGACGAGCGGTGACCGTCGGGCCCCGGAAGCGGCCGACGGGCGGTACGGGCGGGGGCGGCCGGGTGCGAACCGGCCGCCCCCGCCCGCGTGCCTCAGAACAGCGGGAGCTGGCCCGGAAGCGGGCCCAGCGTGAAGCCGTCGAGCGTCGGGGCGGCCGCGCCGAGCATCACGCGGGCCCGGGAACCGGGACAGGAGACCAGGTCCCCGCGTCCCCGCCCGGCCGGCGGGTCGTGGCGGGCGATCCGCCCGGCGGTGACGGCGCAGTCGCGGCCGCAGGAGGGGCAGGCTCGGCGCGGGGAGTGGGACATGCCCCCAGTCTGCCCTCCGCGGTGGCCTCCGGGCCCCCCTTCGGCCGCCCTCCTCCTCGTCCTGCCCCCGCCCGTCAGCCGCGCCGGGTCTCCAGCCAGGTCTCGTGGGCGCGGCTCACCCGCGCCCACAGCGCCGCGCGGTCCGCCGGGGTCAGATCGTCGAGGCGCCGGCCGAAGAGGCCCTCCAGCGTGGCGTAGAACTCCTCCGGGCCGTCCAGCACCCGTTCCGTGTTCCCCTTCACGGGGTCGACCCGGCTCAGCACCCGCCCGCGCAGCGCGTCGATGCCGTCCGCGTCGCGCCGCAGGACGGCGAAGGCCCGTACGAACCCGGAGTCCTCGGAGGTCGACAGCCGGACGTGCTCGTCCTCGAAGTCGGCCGTCCCGGCGGGCTCCGCGCGGAAGCTCACGACGGGGGCGGAGCTGCCCGGGTGGCGGTAGATCCACGCCGGCCGGTCCTCGCCCCCGGCCGGCTCCGGCCGCTCCAGGGAGTAGCCGAACGCGCCCTGGGCGTAGGAGCCTTCGCGCAGCGGCAGCGGCTCGTGCGGGCCGTCTCCGAGCCCGGCGTCCACGTAGTACTCCGCCCCGTCGACCCGGACGGTGAGCACCAGGTGGTCGCCGCTCACGCCCCGCTCGGCGGACGCGGACTCGGACTCCTTGTACACGCCGCCGAGATGGCGGGTGACGTCGTAGCCGAGGTGACCGAGGAGCGCCGCGAAGGCGCCGTTGAGATGGAAGCAGTACCCGCCGCGGCCGGCGGCGAAGCGGCGCACCGACAGCTCGGGGTCGATCCCGGCCGGCCGGCCGAGCTGGATGTCGAGGTTCTCGTACGCGATGCGCTCCAGGTGGGCCCGCTGGAGGGCGAACAGCCCCTCCGCGGAAGGGGCGCCGGGGGGCTCGGCGATACCGAGCCGCCGCAGGTAGGCCGAGTAGGCGTCGGCTATGCCGGAAGTCATGGGAGGAGCCTAGGCGGCGGGTCCGACACGGGGAGGGCCGGCGCGGGAAGGGCCGGCGGGCGGGAGGGCCGGCGCGGGGAGGGCCGGCGGGCGGGAGGGCCGGCGCGGGGAGGGCCGGCGCGGTGCGTCTGGGCCGGCGCGGTGGGTCAGGGGCGGAGGGGCCCGTCCCCCGCGACCGGGAGGGTCCCCTGGGCCGGCCAGCGGCCGACGCCCACCGGCTGGACGAGCCAGCCGAAGTCGCCGAGCCCGCCGCGGGCCGTGAGTTCGGCGGCCTCCCCCGCCAGGGACAGCGCGCGGACGTACGCCGCCGGGTCGCTCGAGGCCAGCGCCAGCGGCGGCCGGGCCCCCGAGACGCCGAGGGCGCCCAGCGCCTCCCGCTGGGTCAGCAGCGCGGCCCCCGGTCCCGCGCACGCGTCCAGCGCCACGTGGGCCGTGACGTCGCAGCTGCCGTCCGGGACGGGTGCGACCTCCCGCCCGGCCCGGAATCCGGTCAGCGTGCCGTACGGCGGCCGGGTGTCCCGGGTGTGGGCGTAGTCCACCGCCACCGCGAGACCCCGGTCCACGGTCGCGACGGCCGCCGCCCAGGCCTCGTCGCGCGGCCTGCCGATCTCCGCCCGGCCCGCGCCCGGCCACCACCGGTCCAGCCAGGCCCGGTCCCGCCCGTCCAGCGGGCCGCCCGCGCTCTGCGCACCGTCCCGCGCGACCTCGACGTACCGTCCGTCCTCGGCGAGGTCCAGCGGGACGTTGTCGAGCCATTCGTTGGCGAAGAGCAGCCCCCGCGTCCCCCCGGGCGGCTCGTCGGTCCACCGGATCCGCCCGTCGAGCCCGTCCGGCCGCCCGGCCCGCTCCACCCCGTACGGACGCACCCGCGCCGCCGTGTCCGCGGGCAGCTCCGCCAGCACCCCGGCCAGCAGCTCCCCGCGCCCGGCCCCCACATCGACCAGGTCCAGCTCCTCCGGACGGCCGAGCTCCCCGTCCACCCACAGCAGCAGCCGGGCCACGGCCCGCGCGTAGAGCGGGGAGGCGTGCACGGAGGTGCGGAAATGCCCGGCGGGACCGGGGCCGCCGGGGCGCACGTAGAACCCTTCGGGCCCGTACAGCGCGCGCTCCATCGCCGTCCGCCAGCGGACGGGCCGCGCCTGTTCCGCTCCGTCTGCCGTGCCTTCACCCTGAGTGCTCATCGCGGAAAGGGTATGGTCGCCTCCACCTCCGGTAGTACTCCCCCCGGATCCGGATCGCCCCTCTGGTTGACTCCAGCACCTATCCGCTGTCCCTACTCTGGGTTACGTGCAGCGCCTCTACGACTTCCTCCGCAGACACCCGACGGGCGTCGACAGCTTCTGGGCTGTCCTCCTGTTCGGGGTGTCGATGACGAACGTCGTGGGCGAGCCCGCCCTGGACACCAGGCTCAAGCTGGCCGCCGTACCCCTGGCCCTCGCCCTGAGCACGGCCGTCGCACTGCGCCGCAAGTGGACCCAGCAGATGTTCTGGCTCGTCCTCGGAGCCGGGATCTATCAGCTGGCCCTGGCCGTCACGGCCGGCACGTGGGACCTGGCGATGTTCGCGCTCCTCTTCACGGTCGCCGCGAGCGACGTCCCGCGCTGGGTGTCGCGCACCGCCCTGGGCTGGGGGCTCGCGGCCGCACCGCTCTACTTCCTGCGCTTCGGCGTGGACAAGGGGACCACGGGCTTCGAGACCCTCGCCTACTCCCTCTTCATGATCGTCCCCTTCGCGCTCGCCTGGGTCCTGGGAGACTCCCTGCGCACCCGGCGCGCCTACTACGCCCAGCTCGTCGAGCGCAACCAGCGCCTGGAGAAGGAACGGGCGGCCCAGGCCCAGGTGGCCGTCGCCGCCGAGCGCGCCCGGATCGCCCGCGAGCTGCACGACGTCGTCGCGCACAACGTCTCGGTGATGGTGGTCCAGGCCGACGGCGCCGCCTACGTGATGGACGCGGCCCCCGAGCAGGCCAAGGAAGCCCTCCAGACCATCTCCGGCACCGGGCGCCTCGCGCTGGCCGAGATGCGCCGGCTGCTGGGCGTCCTGCGCACCGGGGAGCCGCAGGAGTCCGAGGACTACGTGCCGCAGCCCGACGTGGAGCAGATCGACGTGCTGGTCGAGCAGGTGCGGGCGGCCGGACTCGCGGTGGACTTCGCGGTCGAGGGCACCCCGCGCGCCCTGCCCAGCGGCCTCGAGCTGACGGCGTACCGGATCGTGCAGGAGGCGCTGACGAACACGCGCAAGCACGCCGGCCCGGACGCGAAGGCCAGCGTGCGCCTCGTCTACTTCGACGACGGACTCGGCCTGCTCGTCGAGGACGACGGCCGCGGCGCGGCCCACGAGCTGTACCAGGACGGCGGAGCCGACGGTGCCGGACACGGACTCATCGGCATGCGCGAACGCATCGGTATGGTCGGGGGCACCCTGGACGCGGGCCCTCGGCCCGGTGGCGGCTTCCGGATCAGTGCCCTGCTCCCGCTCAAGAAAAGGTGATCGATGTCCTTCCCCACCAGCTCCTCCATCCGCGTGATGCTGGTCGACGACCAGGTGCTGCTGCGCACCGGCTTCCGGATGGTGCTCGCCGCCCAGCCCGACATGGAGGTGGTCGCCGAGGCCGGCGACGGCCTGGAGGCGCTGGAGGTGCTGCGGGCCACCAAGGTGGACGTGGTGCTGATGGACGTCCGCATGCCCCGGCTCGACGGGGTCGAGGCCACGCGCCGCATCTGTGAGCCCGCCGAGCACCCCAAGGTCATCATCCTGACCACCTTCGACCTGGACGAGTACGCGTTCTCGGGTCTGAAGGCGGGCGCGAGCGGGTTCATGCTCAAGGACGTCCCGCCGGGCGAGCTGCTGGCCGCGATCCGCTCGGTGCACAGCGGCGACGCGGTCGTCGCCCCGTCCACGACCCGCAGGCTCCTGGACCGCTTCGCGCCGATGCTCCCGGCGAGCTCGTCCGAGCCGCGGAACAAGGACGTCGAGCGGCTGACGGAACGCGAGCGCGAAGTCATGATGCTGGTCGCCCAGGGCCTGTCCAACGGCGAGATCGCCGCCCGCCTGGTCCTGTCGGAGGCCACGGTGAAGACCCACGTGGGCCGCATCCTGACCAAGCTGAACCTGCGCGACCGCGTCCAGGTCGTCGTCCTCGCGTACGAGACGGGGCTGGTCCGCGCGGGCGGCGGCGGGAGCGCCTGACCGACCCCAGCGGGCCCGGACACACCGGGCCCGGACGCACCGGGCCCGGACACACCGGGCGCGAACGCACCGGGCGCGAACGCACCGGCGGCCGGGCCTCGGGCCGGGCCGCCGGTCAGCCAGGGGCCTGGACTCAGGCCGGACCGACGGCCGGGCCTCCGGTCATCCAGCGGTCGGGGCGGGCCGCGGCGCGGGAGGTACGCGAGCGGGCCGCCTGCGCGTGGAGCAGCTCGGCGGCCTCGGCCGTCCCGCGCAGGCGGGCCGTGACCGTGGCGTTCGCGCCGGTGTCCACGTGGACGTCGGCCACGCCGCGGGCCCGCTCCCAGGGGCCCTGGGAGCGGCGCACGCTCTGCACCTTGGCGTGCGGGACGATCTCCGTCCGCCGGCACAGGCGGCCCCGGCGCGCCGCGAACACGTCCGCGGAGACGGCCAGCCCGTACCCCTTCCACCACACCGGCACCACCCAGCGGGATCCGGACCGGGGCGACGGGGCGAAGGCCAGGCCCGCCAGGTCGACGCCGGGCAGGACGCGCGCGACGACGGCGTGGGCGGCGGCCCGGGTGGCCACCGGGACCAGGACGTCGTTCTTCGAGCCGGCCACCGCCAGCTCCACCCGGACCCAGCCGCGCCGCCGCCACAGCAGCGGCTCGACGATCCGTACGGTCTGCACGCGCCCCGGCGGCACGGTCTCGTGGGCCCGGTCCAGCAGCCCGTGGTCGAGGCGGAGCCCGTCCGGGGACTCGGCGACGGTCCAGTCGTACTCGGCGAGGAACCGGCCGGCGGTGCCCTTCCAGACCGCGCCCAGGACCGGGAGCAGGGTGACGGCGGCCACCCAGGGGCTGGAGCTGAACCACCACACCGCGAACGGGGCGGCGAGCCCCCCGGCCACGGCCGCCGGGGCCCAGAGGGTCAGCACCAGCGACATCGCCAGATCGCGCGGGCCCACCCGCAGCAGCTGCCGCTCGGGGGCCTCACCCAGCGCGACGGCCTCGGCCGGGGCGAAGCCGGCCGCGCGGGCCAGCAGCTCGGCGCGGAGCGCCACGGCGTCGTCCTCGCTCAGGAAGGCCAGCTCGTCCTTGTCGTCGGTGCCGATGACGTCGAGGCGGAGCTTGGCCACGCCGGCGAGCCGGGCCAGCATCGGGCGGGTGACGTCGACGGCCTGGATCCGGTCGAGGCGGATGTGGGCGGTGCGGCGGAAGAGGAGCCCGGTGCGGATGCGCAGTTCGGCGTCGGTGACGGCGTAGTGCGTGAACCACCAGCTGAGGAAGCCGTACACGCCGAAGACGAGGACGAGCGCGGCCAGCGCGAGGGCCCGCAGGAGGGTGGAGAGGCCGGTGACCCACTCGGCGACGTTCTCGCCCTGCTGGGCGGCGACGCCGACGGTCGCGGCGATCGGCACCCAGGCACGGCGCAGGGGCGTGAGGAAGTGCAGCCGCCGCTCGTCGGACGCGGCCGCGGGGTCGGCGGACGCGGCCGCCGGTTCGGCGGTCACAGGCCCGCCGACCTTGCCTCGCCGAGCTCGGTCAGCCGGTCCCGCAGCCGCTCGGCCTCCTCGGGCGCGAGCCCGGGGATCTTCGCGTCGGTCGCCGCCGCGGCCGTGTGCAGCTGGAGGGAGGCCAGTGCGAAGCGCCGCTCCAGCGGCCCCGAGGCCACCTCGACCAGCTGCATCCGCCCGTACGGGACCACGGTCTCCTCGCGCCACATCACGCCCCGGCTGATCAGCAGGTCGTCGGCGCGCTCCGCGTAGCGCCAGGAGAGCCAGTTGCGGCCCAGCAGCCACCAGCCCCAGGCGAGGACGGGCAGCCAGATCCCGCCGAAGGCCGCCCAGGCCGGTCCGGCGGTCAGCCCGAGCACCAGGGCCGTCACCAGGGCGAACAGCCCCGTCCAGAACACCAGCAGAAGCCGCCGCAACGTGAGCAGCCCGCCCGGCAGGCCCACCCACTCGGGTCCGCTCGTCCCACCCGTTGTCCCCGTTTCCATTCCCCCAGCGTAGGGGGGTGGGCCGTGGGGCCCCCTCGGCTGCGAGAATGCCGCCATGACGGAGACCACGGTCGGCATCGGCGGCGCGGCGGAGAGCACCGACATGGTGCTCAACATCGGCCCCCAGCACCCTTCCACGCACGGCGTGCTGCGCCTGCGGCTCGTCCTGGACGGCGAGCGGATCGTCAGCGCCGAGCCGGTGGTCGGCTACATGCACCGCGGCGCCGAGAAGCTCTTCGAGGCCCGCGACTACCGCCAGATCGTGATGCTCGCGAACCGCCACGACTGGCTGTCCGCGTTCTCCAACGAGCTGGGCGTCGTCATGGCCGTCGAGCGGATGCTCGGCATGGAGGTCCCCGAGCGGGCCGTGTGGATGCGCACCCTGCTCGCCGAGCTGAACCGGGTGCTGAACCACCTGATGTTCCTCGGCTCGTACCCGCTCGAACTCGGCGGGATCACCCCGATCTTCCACGCGTTCCGCGAGCGCGAGGAGCTCCAGGCCGTCATGGAGGAGATCTCCGGCGGCCGCATGCACTACATGTTCAACCGGGTCGGCGGCCTGAAGGAGGACCTTCCGGCCGGCTGGCTCGGCCGCGCCCGCGAGGCCATCGCCGACGTCCGCACCCGCATGGACGTCTACGACAAGCTGGTCCGCGGCAACGAGATCTTCCGGGGCCGCACGCGCGGCGTCGGCATCCTGTCCGCCGAGGCCGTGCACGCGTACGGGGTCTCCGGCCCGATCGCCCGCGCCTCCGGCGTCGACTTCGACCTGCGGCGCGACGAGCCGTACCTCGCCTACGGCGAGCTCCAGGACGTGCTCACGGTCGTCACCCGCTCCGAGGGCGACTGCCTGGCCCGTTTCGAGGTCCTGCTGGAGCAGACCCACAACGCGCTCGACCTGGCCGTCGCCTGCCTGGACCGGATGGCCGAACTGCCGCCCGGTCCGGTCAACCAGCGCCTCCCGAAGGTGCTGAAGGCCCCCGAGGGCGAAACGTACGCGTGGACCGAGAACCCGCTCGGCATCAACGGCTACTACCTGGTCTCCAAGGGCGAGAAGACCCCGTACCGGCTCAAGCTGCGCAGCGCCTCGTACAACAACATCCAGGCGCTGGCCGTCCTGCTGCCGGGTCAGCTGGTCGCCGACATGGTGTCGATCCTCGGCTCGCTGTTCTTCGTCGTCGGTGACATCGACAAGTAGGCCGACGAGCCGGCCGGGCCCCGCGCGGCGGCTCCCGGCCCGGGGGGTAGCACCCCCCACGGGGTCGGGGCGGCCGGATGTCGGGGCGGCCGGAGCGGCCGTAGCTTCGAGCCATGACGATCCAACAGCGCGTCCGCCCACGCCAGTTGCTCCGACGCGGCGCGGCCGCCGTAGCCCTCGCGGCCGTCCTCGGCGGCATCACCGCCCCCGTGGCCTTCGCCGCGCCCACCCCCTCCGCCGCCACCTCCGCCGCCACCGCCTCGCGGGGCGCCCGCGGAACCCTCATCGGCGTCACCCCCCTGGAGACCATCGGCCGCGGCGAGGTCGTCGCCCGGCTCGCCGCCCTCGGCTTCGACACCTCCACCGTCCGGTACGGCGTCGCCGCCTACCGCCTCGAGTACGCCACCGTCGACCCCCGGGGCCGCCCGACGACCGCCACCGGCCTCCTCGTCCTCCCCGTCCTCCCCCGCCAGGGCGCGCACCGCCTCGACCTGGTCTCCGACACCCACGGCACGGTCGCCCACCGCGACGACGCCCCGTCCGGGGGCGCGGGCTCCAACCGGCTCACGCCGTACCTGCACGCCTCCGCCGGCCGCGCCGTCGCCGCGCCCGACTACCTCGGCCTCGGCGGCGGCCCGGGCAGCCACCCGTACATGGACACCGCCTCCTCCGTCACCGCGTCCGTGGACATGCTGAAGGCCACCCGCGCCGCGGCCGAGCGGCTCGGCCGGAGCGTCAGCCGGGACGTCTACGCCACCGGCTTCTCGCAGGGCGGCCAGGTGGCGATGGCGCTGGGCCTCGAACTCTCCCGCGGCCGCGACGGCCTGCGGCTGCGCGGGCTCGCCCCGATCGCCGGCCCGTACGACCTGACCGGCTCCGAGATACCCGGCATCACCGACGGCCGGGTCGCGCCGCGCAGCGCCGTCTTCTACCTCTCCTACTTCCTCACCGCGCAGAACCGGCTGCACCCGCTCTACGAGGACCCGGCCGAGGTGTTCCGCGCCCCTTATGCACAGGCTGTGGAAACCCTGTTCGACGGGAACCACGGGGAGGAGGAGATCGCGGCCGCGCTCCCGGCGACTCCCCAGGAGCTGCTCACGCCCCGGTGGGCCGAGAACATCCGCGACCCGCACGGCGCCCTGCTCGCGGCCCTGCAGGCCAACGACGGATCCTGCGACGGGAAGCCCTCGGCCCCCGTCCGCCTCTACGGGGGCGCCGCCGACACCGACGTGCCCCTCGCCAACGCCCGTGCCTGCGCGGCCGACCTGGCCCGCCACGGGGTCCGGGCGAGGATCGTCGACCAGGGCCCGGACGCCGACCACTTCACCTCGGCGATCCGCTCGGCGCCCCAGGCCGTCCGCTGGTTCGACTCGCTCGGCCGGGGGGCGTCCGGCGGATCAGGATCGGACGGCTAGGCCGTCACGTCCGGATCCGGAAGGGACGGCCCGGCGCCGTGGCACTAGGAGATCGCCGTGCGCAGCTGCGCCACGTCGATCGGCTCCGTCTCGTCGTGGGCCGTCAGGTCGATGACCTGGCCCACGGCGCGGTGCTCGGCGGTGGCCTGCTTGAACTCCGGCTCCGCGCCGCCCCGGGCGGACTCCGCCTTGTGGACCGCGAGGACCTCCGCGCCGACCACGTCGGCCAGGTCCTCGTTCTGGACGGACTCGATGGCCGCGCGGGCCTGCGCCCCCGTCTTCGTACCGAAGAAGTCGAAGCCGCCCTCGACCCGCGAGGCCGAGCGGCGCTGCGGGGAGTACGGGGCCACCGCGGCCGCGAGGCGGCGCGCGGGGAGCGCGGCCAGCGCGGGCCGGGCGTGCGCCTCGAGCGCGGGCCGCTCCGGGGCGGGCCGCTCCGGGGCGGGCTCCGCGGACGCGGGCTTCGCGGAGGCGGACTCCACCGTCCCGGACCCGGGCTCGGCCGTGGCCCGCGACGACGCCCGCGCCGTGCGGGCCAGGGCCCCCAGCGCGGCATGGGCGCGGGCGAAGCCGACCGGCGTGGGCGCGCCGGACGCGGTGCGCTCCTCGGAGACGGCGGGAAGTTCCTTGGGGGCCGCGGCGGCCGGAGCGGCGGCCTCGATGGCCAGCAGCCGGCGCCGCTCCAGGGCGCTCGCGCGCTCGGTCTCGGCGGTGGCGTAGCGCCGCAGCAGCGCCGCGTGTTCGCCGCGCAGGCGCGCGAGTTCGACGCGCTTGGCCCGCAACTTGGCGTCGAGCTTGCCGCGGAGCACCCGGGCCTCTTCGAGGTCGGATTCCAGCTCGGCTATCCGCTCGTCGGTGCGCCACTCGTCCTTGACCCGTTCGCGCCCGAGCTCCGCGACCCGGCGCCCGGCCGCGCGGTCCCAGGAGCGCATGACGACGGCCCCGGTGACGCCGGCGGCCGCGGTCAGGGCCACGAGCAGGCGCAACGGCAGCGGTTCGGCGAGGAGCCAGGCCGCGCCGGCGGCGGCGACGGACACGCCGGCGACGGCCGACGGCGTGAGGAGCCGGTGAAGAGGTTCGGGATTGCGGTGGCGTCCACGGGGCATGGCCTGAAATTTACAGGGCGTGGACTGGGTGTGGGGTAACCGCCCGGCAATCTGTTTCCGAGCGGTTACCGTCCTTTCCTCATCAAAGGCGGACCTCTTACTTCTTCACCAGGCCCTTGGACTCGAGATAGGCCTTCGCCACATCCGCCGGCTTGGCCCGCTCGGCATCGACCTTGCGGTTCAACTCGACCAGGTCCGCCGTGGTCAGGACCTTGGTGATCTTGTCGAGGGCGGCCGCGATCTCGGGGGCGCCGGCGTCCTTGGCGTTGACCACCGGGAGCAGGTTGTCGGCGTTCTGGAGCTTCT
The DNA here is from genome assembly GCF_053609145.1 of Streptomyces sp. NPDC054961. Classification (NCBI taxonomy): domain Bacteria; kingdom Bacillati; phylum Actinomycetota; class Actinomycetes; order Kitasatosporales; family Streptomycetaceae; genus Streptomyces; species Streptomyces sp. NPDC054961. The sequence continues at coordinate 114,653 of NZ_JBSGWY010000010.1, read as the reverse complement.
TGTCGTCCTCCAGCAGGACCAGCCCGTAGGCGTCGAGCGTGGCGTCCGTGGTGGTGGTGAGGACCAGTTGGTCGGCGCCGTCCTTGACCGCCTGCTTGGCCTGCGGGGTTCCGACGCCCTTGGGGTCGATACCGGAAACATCGATTCCGTATGTCTTCTTCAAGCCGGGTGCGCAGAAGGGCCGCACGGCGCATTCGTCACCCGCCGCGATCTTCACCTTGAGACCGGACGCGCCGAGGTCGGAAAGGGTCTTGAGATTGTTCTTCGCGGCGAATTCCTTGGTCACCGCGAAGGCGTTCTGGTCGACCGCCGAGCCCGCCACGAGCGCCTTCAGGCCCAGCGGGCCCGCCAGGTTCTCCAGCGCCGCCACCGTCGCCGCCACGTCGCTCGAGGCGACCGGCTTGGCGGTGGCCTCCTTCGAGCCGTTCACCTTGGCGTTGAGGAACTCCGCGAGGGTCGCCGCGTACTCCGGGACGACATCGATCTCGCCCTTCTCCAGCGAGGGTTCGTACAGCTCGCGGTTGTTGACCGTGGTGATCGAGGCCGAGTAGCCGGCGTCCCCGAGCACCTGTGCGTACAGCTCGGCCAGCACGTTGGACTCGGTGAAGCCGGCCGCGCCGATCACCAGCTTGCCGCCCTTGGCGCCCGCGGCCGGCGCGGAAGCCGGGGAGCCCCCGTCCTTGGACTTCTCCAGGCTGTCGCCGCCGCACGCGGTGAGCGAGGCGGTCAGGGCGACCGCGCCCAGGGCCGCGCCGAGGACGCGCGTGGACTTGCTCATGTGTCTGCTCCTTCGAGGAAAGGGGGGAAGCCGGAAGGCGGGAACCGCGGGGCGGGAGCCGCCGGGGCGGGGTGCGCGGGTCAGCGAGCGGCCCCGCCCGGCAGCAGCCGGTCCGCCGCGATCAGCGCGCCCTCCACCAGCAGGGCCAGTGCGGCGACCAGCAGGGCGCCCGCCACGACCTGCGGGGTGTTGTACGTGTTGAAGCCGGCGGTGATGATCCGGCCGAGGCCGCCCTGGCCGACCATGGCCGCGATGGTGGCCGTGGCGATGACCTGGACGGCGCCCGAGCGCAGACCCGTCATCACCAGGCCGCGCGCGAGCGGCAGCTCCACCCGCCAGAAGAGCTGGCCGCCGGACATGCCCATGCCCCGCGCCGCCTCCACCACCGAGCGGTCGACCTCGCGCACGCCGACGTACGCGTTGGTCAGCATCGGCGGCACGGCGAAGAGGACGAGCGCGGCGATGGTGGGCACGTAGCCCGCGTTGCGCAGCGGCGAGACCATGAACAGCGCCAGCACCGCGAAGACCGGTACGGCCCGGCCGATGTTGGAGACGTTGACGGCGAGCCCGCCGCCCTTCCCGAGGTGGCCGAGCCCCAGCCCGACCGGGAGCGCCACCGCGCAGGCCAGCGCCAGGGCGACCCCGCTGACGTACACGTGCTCGCCGAGCCGGTGCCAGACCCCGCTCTCCCCGGACCAGTTGGCGCCGTCCGCCAGCCAGTCCCAGGCCTGTCCGAGGACTCCCATCAGGCCACCTCGGCGACGTGGGCGGTGCGGAGCTCGCGCGCGGCGCGCGCGCCGCGGCCGCCGCGGCGGGTGGCGCGGGTCCAGGGCGTGAGCAGCCGCTGGAGGCCGAGCAGCAGCAGGTCGGCGGCCAGCGCGAGCAGCACGCACAGCACCGAGGCGGTGAGCACCTGGGCCTTGAAGGAGCTGTTGACGGCGGGGGCGATGAGGTTGCCGAGGCCGCCCTTGCCGACGATGGACCCGACGGTCGTCAGCGCGACCGTGGAGACCGTCGCGATCCGGACTCCGGCCAGCAGCGCGGGGAGCGCCAGCGGCAGCTCCACCTGCCACAGCAGCCGGCCCGCGCCGTACCCCATCCCGCGCGCCGCCTCCCGCACTTCCTCGGGGACGGCTTCCAGGCCGGCCAGCACGTTGCGGACCAGGATGGTCAGCGAGTACAGGGCCAGGCCGGTCACCACCAGCGCCGCCGAGAGTCCGAACACCGGGAGCAGCAGGGAGAACATGGCGAGCGAGGGGACCGTGTAGAGCAGGGTGGTGATGCCGAGGACGGGGGCCGCCCAGCGGCGGCCGCGGCGGGCCAGCAGCGCGAGCGGGAGGGACACGGCGATGCCGATCAGCACCGACACGGCCGTGATCCAGACGTGTTCGAGGGTGGCGTCGGTGAGCTCCTGGGACCGGGAGGTGACGTACTCCCAGCAGATCCAGTCGTTCGCCACCAGGCAGCTCTGCCCGGCCATCCGCGCCTCACCCCCGTCACCTGAACGTACGTATGAGCGACCATAACCCCCGGCACCGACGATGGCCGGAATCCTTCGCACTCGGGCAACACGCCCTTCACAAACGGGCCGCGCCGGTAGGGAAGGATGGCTCCGTGATCCGATTCGAGCAAGTGACCAAGCGCTACCCCGACGGGACCACGGCCGTCGCGGACCTGTCCTTCGAGGTCGCGGAGGGCGAACTGGTCACCCTGGTGGGCCCGTCCGGCTGCGGCAAGACGACGACGATGAAGATGGTCAACCGGCTCATCGAGCCGACCTCCGGCCGGATCCTGCTGGACGGCGAGGACATCGCGGCCGCCGATCCGGTCGAATTGCGCCGCCGCATCGGCTACGTCATCCAGCAGGTCGGGCTGTTCCCGCACAAGACGGTCCTGGAGAACACGGCGACGGTCCCGCAGCTGATCGGCACCCCGAAGGCCAAGGCCCGCGCGCGGGCGGCCGAACTCCTCGACCTGGTCGGGCTGGACCCGGCCGTCTACGGGGGCCGCTACCCGGAGCAGCTCTCCGGCGGGCAGCGCCAGCGCGTCGGCGTCGCCCGCGCGCTCGCCGCGGATCCGCCGGTGCTGCTGATGGACGAGCCGTTCGGCGCGGTGGACCCGGTGGTGCGCGAGCGGTTGCAGAACGAGTTCCTGGCGCTCCAGCGCACGGTGCGCAAGACCATCCTGCTGGTCACCCACGATCTGGAGGAGGCGATCCGGCTCGGTGACCGCATCGCGGTCTACGGGGCGGGCACCATCGAGCAGTTCGCGCGCCCGGCGGAGGTCCTCGCCGCGCCGGCCACCGAGTACGTCGCCGGGTTCGTCGGCGCCGACCGGGGGCTCAAGCGGCTCGCGGTCACGCCCGTCGCCCACACGGACCTGACGGCCGCCGACGGAAAGGCCCCCGCCGCCGGCGTGGCGTTGGGGGCCAGTCTGCGCGAGGCGCTCGCGCTGCTGCTCCAGGAGGACTCGGGCCGGATCGGGGTCACCGATCCGGACTCCGGCGCGCTGATCGGCGTACTCACCCCGGAGGGGGTGCACCGGGCGCTGCGCCGGGCCCGTCTGCAGGAGGCCTGACAGGGGCGGGGGGGGGGGGGCGCCCCCCCCCCCCCCCCCCCCCCCCCCCCCCCCCCCCCCCCCCCCCCCGCGACCCCCCCCCCCCCCCCCCCCCCCGC
>NZ_JBSGWY010000010.1:40105-111192 GCF_053609145.1 Streptomyces sp. NPDC054961 | reverse complement strand
CGGTCCCGGGCGGGGCGCGGGGGGTGCGGGGGCCCTCCCCCCGCCCCCCCCCCCCGCCCCTGTTCCGCTCCGCGCACCGGCCTCAGGCCTGGATGCGGCCGCTCATCCACACCAGCATCGGCGGGATCTCGCGGCGCCAGGTGTTGAAGTTGTGGCCACCGCTGTCGAGGATGATCGAGGAGACCCGGTCCGGGCCCTTGACCAGCTTGATGAACTTCTTCGTGTCCGCGAGGTTCGGCTCGCCCTTCTCGCTGCTGGTGACGAGGAAGGACGTACCGGTCGGCTTCTTCGCCTTGATGGACTCCAGCACGTTCGCGCGCGCCTTCAGCTGCGCGTCCCCGTGGAAGAGGTCGCCGGTCGTCGGGTCGTCGGCGGCCTCGTAGTACGCGGACAGACCCGCGGCGGCACCGAAGGTCTGCGGGTGGTGCGCGGCGATCTTCAGGGCGCAGTAACCGCCGGTGGAGTTGCCGATGAAGCCCAGGTTCTGCGGCTTCTTGCCCACCCGGAAGGTGCTCTGGATCGCCTGCGGGAGGTCCTGCGCGAAGAAGGTCTCGGTCTGGGGGCCGCCCGGTATGTCCACGCACTCGGTGTCGCGCGGGGGCGCCACCGTCGGGCGGAGCATGACCAGGATCATCGGCTTCATCTTGCCCGCCTTGGCCTGCTTGAAGGCCGTCATCGGGTAGTTCAGCCCTTTGATCAGGTTCTCGGCCGTTCCCGGGTAACCCGTGAGGATGATGGAGGCCGGGAAGTTCTGGTCCTTGTGCTGCGGCTGGAAGTACTCCGGCGGCAGCCACACGTACCCGGGACTCGTTATCTTCGACTTCTGGCCCGTTATGGCCACCTTCAGGATCTGACCGCCGACCTGCGGCTTGGCGCCGCCGGGCACGTCCAGCTTCTGCTTGTCGACGACCTTGATGTCCTCGCTGCTCATCCCGCGGTCGACGACCTTGCCGATCGCGGTCTCCTGGCCGAGGAGGTCGGCCCAGGAACCGTAGAAGAGGAACGACTTGTTCGCCGCGAGTCCCACCGCCGAGAACAGCGCCAGCTGTGTTGCCAGGAGGAGGCCGACGCGGCCGACGACCGCGCGCCAGGAGCGGTCCGAGAGCTTCGGCCACAGCCACACCGTGGCCGCGAAGAGCAGCACACCGGCGATGATGGCCAACGCCAGAACCGTATTACTGGTGAGACCCATGAGCAGTCAGTCGACTTTCTATGGCAGGACTAGTTTTTTTCTCGACGGATGAGTGAACCCGCTCCCCCTCGATGTCGTCCTAGGGGACGCACCACATACCGGAGGCTGTCGCGGCCTTCGGCCACATGATCTCTCGCGGAGCAACGGGAAGCGATGTCTAGCAGGATAGATGGCGATAAGTCGGGGCAGGTTCCGAAGCGGGTCGGCCGAATCCTCCGGGGCCCACGAGCGGAGGCCGTCCCCGGCCTGGTGGGCACGGCGGTCAGCGTCGTCGGCCTGCTGGACATCGCGGCGGGTGTCTTCCCGCGTTTCAGGCACAGCCGCATCCATGCCGTGACCGAGGTGCTGCCGGGCTCCTTCGGGCCCTTCGCCGCGGCCCTGGCGCTCAGCGCGGGCGTCCTGCTCCTGCTGCTCGCCCACGGACTCAAGCGCCGCAAGCGGCGCGCCTGGCGGGCGTCGGTGGTGCTGCTGCCCGCCGGCGCCGTCGCGCAGTTCACGTACCGCCACTCCATCATCGGGGTGGTGATCGCGGCGGTGCTCCTGGTCCTCCTGGTGCGCCATCAGAGTGAATTCAAGGCGCTCCCGGACCCGCGCAGCCGCTGGAAGGCGCTCGCGAACTTCGTGCTGATGAGCGCGGGCTCCATCGGGCTCGGACTGGTCATCGTCAACTCGCACCCCGGCCGCGTCGTCGGCAATCCGGGTGTTTACGAGCAGATCAGTCACGTCGTCTACGGGCTCTTCGGCTTCGAGGGTCCCGTCGACTACGCGGGCCGGGTGTCCTGGACCGTCGGCTACTCGCTCGGCGCCCTCGGCATGCTGACCGCGGTCACCACCATCTACCTCGCCTTCCGCCCCGAGCACCCGGCCGCCCGGCTCACCGCCGACGACGAGGGCAAGCTGCGCGAGCTGCTCGCCAAGCACGGCGGCCGCGACTCGCTCGGCCACTTCGCGCTCCGCCGCGACAAGGCCGTCGTCTTCTCGCCCAGCGGCAAGGCCGCGGTCACCTACCGCGTCGTGTCCGGCGTGATGCTCGCCTCCGGCGACCCGGTCGGCGACGTCGAGGCCTGGCCCGGCGCCATCGAGCGGTTCATGGAGGAGGCCAAGGCCCACTCCTGGACCCCCGCCGTCATGGGCTGCAGCGAGACCGGCGGCGAGGTCTGGACCCGCGAGACCGGACTCGACGCCCTCGAGCTCGGCGACGAGGCGATCGTCGACGTCAAAGACTTCTCCCTCTCCGGGCGGGCGATGCGCAATGTCCGCCAGATGGTGAAGCGCATCGAGCGCAACGGCTACACCACGCGGGTCCGCCGGGTCAGCGAGCTGACCGGCGCCGAGCTGGAGCAGGTGCGGGGCGCGGCCGAGGCCTGGCGCGGCACCGACACCGAGCGCGGTTTCTCCATGGCCCTCGGCCGGGTCGGCGACCCCGGCGACGGTGACTGCTACATCGCCACCGCGCACCGCGTCGAGGAGGGCGACACCTCCCCCTTCGGCGACCTGAAGGCCGTCCTGCACTTCGTGCCGTGGGGCAAGGACGGCATGTCGCTGGAGCTGATGCGCCGCGACCGCGCCGCCGACCCCGGCATGAACGAGCTGCTGATCGTCGCCTCCCTGGAGGCCTGCCCGGCGCTCGGCATCGAGAAGGTCTCGCTGAACTTCGCGATGTTCCGCTCGGCCCTGGCGCGCGGCGAGAAGATCGGCGCCGGCCCGGTGCTGCGGATGTGGCGCAGCCTGCTGGTGTTCCTCTCGCGCTGGTTCCAGATCGAGTCGCTGTACAAGTTCAACGCGAAGTTCCGCCCTCGCTGGGAGCCCCGCTTCGTGGTCTTCCGCACCACCCGCGACCTCCCCCGCATCGGCTTCGCCGCGATGCAGGCCGAGGGCTTCGTCACGCTGGCCCTGCCCCGTCTCTTCGCCAGCCGCCGCCGTCCCAAGCCGGTCCGCACCTGCACGCACCACCACACCACGCACACGGTGCCGGCCCCGGCGGAGCGCGAGATCCAGGTGGCGTGAGCCGCCTCCGGGCCACGGCCCGGCCCGCCCGCCCGCTGCCCGCCCGCCCGCTGCCGTCCGCCCGCTGCCCAGGGGCGGCGGCGCGGGCGGCGGCCGTTGCGGCCGCTCCGCCGGCGACCCTCCCGGCGGCCCGTGCCGAGGTCCTTCCCATGGCCCTTCCCGAGGTCCTTCAGGCCACCCGAGCAGCGGTCATGGCCACGGCCCATACCCTGGACGTATGAACACCAAGCGCGCGGCAGCCGACAGGGGCCAGGTCACAGGGCTGCCGGAGTGGGACCGCTGCGGGGTCATGGGCGTCGTCAACGTCACGCCCGACTCCTTCTCCGACGGCGGCCGCTGGTTCGACACCACCGCAGCCGTCAAGCGCGGTCTCGACCTCGTCGCCCAGGGCGCCGACCTGGTGGACGTCGGCGGTGAGTCCACCCGCCCCGGCGCCTCCCGCGTCGACGAGGAGGAGGAACTGCGCCGCGTCGTCCCCGTCGTGCGGGGCCTGGCCTCCGAGGGCGTCGCCGTCTCCGTGGACACCATGCGCGCCTCCGTCGCCGCCCAGGCGGTCGCCGCCGGCGCGGTCCTGGTCAACGACGTCAGCGGCGGCCTCGCCGACCCCGGGATGATCCCCGCGGTCGCCGCGGCCCAGGTGCCGTTCGTCGTCATGCACTGGCGCGGCTTCAGCGACGGCATGAACAGCCTCGCCGTCTACGAGGACGTCCTCGCCGAGGTCACCGCCGAGCTGCGGACCCGTATCGACGCGGTCGTGTCCGGCGGGATCGCCCCCGAGCGGATCCTCGTCGACCCCGGTCTGGGCTTCGCCAAGAACGCCGAGCACGACCTGGCCCTGGTCGCCCACCTCCCCGAGCTCCGCGCGCTCGGCTTCCCGCTGCTGGTCGCCGCCTCGAGGAAGCGTTTCCTCGGCCGGGTGCTGGCCGGCGCCGACGACGCCTCCCCGCCGCCCGCCCGCGAACGCGACGCCGCCACCGCGGCCGTCACCGCGATAGCCGCCCAGCAGGGCGCCTGGGCGGTGCGGGTCCACGAGGTACGGGCGAGCGCCGACGCGGTTCGGGTGGCCCGCGCGGTGGAAGGGGCATGGCGGGGCACCCGTATCCGCAGCACCCGCAGCACCGAGGAAGGGACAAGGTGAGCCGTACCGACATCGAAGCCGTCGAAGAGGTCAACACGGCCTTCTACGAGGCCATGGAGCAGGGGGACTTCGACGCACTGTCGGCGCTCTGGCTCGAGGACGAGATCTCCTGCGTGCACCCGGGCTGGCCGGTCCTCTCGGGACGCGGCGAGGTCCTGCGCTCGTACGCGCTGATCATGTCCCACACCGAGTACATCCAGTTCTTCCTCACCGACACCAAGGTCGCGGTCATCGGCGACACCGCCCTGGTGACGTGCACGGAGAACATCCTCAGCGGCGGACCCGCCGAGGACGGCGGAGAACTGGGCCCGCTCGTCGGCCAGCTCGTCGTCGCCACGAATGTGTTCCGACGCACACCGGAGGGCTGGCGGCTCTGGTCGCACCACGGTTCTCCCGTCCTCACGGACTCCGACGAGGACGACGAGGAGGAGTCCTCCTGACCCCTCCGTCGGGGCCCGGAGCCTTTCGCAGGTAAATTCGAAGCTGGACGACGCCGACCGCACTCGGCCTAGGCCCATGGATCCGGGGAGTCCCGGACCGGAAGCACCTACGAAAAGCAGGAGTGATTCGCGTGGATCGTGTCGCGCTGCGCGGCCTCAAGGCTCGCGGGCACCACGGCGTCTTCCCCCGGGAACGCGAGGAAGGCCAGACCTTCATCGTCGACCTGGTGCTCCACCTCGACACCCGTCCCGCGGCGGCCGGGGACGACCTGGCTAAGACCGTGCACTACGGGGTAGTGGCGGAAGAAGTCGTCGACGTGGTCCAAGGCGAGCCGGTCGACCTGATCGAGACGCTCGCCGAGCGGATCGCCCAGCAGTGCCTCAAGCACGAGGCGGTCGCCCAGGTGGAGGTCGTCGTCCACAAGCCGGACGCGCCCATCACCGTCCCCTTCGACGACGTGACCATCACGATCACCCGGAGCCGCGCGTGAACAACGGAATGAACGCCCAGAGCGACCCCACCGTCCAGCCCGTCCCGGCTTCCGTCCTCGAGGCCGTCGACGCGGCGGACGTGACCCTGTCCAACCCCAAGTGGGCCGTCGTCGCGCTCGGCGCGAACCTGGGCAACCGGCTGGAGACCCTGCAGGGTGCCATCGACGCCCTCGGCGACACGCCCGGCCTGCGGGTCAAGGCCGTCTCCCCCGTCTACGAGACCGAGCCGTGGGGCGTGGAGCCCGGTTCGCAGCCCTCGTACCTCAACGCCGTCCTCGCGGTGAAGACCACCCTGCCGCCCAGCTCCCTCCTGGAGCGCGGCCAGGCCATCGAGGAAGCCTTCGACCGCGTCCGCGAGGAGCGCTGGGGGCCCCGCACCATCGACGTCGACATCGTCTCCTACGCCGACGTGGTCTCCGCCGACCCCGTGCTCACCCTCCCGCACCCGCGCGCCCACCAGCGCGCCTTCGTGCTGGCCCCCTGGCTCGACATCGACCCCGAAGCGCAGATCCCGGGCCTCGGGCCCGTCGCCGCGCTGCTGGACGGCGTGGGCCTCGCGGGCGTCGCGCCGCGTCCGGATCTGGAACTGCGCCTCCCCGAGTAGTCCGCCCCCGCCGGGGCGGGCCCGGTGACCGCCTCCCCTGGGGGCGGTCGAAGACTTAAGATCACCGGGTACGCACACAGAGCGGGGAGCAGGCACGTGAAGCAACTGAGGCCGGCTGTCCTGGCGGGCATCTTCGTGGTCGCCGGGGTGCTGTCCTGGGCCGGCGCCCGGCTGTGGGACTCCTACGGTTCGCTGCCGGGCGTCCCGCTGGCCGCGCCGATCGTGCTCGGCGTCATCGCCGTGGTCCTGCTGGCGACGGCCCTGTCCCTGCGCGCCCGCCTGAAGGCCCAGCGCGAGCGGGTGCCGGGCGCCAAGGGCGTGGAGCCGCTGATGGCGGCCCGCGCGGTGGTCTTCGGCCAGGCCAGTGCCCTGGTCGCGGCCCTGGTCGCGGGCGCCTACGGCGGGGTCGGGGTCTTCCTGCTGACCACCGCGCTGGACGTCCCGGCCCGCCGCGAACAGGCCTGGTACGCCGGATTCTCGGTCCTGGCGGGCGCGGCGGTCATCGCCGCCGCGCTCTTCCTGGAACACGTCCTCAAGCTCCCGGACGACGAGGACCCCGCCAAGGCCACCGCCAAGGCCTGAGCCCACGCATCCTGAGGCCGGGCCCGGGCGGCCCGGCCTCAGGCGTGTCCGGGCCGGCCATCGGGTGGCGGGGCCCGAGCCACTCCCAGAGCCGCAGCGGCGCCGGCCCCCGGTCCTCCCAGTCACAGAACTGCAGGTCGAACATGGCGCCGCGGCCCGCGAGGACGGTCACCTCGCCGTCGTAGCCGCCCTGCGCGTTGACGAGGGAGGCGCCGGCGACCGAGTCCACGTTCTGTTCCATCGGCACGCGCGCCACGGCGTCCGTGTCCACGCTCAGGAACACGCACGGACACGAGCAGTCGCTCTTCAGCATCGTCGTGTGCGGTATCTGCGCCCGAAATCCCCGCTGCGCGTCCGAATCCCCGTCGAACAACAGCTCCAGGGTCCGCCGGACGTCCTCGCTCAGCGGCTCCCAGACGTCCCGCGCGGCCCCGTCGGACGCGGCCGAAGGCCCGCCCGCGCCCTCCCCCGCGTCCACCCCGTCAGCGGGCCATGATGAGGCTCATCGCCTCGTTGCGGGTCGCGGGGTCGCGCAGCTGGCCGCGGACGGCCGAGGTGATGGTCTTCGCGCCGGGCTTGCGGACGCCGCGCATGGTCATGCACATGTGCTCGCACTCGATGACCACGATGACGCCGCGCGGGTCCAGGATCTCCATGACGGACTCGGCGATCTGCGTGGTCAGGCGTTCCTGTACCTGGGGGCGGCGGGCGAACACGTCCACGAGGCGGGCCAGCTTCGAGAGGCCGGTGATCTTGCCGTCGACGGACGGGATGTACCCGACGTGCGCCACACCGTGGAAGGGCACCAGGTGATGTTCACAGGTGCTCATGACCTCGATGTCCTTCACCAGGACCATCTCGTCGTGACCCAGGTCGAACGTCGTCGTCAGCACGTCCTCCGGCTTCTGGTACAGGCCGGCGAATATCTCCTTGTACGCGCGCGCCACACGGCCCGGGGTCGCCAGCAGGCCCTCGCGGTCGGGGTCCTCGCCGACCGCGATCAGGAGCTCGCGGACGGCCGCCTCGGCGCGCTTCTCGTCGAACTCGCCGATCGTGCCCTCGCCACCGGTCAGGGTCACTGGGTCGGTCATTACTTCCTCGTTCCTGTGTTCGCTCGCGCGCAGACGAAAGTGCCGCGCCCCCCAGGCTAGAACCTGGGGGGCGCGGCATCCATTCCGGGAGGGATCAGGCCTCCGGACGCTCCTCCGGGGAGGGCTCCGGGGCCTTTTCCACCGAGACGGCCGGCGCGGACGCCGCCGAGGTCCCGTTCGCCGAGTTCGTCAGCTGGAGCTCCTTGGGAGAGAGCACCGGCGGACGGGTCGACGGGGTGCGGTGCGAGGAGCCGGTCCACGCCGGACGGGCCGGGCGCTTCACGATCGTCGAGAAGACCTCGGCGATCTGCTCCTTGTTGAGCGTCTCCTTCTCCAGCAGCGCGAGAACGAGGTTGTCGAGCACGTCGCGGTTCTCGACCAGGATTTCCCAGGCCTCGTTGTGCGCCGTCTCGATGAGCTTCTTGACCTCTTCGTCGACCAGCGCGGCGACCTCTTCCGAGTAGTCCCGCGGGTGCGACATCTCGCGGCCCAGGAACGGCTCGGTGTTGTCTCCGCCGAACTTGATCGCGCCGAGGCGCTCGGTCATGCCGTACTGCGTGACCATCGCGCGGGCCGTTGCCGTGGCCTTCTCGATGTCGTTCGCCGCGCCGGTGGTCGGGTCGTGGAAGACCAGTTCCTCGGCCGCGCGCCCGCCCAGCATGTACGCCAGCTGGTCGAGCATCTCGTTGCGCGTGGTCGAGTACCTGTCCTCGTCCGGCAGGACCATGGTGTAGCCCAGGGCCCGGCCGCGGGACAGGATCGTGATCTTGTGGACCGGGTCGGAGTTCGGGGAAGCCGCCGCGACCAGGGCGTGTCCGCCCTCGTGGTACGCGGTGATCTTCTTCTCCCGGTCCGACATGATCCGGGTCCGCTTCTGCGGACCCGCCACGACGCGGTCGATCGCCTCGTCCAGCGAGTGGTTGTCGATCAGCTTCCCGTCCGAGCGGGCCGTGAGCAGCGCGGCCTCGTTCAGGACGTTGGCGAGATCGGCACCCGTGAAGCCGGGCGTACGACGGGCGACAGCGCCCAGGTCGACGTCCGGGGCGACCGGCTTGCCCTTCTGGTGGACCTTGAGGATCTCCAGACGGCCCTGCATGTCCGGACGGTCGACCGCGATCTGGCGGTCGAAGCGGCCGGGGCGCAGGAGGGCCGGGTCGAGGATGTCCGGACGGTTCGTGGCGGCGATCAGGATGACGCCGCCCTTCACGTCGAAGCCGTCCATCTCGACCAGCAGCTGGTTGAGGGTCTGCTCGCGCTCGTCGTGACCGCCGCCGAGACCCGCACCGCGGTGCCGGCCGACGGCGTCGATCTCGTCGACGAAGACGATCGCCGGGGCGTTGGCCTTGGCCTGCTCGAACAGGTCACGGACACGCGAGGCACCGACACCGACGAACATCTCGACGAAGTCGGAACCGGAGATCGAGTAGAAGGGGACACCGGCCTCGCCCGCGACGGCACGCGCGAGCAGGGTCTTTCCGGTGCCGGGCGGGCCGTACAGCAGCACGCCCTTGGGGATCTTGGCGCCGACGGCCTGGAACTTCGCCGGCTCCTGGAGGAACTCCTTGATCTCGTGGAGCTCCTCGACGGCCTCGTCCGAGCCCGCGACATCCGCGAACGTCGTCTTCGGGGTGTCCTTGGTGATGAGCTTGGCCTTGGACTTCCCGAAGTTCATCACCCGGGACCCGCCGCCCTGCATCTGATTCATCAGGAACAGGAAGACGACGACGATGAGGACGAACGGCAGCAGCGAGAGCAGCACGCTCAGGAACGGGCTCGTCTTGTCCGGCGTGACGGAGTATCCGTCAGGGATCTGACCGGCTTCGTACTTGGTCTGGAGGTTCTGGGCGAGCTGTACGCCCTGGTCCCCGATGTAGTTGGCCTGGAACTTGGTGCCGTCGTTGTCGCCGAGCTTCTGGTCCTTCTTCAGCTCGATCTTGATCATCTGGCTGTCACCGGTGGTCAGCTTGGCGCTGTCCACCTGGCCACTGTTGATCGCCTTGATGACCTCGCTGGTCTCCACCGACTTGTAGCCGCCGCCGGAGCCGACGACGTTCATCAACACGACCACGGCGAGGACGGCCAGCACGATCCACATGACCGGCCCACGGAAGTATCGCTTCACGTCCATCCATACGGGGCGCTAGGCACCCCGTCCCTCCTGCCCGTAGGTAAATGCTGCTGTGAGCAAAGACTGTTCTTCGGAATGTACCCCTGTATTGTCACCCGCTGCCTCATGGGGCGGCTGACGGACCCGCCTTTCCATGCTCCAACGGCGGGAATCGTTCCAGGGTTCCCCTGCCCGGAGGTTTCGTCCGGGCGGGTTCAGCCGCCGTAGACGTGCGGCGCGAGCGTGCCGACGAACGGCAGGTTGCGGTACTTCTCCGCGTAGTCGAGGCCGTAGCCCACGACGAACTCGTTGGGGATGTCGAAGCCGACCCACTTCACGTCGATCGCGACCTTCGCGGCCTCGGGCTTGCGCAGCAGCGTGACGACCTCCAGGGAGGCCGGCTGGCGCGAGCCCAGGTTCGACAGCAGCCAGGACAGCGTCAGGCCCGAGTCGATGATGTCCTCGACGATCAGGACGTGCTTGTCCTTGATGTCGGTGTCCAGGTCCTTGAGGATCCGCACCACGCCGGAGGACTGGGTCCCGGCGCCGTACGAGGACACCGCCATCCAGTCCATGGTGAGCGGGGTGGACAAGGCGCGCGCCAGGTCCGCCATCACCATCACCGCGCCCTTGAGGACGCCGACGATGAGCAGGTCCTTGCCCGCGTACTCCGCGTCGATCTTCGCGGCCAGCTCGGCCAGCTTCGCGTCGATCTCTTCCTTGGTGATGAGCACCGACTGGAGGTCGTTGCCCATGTCCTTCTCGTCCACCCGCATCACTTTCGTTGTCGGCCGGGGCTCCGGGGGGTGACCCCGGAGGACTCAGCCGTGTTTCAGCACCAATCAGCCCTGCCGGATGACCAGTCTGCCACCCTGCCGCTGGGCCTCGACCCGGCCGGGCAGGTTGATGGCGCCCTGACCGCGCCATCCGGTGATGAGCCGGTCGACTTCCTCGATGTGGCGGGCGAAGAGGGAGCCTGCGGGAGAACCGGCCGCGACGACCGCCCGGCGCAGCACCCGGCGGCGGACGGCCGGGGGCAGCGCGTACAGCTTGGCGCACTCGAGCCGGCCGTCCTCGTCGCGCACGCCGTTCTCCGCCTCGGCGGCCCAGGCGTCCAGGGCGTCGGCGTCGTCGCGGGAGAGCTGGGCGGTGCGGGCGAGCGCCTCCACGACCCCCTTGCCGAGCGCCTTCTCCAGGGCGGGCAGCCCCTCGTGGCGCAGCCGGGAGCGGGTGTAGGCGGGGTCGATGTTGTGCGGGTCGTCCCAGACGGCGAGGGACTGGACCATGCAGGCCTTGCGGGCGGTCTGCCGGTCGACCTGGAGGAAGGGGCGCCGGTAGCGGTGGCGGCGGCCGGAGCCTCCGGGGCCTCCGGAGACTTCGGGCATTCCGGAGAGCGAGCGGATGCCGGAGCCGCGGGCGAGGCCCAGCAGGACGGTTTCCGCTTGGTCGTCCCGGGTGTGGCCGAGCAGCACGGCGGCGGCGCCGAGCCGGTCGGCGGCCTCGTCCAGGGCCGCGTAGCGGGCGTCGCGGGCCGCGGCTTCGGGGCCGCCGTCCCGGCCGACGCGCACGGCGACGGACTCGACCGGGTCGAGGCGCAGCGCGGTCATGCGGGTGAGCACCTCGGCCGCGCGCTGGGCCGAGCCGTCCTGGAGCCCGTGGTCCACGGTGATGCCGCCGGCCCGGATGCCGAGTTTGGGGGCCTCGAAGGCGAGGGCGGAGGCGAGCGCCATGGAGTCGGCGCCACCGGAGCAGGCGACGAGGACGAGCGGCGCGCTGTCGGGGAGGGCGGGCCGGTCGGGGGCCCCCGGGTCGCCGAGGGGTCCGGAGGTGCCGGGGGTGCGGCCGGGACGGCCGACACGGGGAGCGGGTGCGTGCGCGGGACGGTCGGTGAGGTCGGTGAGGTCGGTGAGGACGTCGTGGAGTGCGCGGCGGACCGCCAGGCGTATCGCCGCGACCGCAGGATGGGGACCCATGTCCGGTGCCCTTCGGTGGAGTTCGGATGCCTCTGAGGCGCCTCGGAGGCGTTGGAGAGGGTGGTGCGCTCGGGGTGCTGTCCGGCCACCCCCGCGGACGGGGGCGGTCACTCAGAGTGCGATGATGGTGACAGAACCGAGCCGTTCCCCGAGCATCGCACGCGCTTCCACGCCCCACGGTCCCTCGGACGGGTGATGCTGTTTACCCCAGAGGGACAACTTCACGCCTCTCCGGCCACTTCTCTCGGGTCGGTTCTCCCGGGTCCCGTCCTTCCCATCAGGCCTCCCGCCGCGCGCCGCGCGCCGCGGCGCTCTCGCGTCCCGGTTCCCTCCGTCCCTGCCGTCGCGGCCGCCGTCGCGCCCGCCGTCACGCCGTCCCGCCCGCCCGCCCGCCGTCACGCTTCCTCGCGGACCTCTTCGCTCTGCTCGCCGCCCTTGCGGTGGATCCGGGCCACCCAGTCCGCCGGGTTGGCGATCTCGGCCTTGGTGGGGAGGGTGTTCGGGGAGGTCCAGACCCGGTTGAAGCCGTCCATGCCGACCTGGCCGACGACGGCGCTCACGAAGCGCTCGCCGTCGCGGTACTGGCGCAGCTTCGCGTCGAGGCCGAGGAGCCGGCGCAGGGCCGCGTCGAGGCGGCCCGCGCCGCTGGCCCGGCGCTGCTGGAACTTCTCGCGGATCTCCGCGACCGAGGGCACCACGTCCGGTCCGACCCCGTCCATGACGAAGTCGGCGTGTCCCTCCAGCAGGGACATGACGGCGGTGAGCCGGGCCAGCACCTCGCGCTGTTCGGGGGTCTGGACGAGCTCGACCAGCGAGCGGCCCTCGTCGCCCCGCTCGGCGTCGGGGCGGGCCCCTGCGAAGGACTGGGCGGCCTCGCGCAGCCGCTCCAGCACGGTCATCGGGTCCATCTCGGTGGCACCGAGGAACGTCTGGATTTCGCCCTCGATGTGCTCGCGAAGCCACGGGACGGCCGTGAACTGGGTACGGTGCGTCTCCTCGTGCAGGCAGACCCAGAGCCGGAAGTCGTGCGGGTCCACCTCCAGCTCCCTTTCGACGTGCACGATGTTCGGCGCGACGAGCAGCAGCCGGCCGCCACCCGAGGCCGAGCCCGGCAGGTCGGGGCCCGCGGGCGCGAAGGTCTCGTACTGGCCGAGCACGCGGGAGGCCAGGAAGCTGAGCAGCATGCCCAGCTCGACGCCGGTGACCTTGCCGCCGACCGCGCCGAGGAAGGCGGCTCCGGGGGCGTCGGCGCGGCGGTCCTGCATCTTGCCGAGCAGCGGCGCCAGGAGTTCGCGGAAGCCGGCCACGTTGGCCTTGACCCAGCCGGCCCGGTCCACGACGAGGACGGGGGTGTCGGGCGGGGTCACGCCCTGCGGCATCATCCGGGTGAACGCGCGCACGTGCCGTTCGGAGGTCTTGGCGTGCCTGCGCAGCTCCGCGACGACGGCCCGCGCCTCGTCCCGGCTGATCTCCGGGCCGGGCCGTACCAGCCGGGTCGCGGTCGCCACCGCGAGGTTCCAGTCGACCATCTCCGCTCCACCGATGCTCGTCATGCGTCAACCGTACGTGGACCGGCGCGCGGGCGGATCCCCTTGGGCCTGTCGGCCTACGAAGCGGTGGCCACCGCCGCCGCGAGCTTGTCGAGGCCCTTCTCGGCGGCGCCCGGGTCGGGGGCGTTCGCGGTCAGGAACGCGAAGGCCAGCAGGCGTCCGGAGGGGTCGACGACGGTGCCGGCGAGGGAGTTCACGCCCGTCAGGGTGCCCGTCTTGGCCCGGAGCAGGCCGGCCGCCGGGGAGACGCCGGCGTTGCGGCCGCGGAGGGTTCCGGTGAATCCGGCGACGGGCAGTCCGGTGAGGACGGGCCGCAGTTCAGGCCGCTGCGGATCGGCGGCCTTGACGAGCAGGGCCGTCAGGAGCCCGGCGCTGACCTTGTCGGCGCGGTTCAGGCCGCTGCCGTCGGCGAACCGGGAACCGGCGGTGTCGATGCCGAGCGAGGCGAGCTTGGCGCCGACGGCCTTCTCGGCCCCTTCGAAGCTCGCGGGCTGCGCCGAGGCGAGGGCGGTGTGGCGGGCCAGCGCCTCGGCGATGTCGTTGTCGCTGTTGGTCAGCATCCGTTCGACGAGCCCGGCGAGCGGGGTCGACAGGGTGACGGCGAGCGGGGCCGCTCCGGCCGGCGCCTTGGCCTTGGCGGGCTCGCCGGTGACCTTGACCCCGCGTTCGGCGAGGAGGGCGGCGAAGGCGCGGGCGGTGTCCTTGGAGGGGTCGTCGCCGCGCCGGACGGGCCCCGAGAAGGATTCGTCGGTGCGGCCCTCGTCGGCCGTCAGGGCCGTGACCGGGGCGATGTTGTCGTTGGCGCCGATCGGGTGGCGGGCCGGGCCGGTGTAGAGGGTGTCGTCGTAGCCGAGGACGACGGAGTCGGTGCCGGCGGCCTTGAGGGCCTGGGCGGTGTCGGCGGCGAGCGCGACGAGGCTGCCGCCGGAGCCCGCGGGGGCCTTCTTCTTGGCGGTGAGCGAGGGGTCGCCGCCGCCGACCAGGACGATCGACCCGGCCCCGGCGCCGGGCGTCACGGTCGTCGGGATCCGGTGGTCGGGCCCGAGGGAGGCCAGCGCGGCCGCGGCGGTGGCGATCTTGATGGTGGAGGCGGGGGTCATCGCCTCGTGGGCCCCGGCCTCGTAGAGGACCTGTCCGGTGGCGGTGTCGATCACCGAAGCCGCGCGGACGGTCCCGAGCGCGGAGTCCGCGAGCAGCGGCCGCAGCGCGGCGCCGAGGGCTCCGGAGCCGCCCGTCCCGGCCTGCTCGCCGGTGCCC
Source organism: Streptomyces sp. NPDC054961 (assembly GCF_053609145.1). Taxonomy (NCBI): domain Bacteria; kingdom Bacillati; phylum Actinomycetota; class Actinomycetes; order Kitasatosporales; family Streptomycetaceae; genus Streptomyces; species Streptomyces sp. NPDC054961. The sequence continues at coordinate 96,759 of NZ_JBSGWY010000010.1, read as the reverse complement.
GCTCCGGCGGCTCGGACGCCGGCGAGCACTCCGGGGGCGCTGGGCGCGGCCTGCGGAGCTCCGCGGACCCCGCCCTCACCGTGATCTGCGCCACCCGTACGGCCCCAGGAGGCGGCCTCGTCCCGCTCGGCCTTACGCTGGCCGGAGTCCCACGGACCCGCGGCGGCAACCGTCACGGCCGACAGGGCGAGGCCGGCGACGGCCGACACCGCGATGAGCTGCCACGTCTTGACCAATGGCACCTCGGACCAGCCCCTTTCGCGATCACACATATGCGTGAGGGACACTTAACCACTGCGTCTTGCCGCGAGCATGGCACCCCACCCGGCAGGGCTGGGCGGGACGCGCACGCAGGCGCATCGGACGCAGTCTCGAAAGCAATGAAGCTGATCATGGAGGAGCAGGACGTGGAGTTCGACGTCACCATCGAGATCCCCAAGGGTTCGCGGAACAAGTACGAGGTCGACCACGAGACCGGCCGGATCCGCCTGGACCGTCGCCTCTTCACCTCGACCAGCTACCCGGCCGACTACGGCTTCGTCGAGAACACCCTCGGCGAGGACGGCGACCCGCTGGACGCGCTGGTCATCCTTGACGAGCCGACCTTCCCGGGCTGCCTGATCAAGTGCCGCGCGATCGGCATGTTCAACATGACGGACGAGGCGGGCGGCGACGCCAAGCTGCTCTGCGTGCCGGCCTCCGACCCGCGTGTGGAGCACCTGCGCGACATCCACCACGTGTCCGAGTTCGACCGCCTGGAGATCCAGCACTTCTTCGAGGTCTACAAGGACCTGGAGCCGGGCAAGTCGGTCGAGGGCGCGAACTGGGTCGGCCGCACCGAGGCCGAGGCCGAGATCGAGGCCTCGTACAAGCGCCTTGAGGCGCAGGGCGGCCACCACTGACCTCCGGGTCGGTGACGGGTGAGCGGGTCCTCCCGCCACCCCCGTGACACCACGCGGGCGGTACCCCTTCGGGGGTGCCGCCCGCTGTCGTGCCCGGGTGCGGACCGGCGGGCGGGGTAGGCGGCCGGAGCCGGAGCCATGGGCCCGCGCCGGACGGATGCGGGACCGGGGACGGGACCGGGCGGCCGGGCCGAGGGCGGGCCGGCGCCGGACCGAGGCCCGGCCGAGGGCGGGCCGGTGCGGGACCGAGGGCGGTTTCGCCGTGGACGAAATGGTTCCGCATACTGATCACGGGCTGGCCGGGGACTGGAGGACGCGTGGCGGAGGGCGAAGCATCCGGGACCGAGGACCGGAAGCCGAAGTCGGACGAGGCGCACAGCGCGTTCGCCGTGCCCGAGGGGGTCGGGCTGGAGCCCGAGGCCACCGAGGAGGACCAGCCGACCTCGGAGTTCTCCGTCCCCGACGGGTTCGCCTCCGTGGCCGCGGAGCCCGGGGAGGGTTCCGCCTTCGCCACCCCGCACACCTACAGCGCCGCGCAGTCCCCGCAGGCCTATGTCGGTCCCGGGTTCCCCGTCACCCGGATGAAGGACTCCCTCTGGCAGGACCGGATGCGCACCATGCTGCGCATGCCGGTGGACGTCCGGCCGGTCCCCGAGCCCACGCAGAAGTCCGGCGTCGAGACCGGGCCCGCCGTGGGCCGCGTGCTCGACCTGACGCTGCGCATCGGCGAGCTGCTGCTCGCGGGCGGCGAGGGCGCCGAGGACGTGGAGGCCGCGATGTTCGCGGTGGCCCGCAGCTACGGGCTGGACCGCTGTGAGCCGACGGTCACCTTCACGCTGCTGTCGATCAGCTACCAGCGCTCCCTGGTGGACGACCCGGTCTCGGCGAACCGCACCGTCCGCCGCCGGGGCACCGACTACACCCGGCTCTCGGCCGTGTTCCGCCTCGTCAACGACATCAGCGCGCACGAGATCGACATGTCGCTGGAGGACGCCTACCGCCGGCTCGCCGAGATCCGCCGCAACCGGCACCCGTACCCCGGCTGGATGCTCACCGCGGCCGCGGGGCTGCTCGCGGGGGCGGCCTCCACCCTGGTCGGCGGCGGGGTGCTCGTCTTCTTCGCGGCTGCACTCGGCGCGGTCCTCGGCGACCGGCTGGCGTGGTTCTGCGCCGGGCGCGGGCTGCCGGAGTTCTACCAGTTCGTGGTCGCGGCGATGCCGCCGGCCGCGATGGGCGTGGCCCTGAAGCTCGCCGAGCCCGACCTGCGTTCCTCCGCCGTGATCACCGGCGGGCTGTTCGCGCTGCTGCCGGGCCGGGCCCTGGTCGCGGCCGTCCAGGACGGCCTGACCGGCTACTACATCACCGCCTCCGCCCGGCTCCTGGAGGTCATGTACTTCTTCATCGGCATCATCATGGGCGTCCTGGTGGTGCTCTACGTCGGCCTGCAGTTCGGCTCCTCGCCCCAGCCGGAGGACGTCCTCCAGATCACCCAGCGGCCGGCGCTGCAGATCGCCGCCTCGATCGTGCTGGTGTTCACGTTCGCGATCCTGCTCCAGCAGGAACGTTCCACCGTGTGGATCGTGGCGCTGAACGGCGGGGTCGCCTGGACGGTCTTCGGAGCCCTGCACTACGCCGGGGAGATCCCGGCGGTGCCGTCCACCGCCGTCGCCGCCGGGCTGGTCGGCCTCTTCGGGCAGCTCCTCTCCCGGCACCGGATCTCCTCGGCCCTGCCCTTCGTCACGGCGGCCATCGGCCCGCTGCTGCCAGGCTCGGCCACGTACTACGGGCTGCTGCTGATCGCCGAGAACCGGCTGAACGAGGGTCTGGCCTCGCTGACCAACGCCGCGGCCATCGCGCTCGCCATCGCCATCGGCGTCAACCTCGGCTCCGAGATGTCCCGCCTGTTCATGCGGATCCCGGGGGCGGCGAGCGCCGCCAAGCGCCGCGCGGCGAAGCGCACCCGGGGCTTCTAGGCCACCCTGGGCCGCCTGGGCTGCCTGGAGCTCCCCGGGGGCCCGGGGCCTCCGGACGTCCCGGTCAGCCGCCGCCCTGATCGTCGGAGTCGGTGACGGTCGGGAAGGAGGCGCCCGCGTAGACCTGGTCGAGGACCGTGGGGAGCAGGGCCATGGCCGTGGCCTTCGCGTCGAGCGAGACGGTCAGGTTCGTCCAGACGACCAGGGTCACGTCGTTGTCCGGGTCGTGGCCGATGAAGGAGTTGAACCCGGGGAGCTCGCCGCCGTGGAAGTACATCGCGGCCTGCGGGGTGAAGCGCTGGTAGGCGATGGCGTAGCCGTACTTCTGGGCCTCGGGCGCGGCCGGGTTCTGGGCCCGCGGGCTGTGCAGCCACTGCTGCTGGGCGGCGGGGCCGAGGACCTTGCCCGTCACGAGCGCCTTGATCCAGGTGGCCATGTCGTCCGCGGTGGAGACGGCTCCGCCGGCGGCGGTGGCGTAGGAGGGGTTCTGGTGGGTGTAGTCCAGCGGCTCGAGCTTCCCCGTGCGGGCCGCGGCCCGCACGTCCGCGGGGTACGGCTCGTCGGTCATGGCGTGGGCGGTGCCTCCGTACATGTAGCCGTGCGCGGACGGGGCGGGCAGGGAGGTGTCGTGGATCCCGGGCAGGGAGGTGCCGGAGAGCCCCAGCGGGGTCAGCAGCCGGTCCCTGAACTGCTGGGCCAGCGGACGGCCGCCGGCCTTCTCCGCGACCAGGCCCAGCAGCACGTAGTTGGTGTTGTCGTACGCGTACTCCGCGCCGGGGGCAGCGTCCGGCGGGTGGCGGAACGCGATGGCCAGGACCTCCTGCGGGGTCCACGCCTTGCCCGGGTCGGCGTCCAGGGCGGCCGAGAACTCGGGCGCGTCGGTGTAGTTGTACAGCCCGCTGCGCATCTCCAGCAGCTGCGCGATCGTGATCCGCGCCCCGTTGGGCACCCCGGGGACGTAGTCGGACACGGGGTCGGTGAGGCGGATCCTGCCGTCCTGGACGAGGAGCTGGATCAGCGCCGAGGTCATGGTCTTGGTGTTGGAGGCGATCCGGAAGTGGTCGGCGGTGCCGGGAGGCCGGTCCTTGCCGAGTTCCGCGGTGCCGGTGACCGCGCGGAAGGTGCCCTGCGGGGTGCGGAGCAGCACCACCGTGCCGGGCACCATCAGTTTCTTCGCCGCGGCGTCCACGGCGGACTGCAGCGCGGCCGGATCGATGTGCTTCAGGGCCGGCCCGGGCGACGGATCCGACGGGGTCGGGTCCGGGGTGGCGGCTCCGGCCGCCGCGAGGGGCGCGGCCGAGGCGAGGGGCGCGGCCATCGCGGCGGGGGCCGCCAGGGGGATCCCGCAGACCGCGAGCAGCAGGGCCGTGCCCGACGCCAGGACGGCCGACCGTGCCGCGGCGCGGCGGGCCCGGGTGGGGGTGCGGGTCGGGGTGCGGGTCGGGGCGGCGTCAGCGGCTGCTGCCGCTGCCGCTGCCGCGTCGGCGCGGAAGGTCCTCATGCCGCATCACACCTCGGGCTCGGCGGTCGGACACCGCGGCGAGGGGGGCGAGGGGGCGGTGGAGTACCGCGGCACGGAAGATGTTAAATAGTGAACAATGTCCCATTTTAGCAGTGCGGGCCCCACCTGCACGGCGGGGCCCGCACGGCACCGCCGGCCGGCGAGAACGGCACGAGCCGAAAGGGGCGGCCTAGCGCTTCGCGTGGCTAGCGCTTCGCGTGGCGGCCGCTGCGCTGGCCCGGGGACTGCGGGTCGTCACCGGAGGCGGACGGCCCGCCGGCCTCGCCGGCGGCCTTCTTCTCCTTGCGGGACTTCATCACCTCGAAGATCACCGGGATGACGGAGATCAGGACGATGCCGATGAAGATCGGCTCGACGTTCTTCTTGATCAGCTCGAACTGGCCGAGCTGGTAGCCCAGGACCGTGACGCCCGCACCCCACAGGACGCCGCCGATGACGTTGAACATCAGGAAGGTGCGGTACTTCATCGCGGTCGCGCCCGCGACCATCGGCGCGAAGGTCCGGATGATCGGCACGAAGCGCGCGAGCACGATGGCCTTGGGGCCGTGCTTCTCCATGAAGTCGTGCGCCGCGTCGAGGTTCTCGCGCTTGAAGAGCTTGGAATTCGGCTTGTTGAAGATCTTCGGACCGAAGACCTTGCCGATCATGTAACCGACCTGGTCACCGAGGATCGCGGCGCCCACGATCAGGGTGCAGACCAGCCACAGGGGCTGCTCGATGGTGCCGCTCGCGACGAACAGGCCCGCCGTGAAGAGCAGGGAGTCGCCGGGCAGGAACGCGAAGAGACCCGATTCGGCGAAGACGATGACCAGGATGCCGATCAGGCCGAATTGCCCGATCAGGTACTCCGGGGAGATCCACTCAGGGCCGAGCGCAAGCGTGTTCACGAGTTCCGGGTTCTCCTGGATCAGGGGGTGTCGGCGGTGCGGACGCACAGGGCGGCGGTTCCAAGTATGAACGCACACGGCCCCCGCCCGGTTCCAGACCCGGAGGGGGGCCGCCCCCGTGCGCGGGCGCCCTACGCCTTGCGGACCGCGTTCGCCATGATCGCGTCGCGCACGAACACCGCCAGGCCCGGCCGGACGGCCTCGTAGAAGGCCGTGAACCGCTCGTCCGCGACGTACATCTCGCCGAGGGAGACGTGGATCTCGTAGGTGCAGAAGTAGTAGCTCGCGTTGATCCAGCCGCGGTGCTCCTCGGCGAGGTCCATGGCCTCCTCCGACTCCGGGTCCGCCCCCGCGTCCAGCAGGGCGGCCAGCCGCCGGTTGATGTCCTCGGCCCGCCCCATGATCCGCTGCCAGTCGGCCTTCGTGTACGAGGCCGTCCGGCGGGCCGACTCCTTGTACGCGTCCGTGCCGCCCCAGCGGCGCTCCGCCTCCTCCGCGTGCTCGTCGGGGTCGAAGTCCCCGAAGACCTCGAACCTCTCCTCGGGTGTGAGGTTGATGCCCATCGTGTTCGCCTCCATGGCGTGCTCAACGGCCCTGGCCATCCGCTGGAGCCGGTCGATCCGGTCGGACAGGAGGGCGTGCTGCCGGCGCAGGTGCTCCCTCGGGTCCGATTCCGGGTCGTCCAGCAGGACCGCGACCTCTTCGAGCGGGAAGCCGAGCTCTCGGTAGAACAGGATCCGCTGCAGCCGGTCGAGGTCGGCGTCCTCGTACCGCCGGTGTCCCGCGGGGCTGCGGCCGCTCGGGGAGAGCAGCCCGATCTCGTCGTAGTGGTGCAGGGCGCGCACCGTGACTCCGGCGAATCCGGCGACCTGGCCCACGGAGTGGCTCATCTCTTCCCGCTCCTCTTCCTTGGGTACGCACCCCACCCTGAGCCCTCACGCCACGTGAGGTGCAAGCCCGGACTCAGCCGGACCCGGGAGGCTCGGAGGCCGCCAGAACCCCCTCGAAGGAATCGCCCGGCTCGTCCGCGAAGGAGTACGCCCCGGCCTCGATCCGGTCGATGAGCCCCCGGGTCCACTCCGCTTCCGCGTCGGCCGCGGAGATCCAGCGGTGCATGATCTCGCCGATGTGGCCCAGCGGCTCGATGCCGCCCTCGGGGACGTAGTGGCCGGTGACGGTCGCGCGCCAGGCGGCGAGGCCGCCCAGGCGTTCGCGCAGCAGCGCGAGGGCGTCCGCGCGGGGGAGGTCGACCATGAAGCCGAGGGCCGAGGTGAGGACGTCGGCCTTCTGGTCGGAGGCGGACAGGGCCTCGCGGAGCAGCGTGAAGTACTCCGCGAGGCCCGCCTCCGTCAGCTCGTACTCGGTCCGCGGCGGGCCGCCCGCCACGGACGGGGCGACCTCGTGGGCCAGCAGCACGCCTTGCTTCGCCATCTGCTTGAGCGCGTGGTAGATCGACCCGGGCTTGGTGTTCGACCACTCGTGGGCGCCCCAGTACTCGAGGTCGGCCCGGACCTGGTAGCCGTGGGCCCGTCCGTGGCGGCGGACGGCGCCGAGGACGAGAAGGCGGATCGCTGACATGCGGCCAGGCTACTGACCGGCCTAGCCCATGGCGCGGCTGCCGTCGAGGGATTCGCGGATGATGTCCGCGTGGCCCGCGTGGCGGGCGAACTCCTCCACCAGGTGCAGGAGCATCCAGCGCAGCGAGACCTTGGCGTCCTTCGGGAACCAGGGCGCCTCCGGGAGCGGGAAGGTCAGGTCGAGGCTGGGGGCGGCCGCGATGAACTCCGCCGTCTCCCGGGCGACCCCGTCCCAGAAGGCCAGGACGCCGGGGATGGTCTCGCCCTCCCCCAGCCGGAAGCCCTCGCTCCAGCTGTCCCCCGCGCGGGCCCGCTCGTTGGGCCGCTGCTGGGCCAGCCGCAGCCAGTTCAGCTCGACCTCCGCCACGTGCTTGGCCAGCCCGGACAGCGAGAGCTCGCTGACGCTGGGGCGGCTCGCGGCCTGCTCCTCGCTCAGCCCCTCCAGCGCTTCGCGGACCGCCGTGCGCTGGGCCTCGACGAAGGCGAGGAGCGTGCCGCGCTCGTCACCGGGGACCTCCGTGGAAACCTGAGCCATGACCTGACCACCTTCTGTTTCGGTGCCGCTCCTGCTGACGGGAACGACATTACGGAGCCTTGCGGTCAACTTCTGTCCGCGATCACGGGCCTTCTTGCCGTGCCGCAGGGAGTTCGGTCTGCGGTTTCGGAAGCAGGGCCTTCGACAGGTCCTGGTTGCCCTTCTCGTCCAGGCCGTACATCGCCTCGTAGATGTTGCGGACGGCCGGCCCGGAGGCTCCGGAGCCGGTGCCTCCCTGGGAGATCGTCATCACGATCGCGTAGTCCTCGGTGTAGGAGGCGAACCACGAGGTGGTCTGCTTGCCCTGGACCTCGGCCGTACCGGTCTTCGCGTGCATCGGGATCTTCTTCTGCGGCCAGCCGCCGAAGCGCCAGGCCGCGCTGCCGGTGGTGGCCACGTCGGCCAGGGCGCCGTCGATGTTGTCGCGCAGCTTCGCGTCCATCGGCAGCTTGCCCTGCTCCTTCGGCGCGATCTCCTGCACCGAGGTGCCGTCGGCGCTGACCACGGCCTTGCCGACGCTGGGCTGGTGGAGCGTGCCCCCGTTGGCGATGGCGGCGTAGACCGACGCCATCTGGATCGGGGTGACGAGGGTGTCGCCCTGCCCGATCGAGTAGTTGATCGCGTCGCCCTCGCGCAGCTGGTTGCCCTGGCGGCAGTTCTCGTAGGCGATCTTCTCGGCGAAGGAGCCGTCCTTCTTGCCGTCGCGGCACCAGGCGGCCTTGTTCGCCTCGAAGAAGTCCTTCTTCCACTGGCGGTCGGGGACCCGGCCGGCGACCTCGCTGGGCAGGTCGATGCCGGTGGGCTTGCCGAGGCCGAACTCGTGGGCGGTCTTGAGGAAGAAGTCGCCGGGCTGCGCCTTGGGCTTGATCCCGCCGTCCTTCTTCCACTCCTTGTCCGCGATGGCGTAGTAGACGGTGTCGCAGGAGACTTCCAGGGCCTTGCCGATGGTGATGTCGCCGTAGCCCTGGGACTCGAAGTTGGTGAAGACCTGGCTGCCGACGGAGTACGAGCTCGGGCAGCCGTAGCGGCCGTTGAAGGGGTAGCCGGCGTTGACCGCCGCCGTCGAGGAGACCACCTTGAAGATCGAGCCGGGGGCCGCCTGGCCCTGGATGGCCCGGTTCAGCAGCGGGTAGTTCGACTCCTTGTCGGTGAGGGAGGCGTAGTCCTTCGCGGAGATGCCGCCGACCCAGGCGTTCGGGTCGTACGTCGGGTTCGACGCCATGGCCACGACCCGGCCCGTCTTGGCCTCCATGACCACGACGGCGCCCGAGTCGGCCTCGTAGTTGCGGTGCGTGTTCTTGTCGTACCCCTTGCGGGCCTCGATCATCGCGTCGTTCAGCTCGCGCTCGGCGACCGCCTGCACGCGCGAGTCGATCGAGGTCACGATGTTCGCGCCGGGCTGCGCCTTGTCGCTCACGCCCTCGCCGATGACCCGGCCGAGGTTGTCCACCTCGTAGCGGGTGATGCCCGCCTTGCCGCGGAGCTCCTTGTCGTAGGTGCGCTCCAGGCCGCTGCGGCCCACCTGGTCGGAGCGCAGGTAGGGGGAGTCGGAGTTCTTCGCCTTGGAGATCTCCCCGTCGGTCACCGGGGAGAGGTAGCCGAGCACCTGGGAGGTGTTGGCTCCGTCGGGGCCGGCGTAGCGGCGCAGGGCGGTCGGCTCGGCGGTGATGCCGGGGAAGCGCTCGGCGTGTTCCCGTATCTCCAGGACCTGCTCGGTGGTCGCCTCGTCGGTGATGGGGATCGGCTGGTACGGGGAACCGTTCCAGCAGGGCTTGGGGGTCTTGGCGTCGCACAGCCGGACCCCGTTGACCACGTCCTCGGGCGGCAGGCCCAGCACCCCGGCGAGGTGGGTCAGCACCTCTTTGCCGCGGTCCTTCATCTTCGAGAGCTCGGTGCGGCTGGCGGAGACCACCATGCGGGTCTCGTTGTCGGCGAGCGGGACCCCGCGGGAGTCGAGGATCTCACCGCGCACGGCGGGCTGGACCACCTGCTGGGTGTTGTTGTTCTTCGCCTCGTCCGTGTACTCCTGGCCGTTGCGGATCTGCAGGTACCACAGGCGTCCGCCGAGCGTGAGCAGCAGCGAGAACACCACGATCTGGATCATGACGAGCCGGTTCTGGACCCGGGGTGTGCGCCCGGTCTCCGGTATGTTGCTCAACTCGGCTCTCCCCGGGACGCGTCCTCGCCTGACCCGCCCGAGTCTAGGTCGCCCGCCCGCCTAGAACGGGAAGTGGGTCCGGCCGCGCTGCACGGAGATCCATTTCTGGGTGGTGAAGGCCTCGATCGTGGCTTCCCCGTTGAGCCGTCCCAGGCCCGATTCCTTCTCCCCGCCGAACGCGGCCAGCGGCTCGTCGCCGATGGTGGAGCCGTTGACGTGGATCATCCCGGTCTCGATGCGCTGGGCGAAGCGGACCCCGCGCTCGATGTCGCGCGTGTGGACGGCGCCACTGAGCCCGTAGGGGGTCGCGTTGGTGAGCCGGACGGCCTCGTCCTCGCCGTCGAAGAGGACGAGGAGCGCGACGGGGCCGAAGATCTCCTGGCCGAGCAGCGGGGAGTCCTCGGGGAGCCCGGCCAGCACGGTCGGCTCGACCAGGTTGCCGCGCGTAGAACCCCGGACGAGGGCCTGTGCCCCGGCGTCCACGGCCCGGTCGACGAGCGCGGTGAGGGCGTCGGCCTGCGAGGCGTTGATCAGGGGGCCGATCTGGGTGTCGGCCGCGTGCGGGTCGCCGGTCCGCAGCCCGCGCACGCGGGCGGTGAACTTCGCGGTGAACTCCTCGGCGACGGAGACGTCGACCAGGATCCGGTTGGCCGCCATGCAGACCTGGCCCTGGTAGACGAAGCGGCTGAAGACGGCCGCGTCCACCGCGTAGTCGAGGTCGGCGTCGTCGAGGACGACGAGCGCGCTGTTGCCGCTGAGGTTCAGGACGGTCCGCTTGAAGTGGCGGGCGGCGACCGCCCCGACGTGCCGGCCGACCCGGTCGGAGCCCGCGAAGGAGATGACCTTGGGGACGGGGTGGGTCAGGAGCGCGTCGCCTATCTCGGCGATGTCGGTGACGAGGACGTTGAGCAGGCCGGCCGGGAGGCCGGCGTCCTCGAAGATCTTGGCTATGAGCCCGCCGCCGACCACCGGCGCGTTCTGGTTCGGCTTGATGACGACGGCGTTGCCGAGCGCGAGCGCCGGCGCGACCGACTTGAGCGTGACGAGGAGGGGGAAGTTGAAGGGGGTGATGACGGCGACGACCCCGACGGGCAGCCGCTGGACCCGGTTCTCCTTGCCCTCGACCGGGGAGGGCAGGATGCGGCCCTCGGGGCGGACGGCCAGCTGCATGGCCTCGCGGACGAACTCCATCGCCAGGCGGACCTCGTACTCGGCCTTGGGACGGGTCCCGCCGAGCTCGTCGATCATCGCCTCGACGATCTCCTTCTCGCGCTCCTCGGTGATCCGCAGGACGCGTTCCAGCACGGCGCGTCTGGAGTAAGGGCTGGTGGCGGCCCATTCCTTCTGGGCGCGCTCGGCGGCGCGGTAGGCCCGGTCGACCTGCTCGACCGTCGCCACGGTGATGGCCGCCAGCTTCTCCCCGTTGTACGGGTTGACGTCGATGATGTCCCACGAACCGGCACCGGCCAGCCATGCGCCGTCGATGTACTGGTGAGCCAGGTCGTCGAATATGGACATGCCATCCCTTACTGCGAGCGCGCGTCCTTAGCGCTGCACCGGATCCCGATCGGTCGTCACGTCCGTTCGGTCATGCACTGATCGGACGTCATACTACGTGCGAATCAAGACAGTTGAAGGAGCCCACGAAGAAGATCGCGGGTCCGGTCAGGGTCGGGGCAGTCGTCCTGCAGGCGCAGCATCGCCCGCTCGTACTGCCTCACTTCCTCTTCTTTGTCCAGGTAGAGGGCACTGGTGAGCTGTTCCAGATAGACGACGTCCTGGAGGTCGGACTCGGGGAAGCGCAGCAGCGTGAACGCGCCGCTCTCGCCGGAGTGGCCGCCGAAGGAGAACGGCATCACCTGGAGCTGCACGTTCGGCCGCTGCGAGATCTCGATGAGGTGCTCCAGCTGACCGCGCATCACGTCGCGGTCGCCGTACGGGCGGCGCAGCGCGGCCTCGTCCAGGACGGCGTGGAAGACCGGGGCGTTCTCGGAGACCAGGACCTTCTGGCGCTCCAGGCGCAGCGCCACGCGCCGGTCGATCTCGGCGCGGCCGGCACCGGGCATGCCGCGGCTGACGACCGCCTGGGCGTAGGCCTCGGTCTGCAACAGGCCGTGCACGAACTGGACTTCGTAGATGCGGATGAGGGAGGCGGCGCCTTCCAGGCCCACGTACGTCTGGAACCAGCCGGGCAGTACGTCTCCGTAGCTGTGCCACCAGCCGGCCGCATTGGCCTCACGGACCAGACCCAGGAGCGACTCCCGCTCCGCGCCGTCCGTGACTCCGTAGAGCGTGAGGAGGTCCTCGACGTCTCTGGCCTTGAAGCTCACCCTTCCCAACTCCAAGCGGCTGATCTTCGATTCGGATGCGCGGATCGAGTAGCCGGCCGCCTCTCGGGTGATGCCGCGTGATTCCCGGAGTCTCCTGAGCTGTGAGCCCAGGAGAATGCGGCGCACCACAGAACCACTGGCTTCTGCGGTCACTAGTCCTGCCCTCCCCATGTCTTCAGATGGCTCGCGTCGCAGGGGCCCCCGTGCCCCTCAAGGCCCGCAGTCTGCCACCAAAACGCATCGGTCCGTACTCGTTCTGTAACGGAATCGGCCCCGCCGGAGAAGAAGTCCGTAAGTATGCGTAGGAAGAAATGAGCAAGAACCGTCACGGGAGTGGACAGGTCCGGCGCGTGCACGTGCATCTGCCCTTGCATCCGGCTTCTGCATTCGGAACCATGGTCCCGCGCACCTGCGTGCCCCGCAGTTCTTTCGAATCCCGGGAGTGCCTCGCATGGGGACGAATGGATCGACCATGCTCGAGCCGTTACGGCAGGGACTTCCCCCGGTCGACCCCACGGCTGTTTCCGGGTCCGCCTCGTGCGGCCTGCCCGCCCGGTTCGACGCGGTACGCGGAGCTCGCACCTTCACGCGTTCCACGCTCGCCCAATGGGGCCTCGACGACCGCTTCGACGACGTCGCACTGGTCGTCTCCGAGCTCGTCACGAACGCGCTGCGGCACGCCCTCCCGGACGATTCCCGCCCTGGCGGCGGGGGCGGCGAGCCCGAGCCGTCGGTCCGGCTGCACCTGATGCGGTGGAGCACGCGACTGGTGTGCGCGGTGCGGGACCCCAGCGAGGACCGGCCCAGCGGGAGCTTCGCGCCGGCGGCGACGGAGGAGAACTGCGACCTGGAATCGGGGCGCGGGCTGTTCCTCGTCGACTCCTACAGCGACAGCTGGGGCTGGCACCCGCTCGCGGGGCGGCTGACCGGCAAGGTGGTCTGGGCGCTGTTCTCGCTCCAGGACTGACCGGGGACGAACCGTCACATAGACGACAGCTGGCCGGGATTGATCATTGCGATCAGTCCCGGCCAGTGCACGTGCATGGCTTGTTTCTCGGCGCTGGAACGTAGTTTTCAGCTGATCAGGTGATCGAACTCGCCGTCCTTGACACCCAGCAGCAGCGCTTCTATCTCGGCCGGTGTGTAGACCAGGGCCGGTCCGTCGGGAAACCGCGAGTTGCGCATGGCGACATCGCCGCCCGGCAACTTCGCGAACTCCACGCAGGATCCCTGCGAGTTGCTGTGTCTGCTCTTCTGCCAGGTCACACCGTCAAGCTCTGCAGCTGCCATCCCGTTGTACGCGTGGTCCACAGGAAGCCCCCGATAGTGCAGATGTCAACTGCACCGGATCATAGCTGTGTTCATGAACGCCTGCATGGGCAGATGCACGTGCACGGGCTCCACCCCTTGCCGCGCCTAGGCCCTGGGCTCCCCGCGGGGCTCGCCGGGCGGCTCACCGGGGTGCTTGCCGGGGTGCTCGGCGGAGTGCTCGCCGAGGTGCTCGCCGGGAGTTCCTCCGAGGGACTCCTCGCGGGCCGCGTCCCCGCTCCCGCCCCCCGCCCCGGACCCCGCCCCGGACCCCGCCCCGGACCCCGCCCCCGTATCGGTCCCCGCCTCGGTCCCCGTCCCGGACCCGGGCGCGCCGCCGCGCAGTGCCTCGGAGACCTCCTCGAGCGAGGCCAGCAGCTGCTGCGCCGCCCCGCGCACCACACCCGACGCGGGGGCGTCCCAGCCCGCCAGCACCGCGCGGACCCCGTCCCACCGGGGCACCTCGCGCTCGCGGACCGCCTTCGCGCCCTCCTCCGTCGCCGCGCGCAGCGCGTGCGCGAGGGCCGCGGCGTCCGGATCCGGGGCCTGCGACCGGTTGGGGAGGTGCGCCTCCAGCAGCATCGCGTGACGGCCCATCGCCGCCATCGCGTGGCCCGCGTCCTCGGCGGCCGCCCGCGAGATCCCGCGTTGGCGCACCGGCTCAGCGGCGGCCCGGTCCACCGCCTCGTGCCAGGCCACCCGGGCGTCGCGGGCCGCCAGCAGGGCTCCCCTGACGTCCCCGCGCCGGGCCCCCGCCGGGTCGGCGTACTGCTCGAGCACGACTGCCGCGTACCGGCCGCCGGCCGCGACCCAGTCCGCCAGCCGGGTCCGCAGCCGGGGGGTCTCCCAGGCCGGGTAGACGGCGTACGCGGCCATCGCGAGCAGCCCTCCGAGGAGGGTGAGGGCGACCCGGTCGGGCACCGTCTGGTCCCAGCGCACGCCCCCCATGCCGAGCAGGAAGACGACGTAGGAGGAGACGAAGACCATCGCGACGGCGTATCCGGTGCGCATCAGCATGAACATGAGGCCCGCGCTGACGACGGCCAGGAGCCCCGACAGGTACATCCCCGGCTGCGCGAGCTGGACCACGGCGGTGGCCACGGCCACGCCGACCAGGGTGCCGCCGAAGCGGGCGACGGCCCGGGTGTAGGTCTGGGTGAAGTCGGGCCGCATGATCATGACGGAGGCCATCGGGGCCCAGTAGGCGTGGCCGAGCGGCAGCGCGTGGCCGATGAGGTAGCCGGAGCAGGCGACGGCGGTGACGCGCACGGCGTGCCGCAGGACCGGGGACCCGGGGCGCAGCTCGGCCCGTACGGACGCCAGCACCACCGGCGTGAGCGCCCACAGGGTGGGCCGCAGCATCGACTCCCGCGGGTCCGCGGTCCGCCCGGAGCCCTGCTCGACGGTCTCCAGTACGTCGTCCAGCAGGGCCGCGAGCCGCCGGGCGGCCCGCAGCGGGGCGCCCTGGAACAGGTCGGCGGTGTCGGGCGCCTTGAGGACGGCGAGGGCCGGCGCGGGCGGCCGTACGGGGTCCCCGTGCCGGATCGCGTGCGCGGCGGCGTCCAGGACCGACCCGGCGGCGGCGAGCAGCTCCCGCACCCGGTCCCGCGCCGGCCCCTCCCCCGGAGCCCCGACCGCCGGGTCGGCGAGCGAGGCCAGCACCGGCCGGATCCGCTCCGCGAGCCCCCGCGCCCCGTGCAGCTCGGCGGGGCGGCGGCGGGCCTGGCGGGCCGTCACGGTCGCGGCGTCCCGCGCCCGCATCAGCGGCTGCGGGTCGAAGGAGGCGCGGGCGTCGTGGCGCAGGCGGCGCGCGTAGTCGGCCTCGGCGGCGAGCGCGTCGGCGAGGGCCTCGCGCTGGGCGCCCCAGCGGCGGACGGGGAAGAGGACGATCAGCAGGGCCTGGACCACGCCGCCGACGGCGATCAGCGCGGCGTGCCCGGCGGCCTGGGGCACGGAGGTCGGCAGGGTGACGGTGACCAGCATGATCGCGACGTTGCCCGAGGCGATCATGCCGGCGGTGGGGCCGGCCGCCCACATCAGGCCCGCCACGAAGCACCAGGCGGCGAGCAGCAGCAGGAAGGCCGGGAGGTGCGCGGACCCGACCAGGTAGCCGACGAAGGTGGACACGGCCAGGGTCAGCCCGGCGGCCAGCGCGAGGACGGGGCGCGGCCGCCAGCTCTTCTGGAAGGTGGCGATGGCGGCCATGTACGCGCCGAAGGCGGAGCTGGCGGCCGCGCCGGGCCCGAGGAGGGCGAGGCTCACGCCGACGACGAGCGCGAGGCCGACGGCGGCGCGGACGGCGATGAGGGGCTCCAGGCGGGTCCGCTCGACCGTCATCCCGGATCGGGCGGTGTCCTTCAGCGCCCGGACCCAGCTCATGGGCTCGAGCGTAGCCCGCCGGGTGCTCTTCAGGTCTTCTTCAGACATCTCATGATCTATGGCGTTGTCACCCGATAACGCCGATCATCGGCCCGGTGGTGCCGTTCCGCGGACGGTCCGGCACTCCGTCGGCACACCCCTCCCCTCCACCGGCCTCCCCTCCACCAGCCCCTCCCCCACCAGCTCCTCCTCTACAGCCTCCCGAAGGCGGGTACCCCCATGCTCAGGAACGCCATGCACCCGTGGCACGTCGCCATCATCGTGATCGTCTGTCTGATGGTGTTCGGCTCGAAGAAACTGCCGGAGATGGCGCGGGGGCTGGGCAAGTCGGCGCGCATCCTGAAGGCGGAGGCGCGGGCGCTGCGCGAGGAGACCCCCTCGGCGCCGGAGGGCGGCGGCGGGGGCGGCGCGGCGCCCGGGGCCGCGGACCGCTGACCGGGCGGCCCCGGTCGGGCGCGGGCGGCCGGGCGGCCCCGGCTACTTCTTCAAGGGGCGCCGGCTGCCGTCCGCCATGTGCGCGCGGTCGGCGGCCGCCGTGCCGTCCTCCCAGCCCGCGAGGTCGGTGGCGCCGCGCAGCCGGGTCGTGGTGGTCCGGGGGAACATCTCCTCGGCCCGCGAGGTGACGGCCACGTCCCGGGCGACCAGGGCGGGCAGGTTGTCCGGTGCCTCGGCCGCCGTGTGTCCGGCCGTCTCGGCGAGCCGCTGGCCGAGCCGGCTCGCGTAGGCCAGCAGGAAGGACTGCCGGAACGTCTTGGTGCGCTTGCGCCCGCCCGCCCGCTGTCCGGCCTCGGCGCGGGTCATGGCGGCGGTGCCCTGCACGAGCAGCGAGGTGTAGAGCAGTTCGACCGCTTCCAGGTCGCTCTCGAAGCCGACGACGGTGGAGAACTCGTAGGCGCTGTTCCACACGGAGCGGCAGCGGTTCGCCGTGGCGACGGCGTCGAGCAGGACCGCCTTGGCCTCCTCGTACGGGGCCTCGACGCCGATCCGGCAGGCGCCGGGGACCTGCCGGCTCCCCGTCTTCACCGCGAGCAGCGCCTCGTCCACGGTGTGCCGGGCCATGAGCTCCTGCGCCTTCGCGCTGAGGGCCTCCGCCTCCTCCGGGAAGGTGGTCGCCTCGGCCTTCGCGAGCAGGGCGCGGATCCGGCCGAGCATGCGGGGTTCGATGTGGGCGTGTTCGAGCACGTCGGTGGCGTCTCCCGGCAGGGGGCCGACCGGCTCGATGGACGGCAGCCGGATCAGCAGCCGGAAGACCTCGAGGACGGTCCCGGCCAGGGTGAACCGGTCGGTCCGCTCCCGCTCCGCGAGCCGCTCGCCGTAGCGGGTGTCGTCCCCCCACCACGCCTCGGCCTCGGTCCACCGCTCGGGCAGCCGGGCGTAGCGCCGTGCCTCGGCGGCGATCAGGTCCTCCGCGATCCGTACGTGCACCTGCTCCAGATCCCGGCGCACGAGCCGCAGCACGTCCCCGGGCCGCCAGCCCCGCTCCCAGGCCTGGCGTACGTACGCCTCCCCGCGCGCGAGCAGCGCCTGCCCGACCCCGGCCCACCGGTCGCCCTGGGCGACGAGCATCGACGCCCCGGCATCCAGCCCGGCGTCGTCCTGGGTATACAGCGCGGCCTCACAGGCCCGGTCGACTATGTCTCTCACGCCCTTCAGCTTGGCACGCCCCACTCCCCACCCCACCCGCCCCCGTGCCCCGGCCAGACCGACACGCAAGGCGGGGCCCCAGACCCGTTACGCCCCCAGCCCCCAGCCCCGCCGGAGCCCGACGCGGCCCTGAGCGGAGCCCGAACCCCGAAGCGATCGCGCGCCGCAGGCACCGGAGGCCCGAGCCACCCCAGCCCCGCCGGCGCTTGAGGCGCGGGCCCGGGCGGAGCCCGGAGCCCGAAGCGGCCCCGCGCCGCAGGCGCCGGGGGACCGGGGCGCGGCCCCGAGGGGTCCGGGCGGAGCCCGGGGAACGGGCGAAGGGCGGGTAGGGGACAGCCCCGCAGGCCACGGCAGCGCCACCCGCGCGCCCCGCCCCACCCCTGTCAGACCCCGGTGGGACACTCGCACCCATGAGCGAGCACATCCCCCGGTGGGCCCTCGCCGAGGACGCCGACGGCCGCTGGCACGCCGCCCCCCTCGACGCCCCCGCGAGCGGCACATCGGGCGGCACCGAGACCGGCACACCGGGCGGCCCCTCGGGCGGACCCGCCCGCGGCACATCAGGCGGAACCGCCACCGCCACCGGCACCGGCACCGGCACCGGCACCGAAGCCACCCCCCTCACCGTCACCGACCCCGCCGACGCCATCCGCGCCGCCCCCGCCGGCACCCGCTGGGTCTGGCGGTCCACCGCCGCCGTCTACCCCCGCCTGCTCGCCGCCGGCGCCCGCGTGGACCGCTGCCACGACATCGAGGACGCCGAGCTGCTCCTCCTCGCCCACGAGGGCCGCCTCGGCGAACCCCGTTCGGCGGCCGCCGCCTGGGCCCGTCTGACGAACGCGCCCGTACCGCCCGACCTCCCGCAGCGCGCGGCGGAGCCCGGCACGCAGAACTCCCTCTTCGACCCCCAGCCCGCCCCCGTCCCCCTCGACGCGCTCATCGCCGTCCACGCCGACCAGGCGAGACGGGCCGACGCCACCGCCCACCCCGCCCGCATGCGGCTGCTCGTCGCGTCGGAGTCGGCCGCGTTCCTCGTGGCCGCCGAGATGAACCGCGCGGGCCTGCCCTGGCGGGCCGACGTCCACCGGGCGCTGCTCACCGAGCTCCTCGGCGAGCGGTACGCGGGCGGCGGCCAGCCCCGGCGGCTCGCCGAGCTCGCCGACGCCGTCTCCGCCGCGTTCGGCCGGCGCGTCCGGCCCGAGCTGCCCGCCGACGTCGTCAAGGCCTTCGCGGAGGCCGGGATCAAGCTGAAGTCGACCCGCCGCTGGGAGATCCAGGAGCTCGACCACCCGGCGGTGGCGCCGCTCCTCGAGTTCAAGAAGCTGTACCGGATCTACACGGCCCATGGCTGGGGCTGGCTCAAGGACTGGGTCCACGACGGCCGCTTCCGCCCCGAGTTCATCCCGGGCGGCACCTTCACCGGCCGCTGGGTCACCAACGGCGGCGGCGCCCTGCAGATCCCCAAGGTGATCCGCCGGGCCGTGGTCGCCGACCCGGGCTGGCGGCTCGTCGTCGCCGACGCCGACCAGATGGAGCCCCGGGTGCTCGCCGCGATCTCCCGCGACCCCGCCTTCATGGAGGTGGCCGGCCGCCCCGAGGACCTGTACGCCTCGATCTCCCGCCAGGGTTTCTCCGGCGACCGCGAGAAGGCGAAGCTCGCCGTGCTCGGCGCGGTGTACGGGCAGACCTCCGGGGACGGCCTGAAGAACCTGGCCGCGCTCCGCCGCCGGTTCCCCCGGGCCGTGGCGTACGTGGACGACGCCGCGAAGGCGGGCGAGGAGGGCCGGCTCGTACGGACCTGGCTCGGCCGGACCTGCCCGCCGCCGGCCGTGGCCGCGGACGCCGAGGAGGCCCCCGACGGCTGGGTCCCGAGCTACGCCTCGACCGACGCGCGGGCGCGGGGCCGTTTCACCCGCAACTTCGTGGTGCAGGGCAGCGCCGCGGACTGGGCGCTCCTGCTGCTCGCGGCCCTGCGCCAGTCGATCGCGGCGGCCGGGATGCGGGCCGAGCTCGTCTTCTTCCAGCACGACGAGGTCATCGTCCACTGCCCGCAGGAGGAGGCCGAGGCGGTGGTCTCGGCGATCCGCGCCGCGGGCGACCTGGCGGGCCGGATCACCTTCGGGGAGACGCCGGTCCGCTTCCCGTTCTCGACGGCGGTCGTCGAGTGCTACGCGGACGCCAAATGACGCACCCCGCCGCCCCGCCGGGGGCGGGGGCGGGGGCCCGAAACCCCCTGGCCCCGACCCGCCCCGCCGACCGTCCGCGCCTCGCCTCCGCCCGCCCGTCCGCCCGTCCGCTCAGTAGCCGAACTCGGTCCACTTCGGGCTCGTCGCGATCTCCTTCAGCCGCTGCATCGTGAGCGCCGGATCCTGCCGGGTCGGGGCCCCCTTCAGCGTCTTCGTGTTGTACGCCGACACGATCACCCGGGTGCCGTTCTTGCGGAGCACCTCCACGCTCCACCAGTCCGCGCCCGCGGCCTCGCCGCGCCGCTGGTGGCTCAGGATCTTCGTCCCGTCCGGCAGCGTCTCGGCCCCCGTGAACAGCTCCGCCCACATCCCCGGCCGGCTCTTGCTGTCGGGCTGGATCTGGAGGGAGGCCAGCGACTGGCCCTTGCCGTCGTCGAGGACGAGGTAGGCGAGCTCCGCGTCGAACTCCTCCTTGCCCGCGACCGGGATCCCGTACCCGCTGAGCAGCTGCTCCAGCGCGTCGGCCGCCTTCGGCCCGGGCGCGGTGGGGGTCACCGGCTCCGCCGCCGCGGCCGGCAGGTCCGCCAGGGCCGGCAGCCACAGCGGGGAGGTCACGAAGGTCTTCAGCTGTGCGAGCGTCAGCGGAGGCGTGCTCCGGGTGACGGGCTTGTCCTTCTCGGCGGCCGCGTTGAACTCCTGCACGTCGATCAGGTATCCCTGCGGAGTGACCAACGTGGCGCGCCAGCTCTTCGTGTCCACCCGGCGGTCGGGGTACTCGTAGCCCTGGAAGAGCATCAGCGTCGAACCGTCCTCCAGCTTCTCCGAGGCGCAACTGTCGTAATTGAGCACGACCTTGGACGGGCACTTCACCATCTCGAGGGCCATCCGGCCCTTCGGGTCCACGCGCGAGAGGCCGACGCCGAGGGAACCCTTGCCCTTGCCGTCGTCGTAGACCCCGCCCACCATCGGTCCGGTCAGCTCGGCCGTGCCCCGGGCCTTGGCATCGGTGACCGATCCGCCCGGCAGCAGCTGCTTGAACACGCTGATCAGCTGATCGGCGGTGACGGCCCCGCTGCCGGCGAGCTTCTTCGCCGCCTCGTCGCCGGACTCGCCCGAGTCCGTCTTCGCCGGCGCCGACGGGCCGGACGCGGACCCCGAGCTCGGCGACGGGGCGGTGGCGACGTTCGCGGGACCGTCGGAACCGCCCGAGCCGAACAGCCCGCCCGTGTAGGCACCGGCCGTGCCGATCACCGCCAGGGCGAGGGCCGATCCGCCGACGACGGCGGCCCGGCGGCGGGCCACCAGCCGCCGTCCCCGCCGTTCACCGGCGGCGACGAGGTCGCGCCCGTCCGCCGTGAAACCGTCCCCCACACGCCTGAGGGCTTCGCCGAGCTCATCTTCAAAGGACATGCGGAATCAAGCCTTCCGTGCAGAGGTGTGATGGAGTGAGGAATCGGAACCACCGGGACCGCCGGGACCACCGGCGCTCCGGGACCACCGGCGCTCCGGGACCACCGGGTTGAGCGAGCGAGGGGCAAGCAGAGGCCCCCGGATACTCGACGGCCAGGCAGCCAGGCAGCCGGCCGGGCGACCCGGCAGCCGGACGCGCGGCGGCTCAGCGGGGCGCGAAATCCGCGAGCGAGCCCCCCAACCGTTCCCGCAGTCTGACCAACGCCCGCGAGGAGCGGGTCCGAACGGCCGCCGAGCTGACGTTCATCGCGTCGGCGGTCTCCTCGACGCTGCGGTCCTCCCAGTACCGCAGCACCAGTACCGCCCGGTCCTTCGGCGCCAGCGCACCCAGCGCCTGCAGCAGGGTCAGCCGCAGCACCGGATCGCCGGCGCCGACCGCCACCGGCGCGCCCGATTCGGGGAACTCCCCGACCGGACGCTCCCCCGTGGACCGGCGGCGCTGGTGCGTCAGGAAGGCACGCACCAGCACGGTTTGGGCGTAGGCGGCGGGATTGTCGATGCGGTTGATCCGGCCCCAGAGCAGGTACATCCGCCCGAGGGTCTCCTGGACGAGATCCTCCGCGAGATGGGTGTCACCGCTCGCCAGCAGGCAGGCGGACCGGTACAAATGCGCCGATCTGCCCTCTGCGAACTCACGGAACCCGTCCCTGGAACCCTGCCGCATCCACTCCCCCTCGCGCCCGCCTCACTCCATCGACGCGACGGCGCCACCGCAATGTTTCAAACCTTCTTCGACGGCGGTCCGGGTCAGCTCTTCCCGGGGGCGGGCTGGGCGGGCAGCGTGTAGACGTTGTCCGGGGTGACGACCTTGGTGATCGCCTCGCCGAACAGCGTGCTCGGCTCCTGGCCTTCGGCGGAGATGTCGGTGTTGAGCAGGACGACCAGGGTGGCCTGCGTCCGCGGGTCGTACAGGGTCAGCGACTGGTAGCCGGGGAGCGAGCCGTTGTGCCCGATCCACCCGTTGACCTTGAAGATGCCCAGGCCGTACCCGGTGCCCGGCAGGGCCGGACTGACCTTGAGCCGCTCCGCCTGGGTGGCGGGGGTCAGCAGCTCGCCCGTGGCCACCACCTTGGCCCACTTCCGCAGGTCCGTGAGGTTGGAGATCATCGCCCCGGCGGCCCAGCCCCAGGAGGGGTTCCAGTCGGCGGCGTCCTCCGTCTTCCCGGAGGCCGTCTGGTTCGTGTAGCCCTGCGCGTGCGGTGTCGGGAACTCGGCGCCGAGGGGGAAGAGGGTGTGCTTCAGCCCCGCGGGTACGACGACTTCCTTGGTGATGAAGTCGGCGAGCCTCTGGCCACTGACCTTCTCCACCACGAGTCCGAGCAGGATCAGGTTGGTGTTGCAGTAGGAGAACTGCGCGTTGGGCGCGAAGAGCACCGGGTGCTTGAAGGAGTACCCCAGCAGCTCCTGCGGGGTGAACTCCCGCTGGGGATCGCTGGTCAGCGCCTTGAAGAAGTCCTCGTCGGCGGAGTAGTTGAACAACCCGCTGCGCATGCCGGCCAGCTCGCGCAAGGTGATCCGGTCGCCGTTCGGGACCCCGGAGACGTACGTGCCGATGGGATCGTCCAGCCCGGCCTTCCCCTCGTCGACCAGCTCCAGCAGCGCGGTCACGGTGAAGGTCTTGGTCTCGCTGCCGATCCGCATGAAGAGGCTGTCCGTCATGGGCCGGCCGGTGGCCTTGTCGGCCACGCCGAAGGCCCGTACGTACGCCCCCTTGCCCGGCGCCGACAGGGCCACCTGCACCCCGGGCACCTTGGCCTCGTCCATCACCTTCAGGACGGCTTCGTCCAGTTGCCGGGCCACGGCGGGGGTGAGCTGCGGGAAGTCCTCGGAGCCGGTCGAAGCAGCCGAGTTGCTCGGCGCCGGAGGTGTCGGCGCGTCCACCGCGTACCCGACACCGGCCCCCACGGGCACCATCAGGAGCCCTACGGCGGCCGCTCCCACAGCCGCCCTGCGCAACCGGGTCTGCCTCATCCGTCCAACGTAACCCCGCCCGTGGCCCCGGGCGACAGGAGACGGACGGGGGCGGGGGGCGCCCGGCGGAGGGCCGGGCGGGGGCGCACGGCGGGGACGCAGACCACTCAGAGCAACTCAGACCAACTCAGACCATTGAGGCCCCTCAACCCCTCAGACCACACCGTAGGCCCGGAGGAACGCGGCCACACCCCCCGTGACCAGGCGGTCCACCTGCGGCTGCGGGATCGGGAGGACCCCGTAGTGGGAGAGCTGCAGGATGGGCTGCGAGGTCAGCGCCATGAAATGGGTGCAGGCCAGCGCCGCGTCGCCGTGTACGTCGAGCAGCCCGGCGGCGGCCAGACCCTCCATCGCGTCGGCGAGGGCGCGCCCCACCGGGCCCGGTCCGGCGTTCGTCCAGGCCTCCAGCACCTCGGGCGGCACGTGGTCGGCCTCGGCGTGGATGTGGCGGACGAGTGCGAAGTGGTCCGGGTAGTCGGCCATGAGCCCGATGAACGCGTGGGCCAGGGCGACCAGGTCGCGCTCCACGTCATCGGGGTGGGGCGGGCGTGCGGGATCCAGCACGGCGTCGATCATGGCGACCTGCGCTTCGCGCACGCGCGTGGACGTCCAGGTGACGACGGTGGCGAAGAGCATCGCCTTGCCGCCCGGGAAGTGGTTGTAGAGCGTGCGGGTCGAGACGCCGGCCGCGGCGGCGAGCGCGTCGACCGACGCGCGGGCGTACCCCTCGCGGCCGAAGAGTGTGCAGGACGCGCTCGCGATGGCGATCTGCTTCTCCTGCTTCTTGGCACTGCCGGTACCACTGGCACCGCCGGCACCACCGGTACTGCCCTTCCCGCCTGCCCTGCTGTTGCCGGTGCTCACTTCGCCTCCGCACGAGAAGTACAACGACCGTTGCATTTTTT
Organism: Streptomyces sp. NPDC054961; assembly: GCF_053609145.1. NCBI lineage: Bacteria > Bacillati > Actinomycetota > Actinomycetes > Kitasatosporales > Streptomycetaceae > Streptomyces > Streptomyces sp. NPDC054961. The sequence goes on along the minus strand of NZ_JBSGWY010000010.1, from coordinate 73,012 downwards.
ACAACGCCCGTTGTAGTTTACCGGAGGAGCAGCCGCACCGGGCGGTCGCCCCACACCGAGGGGACACCACCACCATGCCCGCGCCCGAGTCCGTCAGCTCTGCCACCTCCACCGGCCCGGCCGCCCCGGCGGCGGCCACCGTCCACGAGGACGCGCCGCTGCGCGTCGCCGTCATCGTCGGCAGCGTCCGCGAGGGCCGCCAGGGCCCCGCCGTCACCGACTGGTTCCTCCGCGCCGCCCAGGCCCACGGCGGCCTGGACCTGGACGTCATCGACCTCGCCGACATCGACCTGCCGCTGGCCATGCCCGGCTGGGGCGGCACGCCGAGCGCGCGGGCCGCCACCGCCCTCGCGGACGTGACCCCGCGCCTCGCGGCCGCCGACGCCTTCGTGGTCGTCACCCCCGAGTACAACCACAGCTTCCCGGCCGCCCTGAAGAACCTCATCGACTGGCACCACGCGCAGTGGCACGCCAAGCCGGTCGGCTTCGTCTCCTACGGCGGGCTCGGCGGCGGCCTGCGCGCGGTCGAACAGCTCCGGCTGGTCTTCGCCGAGCTCCACGCCACGACCGTGCGCGACTCCGTCAGCCTGCACGGCCCCTGGTCGGGCCTGGGCGAGGACGGCACCCCTCGGGACACCGCCGTGGCCGAGGGCGCGCTCAAGGGCATGATCGGCCAACTGACCTGGTGGGGCAGGGCGCTGCGCACCGCTCGCACGACCCGTCCGTACCAGGGCTGAGGGGGACCCGAAGATGAGGACGACACAGGCCCCCTCCGGAGCGGAACCGACCCCGGAACCGACCCTCCCCGCTCCCCCGCCTCCGACCACGACCGCCGCACCCAACCCCTCCCCCTTACCTCTCCCCTCCCCCACATCACGTCAACTCCACCGCACCGCGAGCGTCGTGATCGTCGGCTCGGTCATGTCGGTCCTCGACATCACCATCGTCAACGTCGCCCTGCACCGCCTCTCCGAGGCCTTCCACTCCTCGCTCGAGACCATCCAATGGGCCGCCAGCGCCTACGCGCTCGCGCTCGCCGCCGTCATCCCGACCGCGGCGTGGGCGATGGGCCGACTCGGGGCCAAGCGCACCTACCTCACCGCCCTCGCCCTCTTCACCCTCGGCTCGCTGCTCGCCGCGTGCGCCTGGGACGCGGGAAGCCTGATCGCCTTCCGCGCCGTACAGGGCCTCGGCGGCGGCCTGTTGATGCCCGTCGGCATGGCCATGGTGATGCGCGCCGCGGACCCGGCCCGGCTCGGGCGGGTGATGGCACTGCTCGGCCTGCCCATCGTCGTCGGCCCGGTCCTCGGACCGGTGCTGGGCGGCTGGCTGATCGACGCCGTGTCATGGCAGTGGATCTTCCTGGTCAACCTGCCCGTCGGTGCGGCGGCACTGACCCTCGCCGCGAAGCTCCTCCAGCCCGACCACCCCCACGACAACGCCCCGGCACTTCCGGCCGCCCCCAGGCTGGACGTCCCGGGCCTGCTGATGCTCTCGCCCGGCCTCGCCCTCCTCCTCTTCGGACTGGCGAGGGGCGCGGAGCACGGCTCCTTCGCCGCACCCGGAGCCCTCCTGCCCACCCTCACCGGCCTCGCCCTGGTCGCCGCCTTCGCCAGGCGCGCCCTGACGGCCCGTGAGCCGCTGCTCGACCTGCGGCTGCTGCGCGAGCGCACCTTCGGGGTCGGGATCGGCACGCTCGCACTGTTCACCTGCGGCTACTTCGGCTCGATGCTGCTCGCCCCGATGTACTGGCAGCAGGCGCGCGGCCTGAGCGCGACGGCGGCGGGCCTGCTCGGCGCACCGGTCGGCCTCGCCGTCGGCCTCACCATGCAGATCGCCTCGCGCCGCGTCGACAAGGTCTCCCCGCGCCGGCTGATCCGCACCGGCATCGCGCTGGGGGCCCTCGGCATGGCCCTGACGGCACTCGAAGTCGGCTCGCCCGACGTCGCGGCCTGGCGGGTCGTCGCCGCGTCGGTCGTGATGGGCATCGGCACGGGCATGGTCCTGCTCCCCACGATGACGACGGCGAGCCGGGGCCTCCCGCAGCACCGCATGACCGCGGCCAGCACCATCCTGAGCATCAACTCCCAGATCTGGGCCTCGATCGGCACGGCCCTGATCTCGGTCACCCTGGGCGCGACCGGCCTCACCCCCACCGGCTTCCGCACCACGTACGCCCTCGCAGCCGCCCTCCTGGCCCTCTCCCTCCTCCCGGCCACCTTCCTCCCCCACCGCCGCCCCGGCACAGCCCCCCGCACACCCGGCCACTGACCCCTACGCGCAGGTCCACAGGGGGGACAGCCGCAGGCGCGGCCGCGCCACCCAAGCCGCCCCTCCCGCCAGGGCCAGCCCGCCGGTTACGGGCAGTCAGCTGCTTCCACCCTCCCTCCTCGCCACGCAGGGCCGCCACTGTTCGAATTTTCGTACGAATCGGCTCAGTTGGGACTGCACTCGGGGCACCCCCACCGGTTTGCGACTCCATGACGGGCAGGCCACGCTCCCGCAGGCACGCAGCACCGTCGATTCCGAGTGCCGGCCAGAGGCTTCGGAATGCCTACGCCATCCACAGCTACGCAGCGCCCTGCCCGCCCGGGTCGGACCGAGCAGCGAACCGGCGCAGGAGCGCTGTCGTACTCGGCCTCCCCATGTGCCGCGGCCCCCTCCTGGGGTGACAGGTGGTGCCGGGCCGTGCCGCTCGCCTTGCAGCGGCCTCTCCCAGCGCGTTGCGCTCACCCTCGCCCTCCTCCAGAGGGGCACGGTCGCGCAACCGAGCCCGCATCAAGAACACCTGCGTCCCACGGCCACGCCAGGGGAGGTGAAGCGGCCCAAAGAGCAGTCGCTCTGCTCTTCCTGGAGCTGTGGGAGCAACAGCACAGTCACACGCCCTGGAACGATGCCGTCCGCAGCATCGACATGACGGCCCGTGAGCTGCCTCGAACAGGGCCCCGTCATTCCAGCTTGCGGGGCTTCACGTTGAGTCGCGGCTTCCGCGACGGCTCCATGTCGCGGCGCGAGGCCGACCATGACGCATCGGACGGGTACGACGCAGACGTTGCCGAACGTGCGGCTGACACTCTGAACCAGGCCCTGGCCCGGTTGTTCCTCCGCCTCGGCCCACCACCGACACCCACCGACCATGAGTACGCGCCCGTGGGCGGCGGAGACGGGGGAGCGCAGGCATGAACCTCGGAGACCAGTCGGCTCAGCTCCCCGGGATGCCCGGCACGAACCCCGTCGTGTCCGCCGGCCTCGGCATCGCAGCCCAGTGGGGGGCGGCACTCGGCGGGCCCGAACAACTCCAGGTCGCGCTCAAGGCCCTCGAACCGCAACTCCGGCGCGAACCCGAGCTGAGCAAGCTCCGGCTCGAACAGCAGGAATCCGACGCAGCACGGAAGGCCGCTGCCGAAGAGGCCGAGGCACAGCGTCGCGCACACGCGGTCGAGAGGGCAAAGGAACGGGAGGCACGTGAGCAGATGGCCGCCCGCAACCACAAGCATCGGATGCGGCTGCTGCACTCTGCAGTCGCACTGTCGGTCCTGATGCTCGGGGGCGGACTCTATGCGATGCCGACGAACGGCTGGATCGCCGGCGCGTTATGTGGTCCGAGTCTGCTTTCCCTGCTGCGGATCTTCGTGTTGCGGCGCAGCACGGATGCCGACGTGCGCGAGGCCGGCCGATCGGCACCCGGAGCAGGCAACGCGCCTCCGCCGCTGTGATCCTCGCCCGAGTCATGCGAACCGGGAGCCATGCAGCGGCGGCGCAAGGTCCGGTAGATAGCAAAACCCCCAGGTCACGGCGAGTGAGTCCTGGGGGTTCTACAGAGCCGCCTTCGGGATTCGAACCCGAGACCTGCGCATTACGAGGCCCCACAAGATCATCCCGGGTGGTGCCGGACCGTGCCGCAGAATCCTGTTTCCCCAGGTCAGAGGTATCCGACCGCGATCACCATGACGCCGGGTCCGCCCCAGTGCCACCCAGTCCGCTCACGCACGCGAGCTGTCCGACGACCGCAAACCCGCAGGTCTCCGGCGCCTCCAGACGCGACCACCCGTACGAGTCATTGCACCTGGCCCGACCCCAGGGTGAGCTGTTGCCATGCATCGTTGGTCTCCCCTGAACGAACGACAGCTCGCCCTGCTCGGCCGGCTCGCGAACGGCAAGGAGCCCTGGGATCCCGGTGAGTCCCGCACCGCCTACGCGCTGCGCGACCGCGGGCTGGTGACGATCAAGCGCAGCGGGGGCGAGTTGGATGCCCAGGTCACCGAGGCAGGCACCTTCTACATCCAGCATGGCCACCACCCGGACGACCCCGCGCACGTCGGGGAAAAGAAGATCGTCGAGGGGAAGGCGGCAGGCAGCGCCCGCTCCGCGTCCTACGCCGACAGGCCAGTCGCACTCGCCCGCCGGACCAAAGCGAAGGAACTCATCGAGCGACTTGTCACGGACAGGCGGGTCACCATCACCGAGCCCGACGACGCGACGGTGACGGAGTGGCGACGCGTGATCGACTACGCGAAGCGCCACAGCCTCGTCCCTGAGGGCAAACGCATCGAGAGCGTCCGCATGTGGAATCGCGACCTGCAGATCTCTCTGGCCGAGGGTCCGCACCCCAACTCACTGAGGCAGAGGCCGGATGAGGCGCCGCCCGTCCACGTACCCACTCAGTTGCGCTCTCCGCATCCAGTCGTGGCCGCACTGAGAAACGACGAGGGCCGACTCGTCATGCCCGCCCCGCTGCGTCGCCGATCGTTGCTGCTCCTCCAGGGCCTCGCCGCCGAGGCAGTACGTCGAGGGCACAAGGTGAAGGAGCATGAAGTCCCCTCCCGCCGGCGCAGCCATGCCTACACGTACAACGGGCGTCACTACCCCTCCAGCTACTCCCTCCGCGAGGGTGAAATGGACTTGGTCGTGAACGGCTTCACCTACACCGTCACGATCGATCAGGAGTTTCCCCAGTCCACCGACCCAGAGCGCTCGAAGAGCCTCGTGATCGAACTCGGCTACAGCCGATCCAGTCGGCAGTCCCGCTGGGCCGATCGCAAGCGCTGGGTACTGGAGGACATCTTGGGAGCCGTGCTCCGGGAGATCGAGACCCGCGCCGTAGAGGACGCCCAGCGGAAGGCGGACGAGGAGCGAGCGAAGGCCGAGCGCGAAGTCCGCTGGCGGGCGGCCATGGAGAAGGCGAAGGAGCTAGCCGCCCAGGAGCAATATGCCGAGGTACTCCGCGCTCAGGCCCGCCTGTGGCAGGAAGCGGCGGACCTGAGCGCGTACTGCGACGCCCTGGAGCGCCGACTGGAAGACCCGTCTGGAGAAGATGAGACGGCGGCGGACTCGGCACAACGCTGGCTGACCTGGGCGCGCCGTTACGTTCAGAGCCTCGACCCACTGACCCGTCTACCCGCCATGCCCACCACTCGCGAACCGAAGCCCGAGGAGCTCGCGCCCTACCTGAACGGCTGGAGCCCACATGGCCCCGAAGCTCACCGCGGCTGGGGAGCCCGCTAGGGAGAAGGGAGCCCTCACACGATGCGCTCCCACACCGAGCTGGTGCCGGCCTCGAACCTTGGGCGAGACCGGCACGGGCGAACGATCCCCGGACCTATGCTTCCGCGATGACTTCCTCGGCTGCGACGTCCGGCTTGACCTCGCCGCCCAGCGCCTCGGCGATCGCCTCAAACTCGGCAAGGGCTGCCTGGAGGTCCTCCACGATCTCCTGGGCGATGACCTCGGGAGGAAGCAGACTGTCAGCGTCGTCGAGCGCCGGATCCTTCAACCACGTGACGTCGAGGTTCACCTTGTCACGGGCGATGAGCTCTTCGTACGTGAAACGCTTGAAGCGGCCGTCCTCGGTCTCCTTGCGCGCCGAGCGGTCGTCCGCCTTGTACGCCTCGATGAAGTCGGCCAGGTCGGCCAGGCGGAGGGGACGCTGCTTGAGCGTGAAGTGCATGCCGGTCCGGAAGTCGTACACCCAGACCTCGGACGTGTTGGGTACGTCGTCGGCCCGCGGGGGCTTCTTCTCGAAGAACAGGACGTTCGCCTTGACACCACCGGCGTAGAAGATGCCCGTGGGCAGGCGCAGGATCGTGTGGAGGTTGAACTCCTGGAGGAGGCGCCGCCGGATCTTCTCGCCGGCCCCGCCCTCGAACAGGACGTTATCGGGCAGGACGACTGCCGCGCGGCCGTCCATCTCCAGCAGCGACATGATGTGCTGCAGGAAATTGAGCTGCTTGTTTGTGGTGGTGGCTCGGAAGTCAGACCGGTCGTACGTGATGTCCTCGCGGTCGGTCTTGCCGTCCGTGCCCACAACGGTGATCGCCGACTTCTTACCGAAGGGCGGGTTGGCGAGAACGAGGGATGCCCGCTCGGCGGGAACATTGGCCAGCGCATCACTAGTGGTGATGAGGGACTTCCCTCCAGCCTCACCGATGCCGTGCAGCAACATGTTCATCGCAGCGAGGCGAGCGGTACCAGGAACCAGCTCGTTTCCCCAGATGGTCCCTTGTCCGAGCGCAAGACGCTGCTCTCGAGAGAGGCCCTTGAGGTGGTGCTCACGAATGTAGCTGTGCGCCGCGATGAGAAAGCCAGCAGTACCGCAGGCCGGGTCAGTGATTCGATCCTTGGGGCCCGGCTGCATCACCTGCACCATGGCATCGATCAGGGGACGCGGCGTGAAGTACTGACCAGCGCCCGTCTTGGTATCCTCGGCCCCCTTGGCGAGCAAGCCCTCGTAGGCGTCACCCTTGAGGTCAGTACCCTCCAGCACCCAGTCCGTCTTGCCAATCAGCTCAACGACCAGCTTCTCGAGGAGAGCGGGCTCCGTGATCCGGTTCTGAGCTTTGGCAAAGACGGTGCCGAGCGTTGTGCCGGGGTGCCTGCCCAGTTCGGTAAGCACCCGGCGGTAATGGCCTTCCAGCTCCTCGCCACGCTTGGACGCGAGCGACTGCCAGTCCAAAGTGGAGGGAACGATCGGGGCGGCCGCCTCCTCTGCGAACGGATCGGCGGCCAGCTCGTCTGCCATCTTCAGGAAAAGAAGGTAAGACAGCTGTTCTACGTACTCAATGGTCGAAAGCCCGTTGTCACGCAGGACATTGCAGTAGTTCCAGAGCTTGGCAACGAGCGAGTTTGTTTGCGCGACAGTATTGGCGGGTGCAGTGGTGCCCATCAGAACTCGAACTCCTGCTGTACGACATTGTCGGGAATCGGCACAGAGCCGGATGAAGGCGAAGGCGTGACAGTCACAGCCGCCCCTGTCACCCGTAGTGGTCGAGCGCGGCCAGACTTCCTTGGGACACGCTTCTCACGCTCTACCCGGATCCTGGTCAAGAGAGCGTCGGCCTGTTCTTCACGAGAATCTTGCGGAACAAGGGAACCAGTAAATGCCCGGGAAAGCACCGCCCGCCGAAGGCGCTTACTACGGACGCTTGCACCCACAAGGACGGAAGAAGCCGTGCGAATACGCGTCTCCCACACGTCAGCGTCCTCCACCAGAGATTCCTGTTCGATGAGCGTTGGAACTGGAATCTTGATCGCCTTAACCTTCGAGGTACTCAAGGTATACAGCCCACTCGTGGACCTAGCGACATCACGAAGCTGTTCCACAACAAGTGGCGAGTTCCAAATCAACTCCAAGTATCGAGGAAGGAGCTGCGACCCAGGCCTGATGCGAATTAGGTGATTTTGATGAACAGCATTCTCGATTTTCCCGCCCCATAGCGCAGCCCGACCAATCTGGTCAGGACTCCCATTCCCCTCTACAACAAGAAGGTCGCCACGCTGGACCCTGTGACGCTCCAGCTCCCCCTCAAACAGCTCAATGTGATGGATCTCATCAAGATCAAGAGCCCCTCGGCCGACATTGGCAACACGGAGGAAGGGGAAAGAATTTTGGACTGGCCGCCTCTTCTGCTGCTTCTGGATGCCGCCGCTAACCTCGGCAACATCCGATACCAGACGGAGATCAGAATGAATCCCCTTCCGGCCAAGATCGCCCCGAGCAACGGAATTAAGCACCGCCACCCAGGCGGCATTTGACCGCCTCAAGCTGCGCTCTAGGCTTACCTCGGCAGCGTCAATACGCGACAGGTATCCCTCTAGGGCCTCAACAATACGCTGCTGCTCTGCAAGTGGCGGAATAGCGATCTGAACCTTCTCAAGGTTCTTCCTGGAGATCCGCTTCCTAGTCGTGCCGGTTTGAAAATTTTCGATCTGGCTCCGCACTTGCGGCGAGTTGATTGCCCACATAAGCCATCGACTATCGACACCCTCATCCCCGGGCCTAATGATGCAGACATCAACGACAGTCACTGCGGGCCGACTTCCGCCGGGATAGATACATGCACGACCGAGTGGATCGGGCATTCGGGCGACGAGAATGTCGCCTTCCTGAATGAAGGTGCACCGAAGATCATTCGCCTTTTCTGGCGTTAGTGATCGATTGCTCCGGTCTCGAAAATATCCGTCTCCGATGTCGGCCAGCTGCACGAGGCGAACCGACCCGTTCGGATCCTGATCTTTACTTTCGACCCAGTCGCCATCGCGAAGAACACCACCCGGCGCCACGACGTCCGCCAGCGAAGCCAGGCACCAACCTGGCGGGAGTTCCGTCTTACTCAAGCCAGTTCTCGATTCAGTTCATTCAGGAAGTCGTGCGGGTTACGCCCCGGGAAGGCCAGGGCAAGCCCCCTGCCGCCGCCGCGGCTGACGAACGGTTCGGCACGGAAGTCCGGCGGGGCGATGCCGACGTCGCTGGCGACGACATCTCGGATGCCCCCCAGCCACCACATCTGGTCCTCCGTGAACTCCACGCCAGCCTGCCTCTGCCGGAGCAGCCAGCCTTCGAAGCGCTCCTCTACCGTCTCACGGTACGGCTTCAGCTCCGAATCCACGCCGAGCTCGTATCGGATGAGCGAGATGAGGTCGGGCACGCCTGCCTCTTTGCTCGGCTGCTCGGCGGCACGGCCAAGGTCCTCGTAGTACGTCCAAAGTATCTGCGGGGTCCAGGCGAAGTCGGGGCGTCGGATCTTGTCCGCCAGCTCCTTGAGCGCCGCGTACGCCTCTGCCGGACCGACCGAGCGGGGGCTGGAGAGCGCGATGGAGATCGCAGCGATCTTGTCGCGTTCATCCTCCAGCAAGCGGCTCCAGCGGTCGACCTGCTCGCGTGCACGCTCTTCGCGGGGAATCGCGTGAACGTTGGTGACGGCGACCGCAGTGGTCTCGTCCATCACGTAGTCCTTGTCCCGTCGGATCTCGATGATCAGTCGGCGCAGGTCGGGGCTGGCGGTGAGCGGGGCCACAGCAGAAACGATCAGTGCGTGGGCTGCCTTTTCACCACCCTCCGCCATGGCTCGGTCCTGCCTATCGGGGTCAGCGGCTTGGACGATCTTGCCCGCGATATCCGAGAGGGTGAGACCGCCAGCCGCCTTGGTGATGTGATCGCGCTCGCCGTCGTTGAGCTGCTGGTTCAGGCGGGCCAAGCGACCGGCAAGGATTTCTGCCTCCGAGGCACTGATCGACTTGGTGCCAGCCTTATCGAGGAGCTTGGCCAGGGAGATCTGGCGCTCCCCCGCCGGAACGAGCGGCCGTGCGTCCACGAGTGGGGAGTCGGTGACGCCGACTGCGTCCACGAGGACGAAGCGCTCCTTACGCACTCGCTCATCCCCGCCAGGGGTCACCTCCCGCAACTCAGTGGCGTCGATCGTGCGGGCGCCTCGTCCCTTCATCTGCTCGAAGAGGACCGCGCTGCGCACCTCCCGAAGGAAGATCACAGACTCCAGCGCCTTCACGTCCGTGCCAGTCGCGATCATGTCGACGGTCACGGCGATCCGCATGCGCGGGGACGTTCGCAGGGCACGGATCAGCTCGTCAGGGTCCTCGCCGGCCTTACGGCTCTTGTACGTGATCTTCTTGGCGAACTCGTCGCCTCGCCCGAAGACCTCCTTGACCTGAGCAAGCACGTCCTCGGCGTGGTCCTCGCCGACCGCGAAGATCAGCGTCTTGGGAACCTCCTTGCGGCCGGGGAACCACCGCTGCCAGTTGTCCCGATAGGCGGTGAGAACGGCTCGGATCTCATCGACAGCCACCACAGAGCGTCCGATCTGACGTGTGGTGTACGTGAAGTCGTCCGCCAGTTGCTCGTAGCGCTGGTATCGGGTCTTCCGGTCACGGATCTTGACCGTTGTGCCCTCGTCTATGGTGGCGCCACCGTTCTCCCGCAAATCTGTGTGGATGCGGATGACGTCGAAGTCGACGTTGACGCCGTCGGCTACTGCCTGGGGATAGGTGTACTCGGAGACCAGGTTCCGGCCGAAGAAACCGAGGGTCTGCAGGGTCGGAGTGGCGGTCAGCCCGACAAGGTGGGTGTCGAAGTACTCCAGCACCGCACGCCAGAGGCCGTAGATCGAGCGATGGCACTCATCCACGATGATCAGGTCGAAGGACTCGATCGGCACAGCCGGGTTGTAGCCGACCTTGATGGGCTGTGCAGCGGCATAGGACTCTTCGTACGCCGTGTCGTCGTTGGCCTCATCGACTGGGTCGTCGTCCACGAGCTGCTCGCCGGTCAGCAGGCGGTACATCTTCTGGATCGTGCAGATCACGACCGAGCTGCTGTCCTGCAGTCCTGCAGCGCCTAGGCGCTCGACGTTGTAGATGTCGGAGAACTTGCGGCCGTCGTCCGGGGTCGTGAACTTCCGGAACTCATCCAGGGCCTGCTTACCGAGGTTGTTCCGGTCGACGAGGAACAGCACGCGGCGTGCTCGGGCGTGCTTGAGCAACCGGTACGTCTGGGAGACGGCGGTGTAGGTCTTGCCCGCACCAGTCGCCATCTGGATCAGAGCCCGCGGCTTGTCCAGAGCAAGCGAGCTCTCCAGGTTCTTGATCGCCTCGATCTGCGCCGGACGCAAGCCGTTACGGTGCAGCTCCGGAACACTGCGCAGGGCGGCGCGGAAGGTGGGGGCGGCCGGATGCTCCTCGGCACGGCGCATCCAGTCTGCGATGGTCTCCGGCTTGTGGAAGGCGAACACCTCACGGGAGCGCGCCTCGGGGTCCAGCCGGTTGATGAAGTACGTCTCGGTGCCCGTGGTCGCGTATCGGAAGGCGAATGGCTCGTCCTCGCGCCAAACGGCGAGCCGGTGCTCCTTGAGCACTCCGCCTGCGTAGCGGTCGTTCTGCGCGACCGCGCTGGCCAGGTGCGTGCCCTCACGCTTAGCCTCGATGACGCCGGCAATCTGTCCGTCCACGTACAGGACGTAGTCAGCCCGTCCCGTGGCGAGCGTGAACTCCCGCACGGCCACGCCCCGGCCGGCCATGGGGTTGACCTCGCTGCGGTCCTGCACTACCCAGCCGGCGGCGCGCAGCAGCTTGTCGATCTCCTTGCGGGCTTCGATCTCGTTCAGCGGAGCCCGCCGCTGCGCACGATGGATGATCGCGTCACGGGCCGCCGGATCGACCTTCCGCGGGGCCTGACGGGCCTCTTCGTACTCGGCCGTCTGAGCAACTCGCATCTCGGCGACTTGCGCTGCCAGCTGTTCGATCTGGGCGAGGAGCTCCGCGTTGTTCGTGCTGGCACTGGTGATGAGGCGTTCCGCCTCGGCCCGCGCCTTCCGCTCGGCCTCCAGCTCGCTCGTGGACTCCGTGAGGCGCGTGCGCGCCTCGGTCAGGGCCTGACGATGGCCGTCCAGGGCCTCATTCAGTTCCGCGACCTCGTCCGGATCCGAGAGCTGTTCGACTGTCTCCGGATCCGTAGGCGGCACGAACTCCACAACTGTGCGGCGCCCGGAGATCGCGTCGTGGAACCACAAGCCGAGCTTGTGGCAGACCCGAACGGTATCCAGTGCTCGTGCCGTGTCGAACAGATGAGCATGAGCGGCCTTGTTACGGTCCACCCGCAACTGGTCAAAATCCCGACGCGTCTCGGGGATCAGGACACCAGCCCGAGTCAGGGCGGTCAGCCGGTCGATCTGCCGGTCACCGTCCACTCGCATGCCGATCCGGGTGATCAGCTCCTCGGCGAGGACTTCGCCGAACTGGCCTGCCTGGACGAGCGAGGAGTTCGGGTTCGTGAAGACCGTGGCCTCGGCCTGGGCGCCGTAGAGCGACAGCAGGGGCTTCAGTGGGTAGAGGATGCCGAAGTTCGGAGAGGACTTCGCCAGTTTCTGCAGTCGCTCGTCCATGTCCCCCACCAGCTACTCCGTCCCCATGGCGCTCGACCGTGATGCCGCGCCGTTGTGTCGAATTGGCACACAGTCTACGAGGACGTGATCAATATGCGGAGGAAAATTGGGCAGGTAGGACAGCCCTAGTCGTAATGCCCGCAGGGGGCTTGCCAAGACTCATGCACCGGCATGCCCTTGTCTGAGTCGGGAAGTGGTCTCAGGTTGTTGGTTCCGGAGGCTGCCCGTGTTCCAGGTACGCGGTCAAGCCACTCGTTCGGGCCTGGACTCCAGCGACGATTCGGCGCGCGAGGCGGGGGATGGTGAGGTCTGGCACCTGCTCAGCGTCGTGGAAGTCGTAGCCGCGGAGCTCGTCCGCTTGGAGTGCGATCTGTTGGCGGTGGTCTGCGCTTAGGCGGCCGCCGTCGAAGAGGTAGAGGACCTTGTCTCCCTCTCCCGGGTTCGGCGCCCAGTCGACGACGAGGAGGCGGCCGATGTGGGGCTTGATGCCCAGTTCTTCGTGGACTTCGCGCACACATGCCTGTCGGGGCGACTCGCCCTGTTCGACGTATCCGCCGGGAAGGTCTCGGTAGTCCTTGTACGACGGCTCGACGAGGAGGACTCGATCAGCTTCGTCGAAGAAGAGAGCGCCGGCCGCCATGCGGGGGTGGGCCATCTTCGCTTCATGCTCGTTCTCGCTCACGGATTCGACTCTAGCCGCCAGCGATGATGCGGAGCCTGCGTGCCAGGTCGGCCACGGGATGGGAGGGCCGGCCTCGGGTACCGCGTATCCAGCCGATGACCAGTTCTCGGCTCATGTAGTGGTGACGGACCTGTTCAGGGGCCGCCTGTTCAGCTTCCAGGAGGACGGCCAGGGCTTCGTCGGTCCGGTTCCAGGCACTCAGCGCCCTGGCAACTTCGAGGCTGTGCCGCACGCGCCGTTCCACTGGCATTCCGCTGGTGTCGATGTGTGCGCCGAGGTCCGCGGCGATCTGAATGTCGCCGAGTTCGCCGGCGGTGGCTACGCAGTGGATCGCGACGTTCGTCGGACCGAAGGCTGTCCACATGTGGTTGGCATCGGCGCCGAGTCGCTGCGCGGTCTCGTCGGCCTCTCGGAGGAAGGTCTGCGTAGCTGCCCGGTCCTCTGCTCGTGCGGCGGCCATCGCCCCGGTGAGGAACAGCGTCCCGTACACCGAGAGGTACTCGTCGTTTGCAGTGCCCAGTTCCGGCTGCATGACGGCTGCCGCGTCGTTCACGAGCTGGACCGCTGCCGTGAAGCGTCCGGTGGCCAGGAGGCAGTGCGTGACCGCTCGGAAAAGCGAACCCGTGACCTCGCTTCGGCCGCTGTGCTGCGCGGCTGCCAGACCGCGGTCAGCGGCGATCCATGCCAGTTCGGGCTCTCCGACCTTCCCCAGCACCATGGCTGCTCCGTGGTAGGCGAGGGCGAGCAGGGCATTAGCCTCCTCCCCCTCGTACCCCGAGTAGGCGCGGGATGCGGCGAGCGCGTCGGCCAGGACGAGGGGAAGACGTCGGGTGGCGAAGCCGTAGCGGGATGCCTGGTAGGCGTCGAGGACGTCGCCCACGTTGGCTCGAAGGTCCTGTAGGGCAGGTGGTTCGTCATCGGGTGCAGGGCCCAACAGGGGCGTGAGCTGCTTGTAGTCCATCAGCGCTTCGCGTAGCGCGGGGACTGTGCGGTGTCCGCTGTCGGCCGACCACTCCATGAGCGTCGGCTCCGCGAGTAGGTCTCCGAGAGAGACGTCGAGGGCGTCGGCGAGTGAGGTGATCACCGAGAGGCGATCAAGCTCGATCCGGTTGTTCTCCGCCTTGCTCAGCCAGTCCGTCGTGCGGCCGACAAGGCCGGCCAGGACCTCTTGGGAGAGGCCGCGCCGCCGCCGGTACCAGGCAACGCGCTCCCCGATGGTCAGGTTCTCTGTCATCCCTCGCATGTCCTGATCATCACCTCGTGGCCGAAGTGGACCCCGGAAGGTTTTTCCGGGGTGTCGCGGGGTGCCCTGGCTACTGTCGCAACAGACCGAGAACGCCGCTGGGAAATGCGAGCAACTCAACCTGCATCAACCGGCTTTGGCTAATGACGCCCATCCGTCCCACCCGTCTTCTTCAGGCAGAGAGATCGGAGTTTGTCATGCGTAAAACCATCACGACTGAGGGCGGTTGCCTGTCCATCGAGACGGGCACCGCCGAGCCCGATGCGACGACGATCGTCGAGCGGAAGGGACTCGGCCACCCCGACACCCTGGCCGACCACCTCGCCGAGCGGCTGTCCCGCGCTTACAGCCACTACACGGTCCAGCGCTTCGGCGCAGTGCTGCACCACAACTTCGACAAGCTCGCCCTCCTCGGCGGGGCCAGCGAGGTCCGCTACGGCGCTGGTCGGATGACGGCCCCGGTCCGTGTCTTGGTCAACGGGCGGGCCGCGCCCATGTGCGGAGGCGAGACGATCCCCGTCGAGGAGATCGTCGAGGCCGAGGTCAGGGCGTTCTTCGCCGAGCGGCTCCCGGAAGTGTCGGACCACCTCGACATCACGTTCAACATCACCAGCAACTCCAGCCCCGGCGCGGTCCTCACGGGCGACACGGTGCCGGACCGCACCCGCTGGTTCAACCCACGCTCCATCGACGACCTGCGAGAGCGTCGGGTGCGACTCTCGAACGACACCTCCCTCGGCACCGGGTGGGCCCCGGAGAACGCCTTCGAGTCGTTCGTCCGCGAGCTGGTGAACCACTTCTCCGGCGAGAGCGACTTCACCCTCTCCCACGCCTGGTGCGGCTCCGACGTCAAGCTCATGGGCTACTGGGACGGGGACCAGGCCGACGTCGTCCTGTGCGTCCCGCAGAAGTCGCGCCACGTCGGCAGCCGCGCCGAGTACGTCCGCAATGCCGAGACCGTCCTGGCCGAGTGCTACCGCATGGCCAGCCTCCGCCTCCCCGGCGCACCGGCCCGCTTCCGGCTCAACGCCCGCGACGTCCCGGAGAAGGACGAGCTGTACCTGACGTACACAGGCAGCTCGATCGAGTCCGGCGACGAGGGCGTCGTCGGCCGCGGCAACCGGGTCAACGGACTGATCACGCCGCTGCGGCCCATGAACCTGGAGGGCGCCAACGGCAAGAACCCCGTCTACCACGTCGGCAAGCTCTACAACATCGCCGCCCAGCGCCTGGCCGAGCGGCTGCACGAGGCCACCGACGGGCACGCGGAGGTGCACCTGGTCAGCACCACCGGCCAGCGCCTCGACCAGCCGTGGCGGATCCTGATCCGGCTGTCCTCCCCGGACGCCGAGACCGACAAGGTCCAGGCGCTCGTGGCCGAGGCACTGGAGGGCTTCCCCTCCCTCACGGACGAGCTGGTCTCCGACGGGATCGTGCTGAGCTGATGGCGACGCAGACGCTCGGAGATGTGCCCTCGGGGTGTCGGGAGCGGCTGCTCGCGCACTACGGTCCGTCGGTCCAGGAGTGGCTGGAGGCCGCCCCGGGCCTCTTGGCCGAGGCGGCGAAGCGGTGGGACCTCTCGCTGAGGGGCTACCACGATGCCGGACACGCCTCGGCGGTCGCGCTCGCCGTGGCACCCGACGGGAGCCGGTTGGTTCTGAAGGCGTGGGTCGACCCCATCCGCTACCGCCACGAGATCACCGCATTACGGGTATGGGCTGGCGGCCCGACCGCGAACGTAGTCGAAGCGGCGGATGACCTCTCGGTGGCGGCCCTGGAGCTGGTCGGCGGACGGCCCGGAGGCGTCGGTCGTCCCGCACGGGAGACGCAATCGGTGGCCGGCGCGATCCACAGGCTCCATGCCCTTGGCCGCCGGAGGCCCGGATCGGGCGTGCCCATGCTGACCGACTTCACGCGCGAGGTCGTTCTGCCTCGCATCCACCAACGAGCGCAGGCGCTCGACCTCGGCACCCGTGAAGGACTTATACGGGAGGCGTGCCACGGGCTTGCCGGCCTCAGTCACGCCCCTGCCCGGACTACGGTCCTGCACGCGGACCTGTACGCGGAGAACGTCATCTTCGACGCGCGGCGGCAACCACACCTGATCGATCCACACCCTGTGGAAGGTGACGCAGCCTTCGACTGGGCCTTCTGGAGCGTCTATTACGACCTCGAACAGGGGATGGCCGATCGGCTGGCCACCGCCGCTCGGATCTCCCGCATCCCCGTACCGGAGATCCTGCCGTGGTGCAGGGCCCTCGCTGTCGATGGCCTCCTCTACTACAGGGAGATCCACGACCCCGCGGAACCGAAGATCGCCGCGGCCCTGTCCGATCTGCTGGCTACTGGAGCAGGGGGTGACCGATGACGACGTACGTCCTCCGTCACGGCCAGACCAACTACAGCAAGCGCTACCTGGTCAACGGCGACCCGACCAAGCACATCCACCTCAACGAGGAAGGCCGGCACTCCCTGCGCCGCCCCTGGACCACGCTCCCCCTGCACTCGGTGGCCACGTGGCTGACCAGCGAATTCCCGAGGGCTCGCCAGACGACCTCGCTGCTGATGGGTGTCCCGTCCGCCGGGCTCGTGGTCGACCCCCGGCTGAACGAACTGGACTACGGGGAATTCGAGAGCAGCCCCTTCCTCGAATACGCCGTCTGGCTCGACACGCACGGCTCCGGCGAGCGCCCACCCGGCGCTTCCGAGTCTCAGCGCGAGGGCATCCGCAGGATGCTCGCCGGAGTGCTCGGGGCTCTGGAGCGCCCTGGGCCCCGGGTCCTCGTCGGGCACGGCCTGCTGGTTTCGGTCCTCCTCTGGTACCGCGACCGCGCGGAGGGAGAGGCCATGCCGCTGTTCTTCCCCGAGGCCCCGTACGTCGAGCCGGTCGCCATTCCCGATGACGAGCTGCCCATTCTGATCACCGCACTCCTGGGCGATCTTGATTCGGGTGCGCGCAGGGAGATCACCGGCGCCAGTGACGCGGCGATATTGCGGATCAGCGAGGGGTCGACGGTTGCTAACGTCGATGGGGTATCCCCATCCCACTCGCTGGATAAAAAGGATCTTCCTCATGCATGACGCCCGCGCCCTGATTGAAATGGGTGCCGAAGCAGTTCGTCGGCTCGCTCGTCGCGGTTACTCCCTGGACCTGTCCCGGCTGGAAGACCTCCAGTCCCGGCGCAACCAGAGCATCCGCTCAGCCGACGAGCTGCGGGCGGAGGCCAAGCGGGTGGCGAGCGAAGTCCAGCAGACGGCCAAGCAGGGCGGCGATATCTCCAAGCTGAAGGAGCGCGCCCGTGAGCTGAAGGACCAGATCCGGGACATCGACACCGAGCAGGAGCAGGTGCAGGAGGAGCTGACCGATCTGCTCCTCACCATCCCGAACCTGCCGGACGACACGGCCCCGGACGGCGACTCCGACGAGTTCGCAGTCGAGGTCCGGCGCGTCGGCACCCCGCCGGCCTTCTCCTTCGAGCCGAAGGACCACGTCGACCTCGGCGAAAGCACCGGCATGCTCGACTTCGCCCGGGCGACTAAGCTGTCGGGCCCCCGGTTCGTCGTCTCCCGCGGGGCGGGCGCCGCCCTGGAGCGCGCCCTGGCGACGCTCTTCCTCGACATCCACACCCGTCGCCACGGGTATGTCGAGCACGCGGTCCCCTACCTGGTCACCCGCAAGACGATGACAGGCACCGGACAGCTGCCGAAGTTCGAGGAGGACCTGTTCAAGACCGGCGTAGCCGACCGTGAGCTGTTCCTCATCCCGACGGCCGAGGTACCGCTGACCAACCTCTACGCCGACGAGATCATCCCGCCGGCCGACCTGCCACTGTCCCTGACCGCGCACACGCCGTGCTTCCGGTCCGAGGCGGGCTCGTACGGTCGTGACACCCGAGGCCTGATCCGCCAGCACCAGTTCGCCAAGGTCGAGATCGTCCAGATGGTCGACCCCGCGGACGCGGACGCCACGCTGGAGACGATGGTCGGCCACGCCGAGGCGTGCCTGAAGGAGCTCGGCCTCGCCTACCGCGTCGTCAAACTGGCCGCCGGTGACACGGGCTTCTCCGCCCAGCTCACGTACGACATCGAGGTCTGGATCCCCAGCCAGAACACGTACCGCGAGATCTCCTCGATCTCGAACTTCGGCACCTTCCAGGCCCGCCGCGCGAACATCCGCACCCGAGGCGAGGACGGCAAGCCCAAGCTCGTCGCCACCCTCAACGGATCAGGCCTGCCCATCGGCCGCACCCTGGCCGCGCTCCTCGAACAGTGCCAGCAGCAGGACGGCTCCCTCGTCCTTCCCGAATCTCTCTTCCCGTACCTCGGCTTCCGCCGTATCTCGGCGGACGGAACACCGGAGGCATAAGTGCTCGTCGGCGTCTGCGACTTCCCTGGTAGCTACGCCTTTCCACCCGCCGGGTACGGCGGGATCGAACGATGGCTGTGGGCGGTCGCCGTAGGCGCCCGAGCCGCAGGCGCCGACGTACACCTCCTCGGGCAGGCCTGGCTCACGGACCTGGAACACGACTGGGTCCGCAAGCCGGTCCGCCTGGAGGACATCACCGCCGGATCGCTCGCCGAGCGCGAGCTCCGCGACACCGGGTACGACCTCCTGGTCGTGGGGCACGAGTACCCCTCGCTGCCTGCCTGGACCCGCACTTGGAATGCTCTGGACTGCGACGTCGCCACGTTCCAGCACTCGCCGGTCTTCCAGCACACCGCCACCGCCTTCGACGGCAAGCGGTCCCGCCTCTACTGCTACTCGCCCGAGATGATCGAGCGATACGCCGACCACCAGCCGATCTCCGAGCTGGCCGTCCACCTCGGTCTCAACGAGGAGGAGCCGCCGGCCAGCGCGGGACAGGATCTGGTCTGGCTCGGCCGCATCGACGCCGAGAAGGCGTCGCACCTGGCCGTACGCGCTGCCCAGATCCTGGGCCGGAAGATCCGCGTCGTCGGCCCGGTCTTCGATCACGACTACGTACAGAGCCACGGCCGCCTCTTCGGAGCGGACCACGTCGAGTGGGTCGGCGAACTCGGCGGCCCCGCCAAGACGGCCGCTCTCCGCGACGCCTCCGTCTTCGTCTACACCTACGCCCGCACCTACGTGGAGGCCGGCGCCGCCGTCTTCGGCGAGTCCCTCCGCGCCGGCACCCCCATGGCCGCCCTCACCTGGCGCACTGGAACCTGCGCCGAAGCCGCCCTGTGCGACCAGACCGGTGCCATCACCGTGGCCAACCCCAACGAGGACGACGAGGCGGCGGCCCGTCGGCTGGCACACGCCATCGAACAGGCCGAGGACCTCGATCACAGTCAGGTCCAAGAGATCGGCATGCGCCGCTTCGACCCCGCGCGGCACTTCTCGGCAATGGCGGCTCGATCGTGCTGACTGCGGCCAGCCGTGCGACCGGCGACGCCCTGGCCTTGCGCATACCCACCGTGCTTCGCGCGGCGTTAGGCCCCCGCTGGGAGTTCACCGTCGACGGCCCCCGTATCGAAATCCAGCACCCGCGCCGAGACACCCCCTACCGCCCGCCGCGTCGGCTGCCTTCGTGGGAGGAACTCCTCCACAGCCTGCAGACCGCCTTCGCCGACATCGGCGCTCCACGCGACGACTGTCTCCCGCTCCGCTGGGGACGCGACACAGAGCTCACCATCTCAGCAGTCCAGGCACTCGACCCGCTCCTCAAGGACGGAAAGCGCCAGACGTACCGCCGCGGCTTCCTCCCCCAGCCCGTCGTCCGCTTCACCGGTGAACGCGACGCCTCGGGCAACCTGCGCGACGGCTTCCTGACCTCCTTCGTCAATGTCTCCCGCGTCCAGCCCATAGAACGACTCGACGAGTACGGCGCCATCCTCGACGGCTGGCTCTCCGTCCTCTCCCAACTCGGCTTCCACGCCCGCCACGTGAGCATCCACGGGACTCTCACCCCCTGGCGCCGGCGCGAGGTCGCAGGCATCACCCTGCACTGCCGCCACCTCGGCCTCGACCTTGGCGACATCGTCCTCCTGTGGAACTCCGACGACCCGACCTGCATGGCCGTCGACCTCGGAACCGGCCTGGAACGTCTCGCCTGGGCACGTACGCAGCAACAATGGCAGGCTCTGATTTACGGGCGCTTCGCTGACACGGCGCCTCCAGCGACGCTGGACGCCGTTCGCACCGCCACGCTCCTCCTTGGCCACGGGATCAATCCCGCGCCCCGCGGGGCTGGGGGCGTCACCCGCCGGGTCATAGGCGCGATCGACCCTGATGTTGCGCACCTCGGCGTCAGCGCCATCGTCCGCGAGGCGTTCGACTACTGGTCTCTCTTCGGCGTCCTGCGTGTCCCTTGGCCGACAATCACGGCTCTCATCGAGGAAGAGCTGCGCCGGTAGGAATCCGGCGCCGATACCCGTGCCAGAAGCGCAAGCACGACAACACGGGGTCCCCCTCCAACGCAAGGCAGAGCAGGAAGAGCAGGCGCGCAAGGCCGCCAAGAAGGCCCAGCGGGCCGAGAAGGCGAAAGCCAAGAGGAGGAAGAAGGCCACCCACTCCGGCTCAGGCCGCCACGGCACGACGCAACACATACCCCGTGGCCCCGAAATCCGCCCATCCGCTCACGCATGGAGTTCCGGGATCGGCCGCCCCACGCGCCGGCCGATCCCGGAAATAGCAAAAGCCCCAGGTCACGGCGAGTGAGTCCTGGGGCTTCTACAGAGCCGCCTTCGGGATTCGAACCCGAGACCTACGCATTACGAGTGCGTTGCTCTGGCCAGCTGAGCTAAGGCGGCACCGCTGGGAAGACAAGAATTTCCCTGGTGGGAGGCTCTCATCAGCAGCGGCGCCAAGTCTACAGGGTTAAACGGGGTGCCTCGAACAGGGGCCGGGGAGGCGGGTCAGCACTTCTTTCCGTCCTGCGGAGGGGTGCCTTCCAGCAGGTAGCGGTTGATCGCCGAGTCGATGCACTCGCTGCCGCGGCCGTACGCGGTGTGGCCGTCCCCGTCGTACGTCAGCAGCACGCCCGAGTCGAGTTGGCCCGCCAGGGACTGGGCCCACTTGTACGGGGTCGCCGGGTCGCGGGTGGTGCCGACCACCACGATCGGCGGGGCGCCCTTCGCGTGGAGCGCGGCGGCCTTGCCCGTGGGCTTGGTCGGCCAGTACGCGCAGTTCAGCGAGGCCCAGGCGAGGCCCGGGCCGAAGACCGGGGAGGCCTTGGTGAAGGAGGGCAGCGCCTTGTCGACGGCTGCGGGGCCGTCGAAGGCCGGGGGCTGGTCGAGGCAGTTGACGGCGGCGTTCGCGGACATGAGGTTGGCGTACTTGCCGTCCGGTCCGCGCTCGTAGTAGCTGTCGGCCAGGGCGAGCAGGCCGTTGCCGTCGTCGTCGTTGATCGCGGCCGAGAGCGCCTCGCGCAGCTGCGGCCAGGCGTTCTCGTCGTACAGCGCGGCGATCACCCCGGTCGTCGCCAGGGACTCGCCGAGCCCGGTGCGGGCCCGGTCGGTGGTGGGGACCGGCTGGGCGTCCACCTTGCGGAAGAACTCCTTCAGGCGCTCCGCCACCGCGTCCGGGCTGCCCTGGCCGAGCGGGCAGTCCGGCTGCTTGGCGCAGTCCGCCGCGAAGGCCCGGAAGGCCGTCTCGAAGCCCTCGGTCTGGTCCCGGTTCAGTTCGAGCGCCGGACGGGACGGGTCCATCGCCCCGTCCAGGACCAGCCGGCCGGTCCGGCCCGGGAAGAGCTCCGCGTACGTCGCCCCGAGGAAGGTGCCGTACGAGGCGCCGACGTACGACAGCTTCTCGTCGCCCAGGGCCGCGCGCAGCACGTCCATGTCACGGGCCGCGTCCACGGTCGAGACGTGCGGCAGGATCCGCTGCGAGCGGGCCTGGCAGGCGGCGGCGAACTCCTTGAAGGCCGCCACGAGCTGGGCCTGCTCCGCCGCGTTGTCCGGGGTCTGGTCCACCTGCGTGTACTTGTCCATGGCCGGGCCGGTCAGGCACTCCACGGGGCTGCTGCGGTCCACGCCGCGCGGGTCGAAGGAGACCATGTCGTACGCGGCGCGGACCTGCGCCGGGTAGCCGATGCCCGCGTAGGCCTGGAGGTATCCGATCCCGGAGCCGCCCGGACCGCCCGGGTTGACCACCAGCGAGCCGAGCCGCTTGCCGGGGGCGGTGGCCTTGCGCCGGGCCACCGCGATGTCGATGTCTCCGGACTCGGGGTGGTCGTAGTCCAACGGGGCCTTCATGGTGCTGCAGTCGAAGCCGGGGACGCCGCACTCGCGCCAGCTCAGCTTCTGGTCGTAGTACGGGCGCAGCGCGGCCGGAACGGCGCCCGCTTCGGCCGAGGGCGCGGCGGAACCCCCTCCCGGCGACGCGGAGGCCCGGGGTCCCCCCGAACCACCCGAGGTGCATCCCGAGAGGAACAGCCCCGCGGCGGCGATCACGGTACCGGTGGTGCGCAGCAGGCGACTGGTGTCCATCCCCGGAGCCTACGGCCTGCGGACACGCCGGGTCGGGCGGCCCGCACCCTGAGCGGCGGACGACCGCACGGGCGCGGTCCCCCGCCCCGCACCGGACGGGCGCCGTCGCGGACCCGCCGCCCGAACCGCCCGAACGGGTGAAGTCGTCAACCAGAGGTGACGCGGGACGGAACGGAGAGGCCCAGCGGAAGAACCGAGCGGAAGGACCGAACGGGCACGTGGAGCGGCACGTGGAGAAGGCATGTGGAGCCGGGAGAGCACGCCGGGGAGGCCGGCCCGCCGGCCCGCCGGCCCGACCGCCCTCAGCCCGCGCGCAGCGACATCGTCATCGCCTCGACGGCGAGCAGCGGGGCCACGTTGCGGTCCAGTGCCTGCCTGCACGCGATGATCGCCTCGATGCGCCGCAGCGTCCGCTCCGGGCCCGACGCGCGGGCGATCCGGTCCAGGTCCTGGCGTATCTCCACGTTCGCGAGGTCCAGCGAAGAGCCCAGCTGGAGGACCAGCACGTCCCGGTAGAAGGCGGTGAGGTCGGTCAGCGCCAGGTCGAGGCTGTCGCGCTGCGTACGCGTACGCCTGCGCTTCTGCCGGTCCTCCAGCTCCTTCATCACGCCTGCCGTACCGCGCGGCATCCGTCCGCCCGTACCGGCCCCGGCGCCGAGCGCGGCCCTCAGCTCCTCGGTCTCCTTGGCGTCCACTTCCTCCGCGACCTGCTTGGCGTCCTCGGCGGCGGCGTCCACCAGCTCCTGCGCCGCCTTGAGGCAGCCGCCCACGTCGTCCACGCGCATCGGCAGCTTCAGCACGGTGGCCCGGCGCGAGCGCGCCGCCTCGTCGGTGGCGAGCCGGCGGGCCCGGCCGATGTGGCCCTGCGTGGCGCGGGCCGCGGCCTGTGCGACGGCCGGTTCGATGCCGTCGCGCCGGACCAGCACCTCGGCGACGGCGGACACGGGCGGAGTACGCAGCGTCAGGTGCCGGCAGCGGGAGCGGATGGTGGGCAGCACGTCCTCCAGCGAGGGCGCGCACAGCAGCCACACGGTCCGCGGCGCCGGCTCCTCCACGGCCTTGAGCAGGACGTTGCCCGCGCCTTCCGTGAGGCGGTC
Source organism: Streptomyces sp. NPDC054961 (assembly GCF_053609145.1). NCBI lineage: Bacteria > Bacillati > Actinomycetota > Actinomycetes > Kitasatosporales > Streptomycetaceae > Streptomyces > Streptomyces sp. NPDC054961. The sequence goes on along the minus strand of NZ_JBSGWY010000010.1, from coordinate 49,369 downwards.
GGCGTCCTCCAGGACGATGACCTGCCAGCGTCCGACGGCCGGGGAGAGCTGCGCCCGGCGGACCAGGGCCCGGGTGTCCTTCACGCCGATGGACAGCTGATCCGTGCGGACGATCTCCACATCGGCGTGCGTACCGATCACGGTGGTGTGGCAGCCGTCGCAGAACCCGCAGCCCGGCTCTCCGCCGAGCGCACGGTCCGGGCTGGTGCACTGGAGCGCGGCCGCGAAGGCGCGGGCGGCCGTGGCGCGCCCGGAGCCGGGCGGGCCGGTGAACAGCCAGGCGTGCGTCATCTTGGAGGCGGCCGGCGCCTGCGTCCCCGCTTCGATGGCGGTGACCAGCGCGTCGGCGTCGCGGGCGGCGGCGGCCAGCTGCGTCTGGACCCGTTCCTGTCCCACCAGGTCGTCCCATACGGGCATCCCGCCCACCACCCTTCCCCTCGCGTACCGTCCGTGCCTACTGCTCACCCAGTGTGGCGCGCGCCACTGACAAACCCCGTCAGGAGCGGCGCGGACCGCGGCCTTCGTCGTCCTCGTCGTCCCGGCGCCGGCCCAGCAGTTCGTCCGCCAGCGTGGGCAGGTCGTCGAGCGGGGTCTCCTCCGCCCAGTCCGAGCGCGCCCGGCGCGGGCGGCCGTCCTCGCCGAGGAGGGGCAGCTCGCGGGTCGCGTCGTTGCCGCCGTCCCGGAAGATGCCCGGCGGCACCCGGTCGGCCGGGTTCTCCGCGGGCCGCTGGGCCGTGGGCCGCGACGCCGAGTGCTGCGCGCGGGGCGTCCCCGCCTGGTTCGCGCCCGTACCGGCGCCCGTCCCCGGAGCCGTACGCGGCCCCGTGCCCGACGGGCGTACGGGAGGCAGGACGGCCGTCTCGTCGGCCGGGCCCGTCGCGCGGACGGGCGGCAGCACCGAGGTCTCCGCGGCCGGGTCGATCTTCGGGACGGGGACCGTCTGCGTGACGTCGTCCGGCTGCACGACCCGCTTGACCACCGGGGTCTCGACCGTCAGCGCGTCGTCGGGGTGCGGTTCCCCGCGCCCCCGCGTGCCGCTCTCGCGCGCGTCCGTCCGGCGCGCGTCGGTCTGGCGTGCGTCGGTCTCGTGCGCGTCGGCCTTGCGCAGGTCGGCCCTGGGCGCGGCCGCGGGAGGCGCGGGCGCGGCGGGCACGCCCGGCACCGGCGCGGAAGCCGCGGCCCGCGCGGCCGAGGCCGCGGCGGCGGCGTTCGCGGCGGCCGCCACTTCGGCCGCCGAGGCCTCGGCCAGGCGCCGCGCCTCCTCCGCCTTCAGCAGGGCCTCTTCGGCCCGCCGCTGCTTCTCCACCCGGCGTTCCTCGGCCTCGGCGCGCAGCCGGGACTCCTCCTCCGCCTGCTTGCGCAGCCGCTCCTGCTCGATGGCGCGGGCCTTTTCCTCGGCCTCCCACCGCAGCCGCTCGGCCTCGGCCCGCTCACGGGCCTCCTCCTCGGCGCGCAGCCGCTCCTCGGCCGCCTTGCGGGCCGCCTCGGCCTCCGCCCTGACCCGGGCCTCCTCGGCCTCGCGGGCCTTGCGGGCCTCTTCCTCGGCCAGCAGCCGTGCCTCTTCGGCCTTGCGCGCCGCCTCTTCCTCGGCCTTGCGCTTCGCCTCCTCCTCGGCGCGCCGGCGGGCTTCCGCCTGCGCGGCCACCTCGGCCTCCGAGAGGGGGAGCATCCGGTCCAGACGGTGGCGCACGACCGTACTCACCGACTCCGGGTCCTGGCCCGCGTCGACCACCAGATAGCGCCCGGGGTCGGCCGCCGCCAGCGTCAGGAATCCGGCCCGCACCCGCTGGTGGAACTCCGCCGGCTCCGACTCCAGCCGGTCCGGCGCCTCCGTGAACCGCTCCCGGGCCGCCTCCGGCGACACGTCGAGCAGCACGGTCAGGTTCGGTACGAGGCCGTCCGTGGCCCAGCGCGAGATACGGGCGATCTCGGTCGGGGACAGGTCCCGGCCGGCGCCCTGATAGGCCACCGAGGAGTCGACGTAACGGTCGGTGATGACGACCGCGCCGCGCTCCAGGGCGGGCCGTACGACGGTGTCCACGTGTTCGGCGCGGTCGGCCGCGTACAGCAGGGCCTCGGCGCGGTTCGAGAGTCCGGCGGAGGACACGTCGAGCAGGATCGAGCGCAGCCGCTTGCCGACCGGGGTGGCCCCGGGCTCGCGCGTGACGACGACCTCGTGGCCCTTGCCGCGTATCCAGTCGGCCAGCACGTCCACCTGGGTGGACTTGCCGGCGCCGTCGCCGCCCTCCAGGGCGATGAAGAACCCGGCGTCGGACGCGGCCTGCACCGGCTCCCCGCCGCGCAGCGCCTCGCGCAGGTCGCGGCGCAGCGGTACGCCGCTGCGGTCGTCGGCCTTGGCCAGGACGACCACGGCGACCGGCAGCAGCAGGGCGCCGACCAGCATCAGCGTGAAGGCCGCGCCGCCGTGCGCGAAGACGACCCCGCCGCCGGCCAGCCGGTGCGGGCCGATGGCCGCGGCGAGCAGCGGGGCGGCCACGGCGCCGACGGCCACGGCGACCCGGACGACGGCCTGCAGGTGCTCGGTGACCCGGGCCCGGCGGAACTCCTCGGTCTCCTGGTCCAGCAGCGTGTGCCCGGTGTTGGCGGCGACGCCGGCGGCGGTGCCCGCGAGCAGCGACAGGAACACCACGGTCGCGGTATCGGGGACCAGCCCCGTCAGCAGCAGCGCCAGCCCGGCCACCGCGATGGCCAGGGCCAGCAGGCGGCGGCGGGACAGGGCGGGAAGGACCTTGCCGGCCTGGGTGGCGCGGATGCCGAGGGCGGTGCCGCCGAGCAGGGCCAGGACGAACAGCGAGAACGCGGCCGCTCCGCCCCCCAGGTCGGTGGCGTGCAGGACGGACACGGCAGCGGCGGCGGCGATCGCTCCGGCGACGGCCGCGCAGGCGAGGACGAGGAGCGGGATGGCCCCCGTACGCCCCTTCTCGGGCCGGTCCCCCGCCTTGGGGGCGCGCAGCCCCTCCAAGGGGGAGTGCGGCCGGGGGGTCTTCGTGCCGGGCAGTACCAGCGGGAGCAGCAGCGACACGGAGGCCGCGAAGAGGCCGGAGGCCACGTACGAGCCCAGCGCGGCCTGGTTGTCGGCGAACCAGCCGACGCCGAGGCCGAGGGCCTTGCCGATCAGGGTCGCCGCGAGCAGCGCGGCCGCCGCGACGGGCAGGGCCGCGAAGGAGGTGCGGAGGTTCAGCCGGCGCAGGGCGTCGAGGTGGTCCGGGAGCGGCCGCACGGCCGCGCCCTCCGGCGGCGGCGCCGGAAGCAGGGCGGGCGCCGCGCTGTCCTTGGCCAGCGCCCACAGCCGCTCGGCGGCTCCGGAGACGAAGACGGTGGCGAGCAGGGCGGTCAGCGCCTGGTCCGGAAGCCAGTCGAGCCACAGCGGGGCGACCACGAACAGGCCGAGCCGGACCCCGTCGGCGCCGATCATCGTCCAGCGGCGGTCCAGCGAGCCGCCGGGGGCGGTGAGCTTGGACAGGGGCCCCAGGAGGACGGCGCCGAACAGGACGGTGGCGAGCACGCGGACGCCGAAGACGGCGGCGACCGCCAGGGCCCAGCCGATGTATCCACCGCCGAAGGCTTCCTGGTCCACGGCCGCCTGGAAGGCGAGCAGGACCAGGACCAGCAGGGCGAGGGCATCACCGATGCCGCTGACCAGTTGGGCGCTCCACAGCCGGCGGAGCCTGGGCGTGCGCAGCAGGGCGCGCACCGCCCGCTCGCGGGAGTCCGCGGCGAGGGCTTCGTCGTAGGTGGGGGCGGTGGCGGTGTCGGCGGTGGCGGTCACGACCGTTGGCTGCTCGGCTCGCGTCATCCGCCCAGCCTATCCGCTGCGCTTGGCGGGTGCTGAGCCCTGTGGACAAGGTCCGGTGTGACCCCCGACCCACCTCCGGGGCGGCGCCCCGGGGCCGTCCCGCCGCCGCCGAAAAGGGCAGGGCCCGTGCGCGTCGCACGGGCCCTGCCCTTCACCGCCCGCGGGCGGGTACCGAAACCGGGGCGCGGAACGGAACCGGGTCCGGCGCCACGAACGGGACCACGACCCCGACCGGGACCACGGCCGAGGCCGGGGCCCGGCCTGTGCCGGGACTACTCGTCCGCCGGAACGGCGACGGCCTTCTTCGCGACCGCCTTCTTGGCGGCGGTCTTCACCGCGGCCGTCGTCTTCTTCGCCGTCGTCTTCTTGGCGGCAGCGGTCTTCGCCGTCGTCGCCTTCTTGGCCGGGGCCTTCTTCGCCGGGGCCTTCTTCGCGGGAGCCTTCTTGGCCGTCTTCTTGGCCGGACCCTTCGCCCGCTTCTCCGCGAGCAGCTCGTATCCCCGCTCGGGCGTGATCGTCTCGACGTCGTCGTCCCGCCGCAGCGTCGCGTTCGTCTCGCCGTCCGTCACGTACGGCCCGAAGCGGCCGTCCTTGACCACCACCGGCTTCTCGCTCACCGGGTCGGTGCCCAGCTCCTTCAGCGGAGGCTTGGCCGCCGCGCGCCCGCGCTGCTTCGGCTGCGCGTAGATCGCCAGCGCCTGCTCCAGCGTGATCGAGAAGAGCTGCTCCTCGGTCTCCAGCGACCGCGAGTCCGTGCCCTTCTTCAGGTACGGGCCGTAGCGGCCGTTCTGCGCGGTGATGTCCACGCCCTCGGCGTCCACGCCCACGACCCGCGGCAGGGACATGAGGCGCAGCGCGTCCTCCAGCGTGACCGTGTCCAGGCTCATCGACGCGAACAGCGAGGCCGTCCGCGGCTTCACCGCGTTCTTGCCGGTCTTCGGCGTGCCCTCCGGCAGGATCTCCGTCACGTACGGCCCGTAGCGGCCGTCCTTCGCGACGATCTCGTTCCCGCTGACCGGGTCCTTGCCCAGCTCGAACTCGCCGCTCGGCTTCGCGAACAGCTCCTCCGCGTACTCCACGGTCAGCTCGTCCGGTGCCATCTCCTCCGGCACGTCCGCCCGCTGGTGGCCCTCGGAGTCCTTCTCGCCGCGCTCCACGTACGGCCCGTAGCGGCCGACGCGCAGCACGATGCCCTCGCCGACGGGGAAGGAGGAGATCTCCCGGGCGTCGATCGCGCCCAGGTCGGTCACCAGCTCCTTCAGGCCGCCGAGGTGGTCGCCGTCGGCCGGTACGACCTCGGTCGCGTCCTCCGAGCCGAAGTAGAACCGCTTCAGCCACGGCACGGACTGGGCCTCGCCCCGCGCGATGCGGTCGAGGTCGTCCTCCATCCTGGCCGTGAAGTCGTAGTCGACGAGCCGCCCGAAGTGCGTCTCCAGCAGGTTGACCACGGCGAACGACAGGAAGGACGGCACGAGCGCCGTGCCCTTCTTGAAGACGTACCCGCGGTCGAGGATCGTGCCGATGATCGACGCGTACGTCGACGGGCGGCCGATCTCGCGCTCCTCGAGCTCCTTGACCAGCGAGGCCTCGGTGTAACGGGCCGGAGGCTTGGTCGAGTGGCCGTCGGACGTGATCTCCTCGGCCGACAGCGCGTCGCCCTCCGCGACCTGCGGGAGGCGCTTCTCGCGGTCGTCGAGCTCGGCGTTCGGGTCGTCCGCGCCCTCGACGTAGGCCTTCATGAAGCCGTGGAAGGTGATCGTCTTGCCGGACGCGGAGAACTCGGCGTCCCGGCCGTCCGCCGCGCGGCCGCCGATCTTCACGGTCACCGAGTTGCCGACCGCGTCCTTCATCTGGGAGGCGACGGTCCGCTTCCAGATGAGGTCGTACAGGCGGAACTGGTCGCCGGTGAGACCGGTCTCGGCGGGAGTGCGGAAACGATCACCCGAGGGGCGGATCGCCTCGTGCGCCTCCTGCGCGTTCTTGACCTTGCCGGCGTAGACGCGCGGCTTCTCCGGCAGGAACTCGGCGCCGTAGAGCTGCGTGACCTGCGCCCGCGCCGCCGACACCGCGGTGTCGGAGAGCGTGGTGGAGTCCGTACGCATATAGGTGATGAAGCCGTTCTCGTACAGCTTCTGCGCCACCTGCATCGTCGCCTTCGCACCGAAGCCGAGCTTGCGCGAGGCCTCCTGCTGGAGCGTCGTCGTACGGAACGGGGCGTACGGGGAGCGGCGGTACGGCTTGGATTCGACCGAGCGGACCGCGAACGCGGTCTGCTCCAGCGCGGCGGCCAGGGCCCGCGCGTTCGCCTCGTCGAGGTGCAGCACCTCGCTCTTGAGCTGGCCCGTCGAGCCGAAGTCGCGGCCCTGCGCGACGCGCTTGCCGTCCACCGTGTTCAGGCGGGCGACCAGCGTGGAGGGGTCCGAGGCGTCACCGGCGCGGCCGGTGGCGAAGGTGCCGGTCAGGTCCCAGTACTCGGCGGTGCGGAAGGCGATCCGCTCCCGCTCCTTCTCGACGACCATGCGGGTGGCGACCGACTGGACGCGGCCCGCCGACAGCTTCGGCATGACCTTCTTCCACAGGACCGGCGAGACCTCGTAGCCGTAGAGGCGGTCGAGGATGCGGCGGGTCTCCTGGGCGTCGACCATGCGCTGGTTGAGCTCGCGCGGGTTGGCGACGGCGTCGCGGATCGCGTCCTTGGTGATCTCGTGGAAGACCATCCGGTGGACGGGGACCTTGGGCTTGAGGACTTCCTGCAGGTGCCACGCGATGGCTTCGCCCTCGCGGTCCTCATCGGTGGCGAGGAAGAGTTCGTCGGACTCGGCCAGCAGCTCCTTGAGCTTCCTGACCTGGGCCTTCTTATCGGCGTTGACGACGTAGATCGGCGCGAAGTCGTGTTCGACGTCCACACCGAGGCGACGGACTTCACCGGTGTACTTGTCGGGAACCTCGGCCGCGCCGCTGGGGAGGTCGCGGATGTGCCCGACGCTCGCCTCGACGACGTATCCCGGGCCGAGGTAGCCCTTGATCGTCTTCGCCTTGGCAGGGGACTCGACGATGACGAGTCGGCGGCCGCCCTTTGCGGTCTCGCTAGTCGGGGACAACTTGGCTCTTCTCTCCGGTCGGCACACGGTCGCGGTACGGCGACGCTGCGGAGTGTGACGGTACAACCCGCCCCCGTGTCAAACGGCAGAAGCCCGCAACGGCCACTCGAACGGTAACCCGACAAGTGCCATTTCTGCCGCCCGGATGCCGCGCCAGGCCCTCCGCGATCACCGGGCCGAGTGGCCGAAGGGCCGTCTGGCCCCGCCCCCGCACCCCTCTTCACATCGGCGTTTGCGTCCCCACGCGCTCCTCGGGGGGAACCGCGGCGAAACCCGGCGCGCCGCCCGCGAGCGCCCCCGCCCGCCCGTCCCGCCCGGCCGCGTGGCCGGATCCACGCGGGCGCCGCACGGGCGCCGGCGGCCGTTCCGCGGGTGACGCGCGTCCCGGTCCGGGGTCCGGCGGCGGGGCGCACTCCCTCCGCCGCCGACGCTCCGTGCCGGGCACCCGCCCCCGTCCGGACCGGGGCGGCGACCGGCCGGCGGGAAGAGGGCGGCCCGCCGTCCGCGCACCTTCCGCACGCGTGGCGTACGCGTTCCGCATGCGTTCCGGAGGCGTTCCTGACGCGTTCCGGATGGCGTCCTCCCGCCGGGCGCGGGCCCCGGAAGGACCCCTACGCCTCCGGCGACGGCTGCGCGAGCGGCTCCAGGAAGCCCTGCTCCACCAGCATCCGGATCGCCTCCGGCGTCCGGTCCCTCAGGACCACCGGATCCTCCTCCACCAGCTGCGCGATCGCGTCCAGGATCCGGCCCGCGCTCAGTGATCCGTCACACACCCCGGCGAAGCCGGCGCCGACCGTGTCGACCTTGGTCGCGCGCCGCATCCCCCGGTTCTGCCGGAGCACCACGTGTTCCGGATCCTCCGCGCCGGGCGCGCCGACCTGCTCCTGCACGATCTCCTCGGCCAGCTGGAAATAGCCCTCCAGCAGGGCCGCGTCATCGTGGTCCCGGAGGTAGTCCTGCCGGGCGAAGTGCGCGAGGACGGCCTCTCCGAGCGGCTGTTCCACCGAGTGCGGCCATTCCTCGACCACGATCGACGGCTCGGCCGCGTCGCTGCGCCGCAGCGTGATCCAGCCGAATCCGACCGCCTTGGTCTTGCGGGCCTCGAACTCGTCCAGCCAGTCCTCGTACCGCCGCTCGTACTCGGCGGGGTCGCTGCGGTGGTCCCCCGCGTCGCGCAGCCACAACTCCGCGTACTGCGTGACGTCCTGCACGTCACGCTGCACGATCCAGGCATCGCACCCGCGCGGCACCCAGCTCCGCACCCGGTCGTGCCAGTCCTCGCCGTCCACGTGCTGCCAGTTGCCGAGGAACTGCGCGTACCCGCCCGGGTTGAGCCGGGCGCCCGCCTCCTGGACCAGCGTCCGGCACAGGTCGTCGCCGCCCATCCCGCCGTCCCGGTACGTCAGCCGGGCCCCGGGCGAGATCACGAACGGCGGATTCGACACGATCAGGTCGTACGTGGCCCCGCCGACGGGCTCGAACAGCGATCCGGCGAGCAGCTCGGCCTCCGGGGCTCCCGACAGCGCCAGCGTCAACCGGGTGAATTCCAGGGCGCGGGGGTTGACGTCGGTCGCCGTGACCCGGGTGGCGTGCTGGGCCGCGTGCAGCGCCTGGATCCCCGATCCGGTGCCGACGTCGAGGGCCGAGGCGACCGGGGTCCGGACCGTGATTCCGGCCAGCGTGGTGGACGCGCCGCCGACTCCGAGGACCACGCCCTCCTCCCGGCTCCCGATCCCGCCCGCCCCGCCGACGGCGCAGCCGAGGTCGGAGACGATGAACCAGTCCTCGCCCTCCGGACCTCCGTACGGGCGCACGTCCACGACGGCGTGCACCGTGTCCTCGCCGTCGCCGGCCTCCTCCCGGCGCAGCCAGCCGTCGGCCAGCGCCGCATCGAGGGGCAGCGCGGCCGAGGCATGCGCGGCCGGCACGGGCTGCTGGAGCAGGAACAGCCGGACGAGGCTCGCGAGCGGCCCGTCACCGGCGCCGCGCGTGGCGCGCAGTGCGGGAACCGTCTCGCTGCGGGCGAGCGCCACGTAGGCGGGGGCGCCGAGCAGGTCGAGCAGTCCGTCGGCGGTGAAGCCGGCGGCGAGCATCGCGGCGCGGAGCTCGGCGGCGCGGCCGGACGAGGGGAGGCGGGTGGGCAGACCGGAGGGAAGGCTGGTGGTACTCACCCGTCCATTGTGGCCGCTGCCGCCGGCATTCCCCGCGCCACACGGCGCCGGAACCCGGAACACGCCGGGGGGGGGGGGGGGGCGGAGGGTTTAGGCGCGGACGCACAGCTGGGGGGGGGCGCCGACCCACACGAAGAGAGGGCGGGGCGCGCGAGGGGTTGTTGGTACTGTGTGC
>NZ_JBSGWY010000010.1:0-40095 GCF_053609145.1 Streptomyces sp. NPDC054961 | reverse complement strand
CCACCCACCCCCCGCGGGGTCGGGGCGGGGCACCCACCCGCCCCGCGCCCCCGCGGGGGCCCCAGCCCCCCCGCCGCCTCCGGGGGGGCGGCCCGCGCCAGGCCTAGGACTTCGCCGGTGACGGGGTCGTCACCTGGCAGCCCTTCTGACCGTTCATCGCCTTGTCCAGGCCGCCCGCCTTGAGCTGGTCGAGCGCGTCCTTGCCACCCTTGGTCGCTTCTTCCAGGCCGCCCGCCACGTCCTTGAGGCCCTCGGCGAACTTGCCCTGGTCCTTGGGGTCGAGGGCGTCCATCTTCGCCTTCAGGGCGGTGTATCCCTGCGACGTGGCCTCGAAGCCCGTGACCGCGGCGGTCTGGGTGCTCTGGCCGTCCTTGACCGGCGGAACACCCGCCCCCTGCAAGGCCGCACCCATCGACTTGTACGCCTCGGACATCGTCCCGAAGGCCGCCGAGTCGGTCGACTGGACCTCCTCGGGCTTGCTGCTCTCGGTAGCCACCCGCTTGATGTCCGTGTTGGCCTGCTCGATCTTCTTGAGCTCGGGCTGCCAGCTGTCACAGACCTTCTTGGCCCAGGCGTCGGTCTTCTTGTCGCCGTCGTCCCCGCCGCAGCCGGACAGGACGAGCATCAGCACCGCACCGCCCGACACTGCGGCCGCAAGCTTCTTGTTCACCGGATTGGTCCCTTCGAAGACTCTCGGCCGGAAGATACACGCCCCCCATCCGGGAAACACAAAGGCGGACAGACGGCGCGTCAGTCCGCGCCGCCCGTCCGCCGTTCGGGCGTACGATCGAGTCCGATCAGGTGCCCGGTCCGTGGACCTCGGAAACCCGGGAGCTCGGGAGGAGTCCAGGGCCTCCGGAGCTCAGGACGAGACCACCGTCGCCGGATCGGCCGACTGGCCCATCCGCTCGGCCGTCCCGGCCCCGCCGGCGCTCTCGTTCTCGCCCTCGCCCTCCTCGCCGACCGTGATGCCGCGGCGCTTGGAGACGTACACCGCGCCGACGATGACGCCGATCGCGAGGACCGCGACGACGGCCCGCACGGTCGCGTTGGCGTCCGCGCCGTAGCTGAACTGCACGACGGCGGGAGCGATCAGCAGCGCCACCAGGTTCATGACCTTGAGCAGCGGGTTGATGGCCGGACCGGCGGTGTCCTTGAACGGGTCGCCGACCGTGTCGCCGATGACGACGGCCTCGTGGGCCGCGCTGCCCTTGCCGCCGTGGTGCCCGTCCTCGACGAGCTTCTTCGCGTTGTCCCACGCACCACCGGAATTGGCGAGGAAGACCGCCATCAGCGTGCCCGTGCCGATGGCTCCGGCCAGGAAGGACCCGAGGGCGCCGACGCCGAGCGAGAACCCGACGGCGATGGGGGTGAGGACCGCGAGCAGGCCGGGCGTGGCGAGTTCGCGCAGCGCGTCCTTGGTGCAGATGTCCACGACGCGCCCGTACTCGGGCTTCTCGGTGTAGTCCATGATCCCGGGGTGCTCGCGGAACTGCCTGCGCACCTCGTAGACCACCGCGCCGGCCGAGCGGGCGACGGCGTTGATGGCCAGTCCGGAGAACAGGAACACGACCGCCGCGCCCAGGATCAGACCGACCAGGTTGTTGGGCTGCGCGATGTCCAGGCTGAGGTTCATCTCCCCCGCCTTGGCACCGACCTCCCGGACCGCGTTCGCGATGGCGTCGTTGTACGAGCCGAACAGCGCGGCCGCGGCCAGCACGGCCGTGGCGATGGCGATGCCCTTGGTGATGGCCTTGGTGGTGTTGCCCACCGCGTCCAGGTCGGTCAGCACCTGCGCACCGGCGCCCTCGACGTCGCCGGACATCTCCGCGATGCCCTGGGCGTTGTCGGAGACCGGCCCGAAGGTGTCCATGGCGACGATGACGCCGACGGTGGTGAGCAGGCCGGTGCCGGCCAGGGCCACGGCGAAGAGCGCCAGCATGATCGAGGTGCCGCCGAGCAGGAACGCCCCGTAGACGCCGAGGCCGATGAGCAGCGCCGTGTAGACGGCGGACTCCAGGCCCACGGAGATGCCGGCGAGGACGACGGTGGCCGCGCCGGTCAGGGAGGACTTGCCGATGTCCCGGACGGGACGGCGGTTGGTCTCGGTGAAGTAGCCGGTGAGCTGCTGGATCAGGGCCGCGAGCACGATGCCGATGGCGACGGCGACGAGGGCCAGGATCCGCGGGTCTCCGGAGTGGGCGAGGATCGCGGCGTCGTCGACGCCCATGAGCTCCTTGTAGGTGCCCGGCAGGTAGGTGTAGACGGCGACCGCGACGAGCACCAGCGAGATGACCGCGGAGATGAAGAACCCGCGGTTGATGGCGGTCATTCCGCTGCGGTCGGTGCGCCGCGGGGAGACCGCGAAAATGCCGATCATGGCGGTGACGACCCCGATGGCGGGGACGATCAGCGGGAAGGCCAGGCCCAGGTCGCCGAAGGCGGCCTTGCCGAGGATCAGGGCCGCCACGAGGGTGACGGCGTACGACTCGAAGAGGTCGGCGGCCATCCCCGCGCAGTCTCCGACGTTGTCGCCCACGTTGTCGGCGATGGTCGCGGCATTGCGCGGGTCGTCCTCCGGAATGCCCTGCTCGACCTTGCCGACCAGGTCGGCGCCGACGTCGGCGGCCTTGGTGAAGATGCCGCCGCCCACGCGCATGAACATCGCGATCAGGGCGGCGCCGAGTCCGAAGCCCTCCAGGACCTTGGGGGCGTCGGCGGCGTAGACGAGCACGACGCAGGACGCGCCGAGCAGGCCGAGGCCGACGGTGAACATGCCCACCACGCCGCCGGTGCGGAACGCGATCCGCATGGCCTTGTGGGAGACCTCGGTCAGGTCCTTGGCCGGCGCACCCTCGGCGGGGGTGGCCTCGCGGGCGGCCGCGGCGACGCGGACGTTGGCGCGGACCGCGAGGCGCATGCCGATGTAGCCGGTGGCGGCCGAGAAGAGCGCGCCGACCAGGAAGAAGGCGGAGCGTCCCGACCGCTGCGTCCAGTCGTCGGCGGGAAGCAGGAAGAGCAGGAAGAACACGACGACGGCGAAGACGCCGAGCGTGCGCAGCTGCCGGCCGAGGTAGGCGTTGGCGCCCTCCTGGACGGCGGCGGCGATCTCCTTCATGGATGGGGTGCCCTCGTCGGCGGCGAGGACCTGGCGGACCAGGATCTGCGCGACGACGAGCGCGGCGACGGCGACGGCCGCGATGACCATCACGATGAGCCGGTTGTCATCGGTGAGTACTGCGGATGCCAGGTCCGTGGTGCGACCGGGCGCGATAGGGGTGAAGAGCCCCGTCATTCGTCCTCCTTGACGTGATGAGCTCAAGATGTGGACGGATTGTAGGGAGCGCGGCGGGATCAAAACAGTACGCGGGAAACCGAATTGGCCTGCACTTGCTCCTCACCAATAGATCCGGTCACTCCATTACCCTCGAAAGAGGTAATGGGGCAAAAGCATTGACGCCTGATCATCGATCTAGGAAATAGCCGGTGTTCCTCTTCAGAATTGATCTACGGGAGCCGTGAAAAGCCCTGCTCGACAGGCCTTTGAATAAGATCAGAAGATACGTCGGCACGCGCGGCGGAAGATCTCCGGAAGCCACTGACCCGGGATCTCCCGGGATCTCCCGGGCCCTACCGGGACCCTTTCGGCCTCCCGTCGGCATCCGGGCCGACGCCGAAACTCGCCGCGGCGCGCCACCCCCGGCGGCGCGGACTGCGCGGGCGCCACGGGGCGGGTACGGGGCCGACGGGTGCGGAGGGGCCAGAGGGGCGGGAGAGGATGCGGAGGGCATGCGGAGGGCTGGGAGCCGGGTGCGCGGACGCGGCGGGACGCGGGCCGGACCGGAGGCGGGTCAGGGCCGGGAACGGGTCAGAGGCCAGACCAGGCCTGGCCGGGGACGGGGCGCGGGCGGGTCAGGGGCGGGAACGCGCACCCGCGAGCGCCGGGACAGGGGCGAGCCCGCCCGGAACATGGCTCAGGGCACGACAAAGCCGGACCGGAGCCCGGTGGGGGCGGCGGCCCGGTGGGGGCGGCGGCGGCCCGGTGAAGGCAACAGCCCCGCCGGTGAGGCGCCGGTGGCTGGCCCGGGGGCAGCCCGAAGTCGCCGAAGCGCCCGACGGCCCACAGGGCGCCGGGGCACCCCCGCAGGGGCTACGGCAGGTCGGAGGCGCCCGAGACGGGCCACCTCATCCGAATGGTCCCGCCCGCTTCACCGCCGAGCACCTCGACGTCGTCGACCAGACCGCTGATCACGGCGAGGCCCATCTCGTCCTCGCCCTCGACATCGGGGTCCAGGACGGCCTCGATCCCGGTCATGCCCGCGCCCGGACCACCGGCCGGCCCGGGAACCTCGTCGCCGACCTCGATGGAGAACACCTTCTCCTCCTCGGTCAGCACGACCCGGACGGGCGCGTTCAGCCCGTTGTTGCGGTGCAGTCCGACGGCGCGCGAGCAGGCCTCGCCCACGGCGAGGCGAACCTCGTCGAGGACGGCTTCCTCCACGCCCGCCCGCCGCGCCACGGCGGCCGCGACCAGGCGGGCCGTCCGGACGTGTTCGGGCTGGGCGCTGAAGCGCAGTTCAACGGTGGCCATGCGCGTCCCCCTCGGACTACGGGCGTGCCTTACAGGGGCCCGGACCACCTGTGGCCCGGTGCCCCCCGCTCCTCAACGGCCGTTTCGCCGCGAGGGCCGTCAGTCGGTAGCGCTGACGGCCTCGTCCACGGAGTTGTGGATCGGGAACACCTTGGTCAGACCGGTGATTCGGAAGATCTTCAGGATGCGCTCCTGGTTGCACACCAGACGCAGCGAGCCCTCGTGCGCGCGGACGCGCTTGAGGCCTCCCACGAGCACACCAAGTCCGGTGGAGTCGAGGAAGTCGACCCCCTCCATGTCGACAACCAGGTGGTAGCTGCCGTCGTTCACCAACTCGACCAACTGCTCGCGCAGCTTGGGCGCGGTATACACATCAATCTCGCCACCGACCACCACGACCGTACGGTCGCCGACAGTGCGAGTCGACAGGGACAGGTCCACGGATCCTCCAGCACCTTGCTATCGAGCGGCGCCCCCCAGGGGCCTCGCCACCCGAAGGTATGCGAGGGATTGGCTGCCGCGATGGCATTCAATCACTTACCGGCAGGCGTGCACGACGCCTTGGGACCATTGTCCCGCACGCCGGTGACACACTCGGTTCCAATGGCCAACACTCACCGTCCCGGTCGGCCCACGGCTCCCGCGGACGCTCGACCCACTCCCGGCACGGTCCTGGACCGGCTGTCACGGGGGCCTTCCCGGGCTGCGCGCATCACCCATACGGAGCACTTGCCCCCTCGGGAGGGCCGTCATGCAGTTTGGCCGGATCGCATCCGAACGGATGTCGTGGCGGCGATCGAGGCCGCCGGGATCGGCCACCCGTGGGAACACCAGGCCGCCGCCGCCGAGCACGCCCTCGACGGCGAGTCGCTGGTCGTCGCCACCGGAACCGCCTCCGGGAAGTCGCTGGCCTACCTCGCGCCCGTGCTGTCCGCCCTGGCCGACGGCGCGGAGGCACCCAACGGGCGCGGCGCGACCGCCCTGTACCTGTCCCCGACGAAGGCGCTGGCCGCCGACCAGCGACGCGCCGTACGGGAACTGGCCGGCCCGCTCGGCAACGCGATCCGCCCCGCCGTGTACGACGGGGACACCCCCGTGGAGGAACGCGAGTGGGTGCGCCAGTACGCCAACTACGTCCTCACCAATCCCGACATGCTGCACCGCGGGATCCTCCCGGCCCACCCGCGCTGGTCCGCCTTCCTGCGGTCCCTGCGCTACGTCGTGATCGACGAGTGCCACACCTACCGCGGCGTCTTCGGCTCCCACGTGGCCCAGGTCCTGCGCCGTCTGCGGCGGCTGTGCGCCCGCTACGGCTCCGATCCCGTCTTCCTGCTGGCATCGGCCACCGCGAGCGACCCGGCGGCCGCTGCGGGCCGCCTGACGGGCCTGCCGGTGGTCGAGATCACCGCGGACGCCTCTCCGCGCGGCGAGGTCGTCTTCGCCCTGTGGGAGCCGCCCCTGACCGATCTCAAGGGCGAGAAGGGCGCACCCGTACGCCGTACGGCCACCGCCGAGACGGCCGACCTCCTGACGGACCTGGTCGTCCAGGGCGTCCGTACGGTCGCCTTCGTCCGCTCCCGGCGCGGCGCGGAGCTGACCGCCGTCATCGCCCAGGAGCGGCTCGCCTCCGTCGACCGCTCGCTGCCCGGGCGCGTCGCGGCCTACCGGGGCGGCTACCTGCCCGAGGAGCGCCGCGCCCTGGAGCGGGCCCTGCACTCGGGCGAACTGCTCGGCCTGGCCGCCACGACCGCCCTGGAGCTGGGCGTGGACGTCTCCGGGCTCGACGCCGTCCTGATCACCGGCTACCCCGGCACCCGCGCCTCCCTGTGGCAGCAGGCCGGCCGGGCCGGGCGCGCCGGACAGGGCGCGCTGGCGATCCTGATCGCCCGCGACGACCCGCTGGACACCTACCTGGTCCACCACCCCGAGGCCCTCTTCCAGCGGCCGGTGGAGGCGACGGTCCTCGATCCCGACAACCCGTACGTCCTGGCCCCGCACCTGTGCGCGGCCGCGGCGGAGCTGCCCCTGACCGAGGCCGACCTCGTCCTCTTCGGCCCGGCGGCGCGCGAGCTCCTGCCCCAGCTGGAAGCGGCGAAGCTGCTGCGCCGGCGGGCCACGGCCTGGCACTGGACCCGCCGCGAGCGGGCCTCGGACCTCACCGACATCCGGGGCGACGGCGGCCGCCCGGTCCAGATCGTCGAGTCCTCCACCGGCCGGCTGCTGGGGACGGTCGACGAGGCCGCCTCCCACACGGCCGTCCACGACGGGGCCGTCCACCTCCACCAGGGCCGCACGTACCTCGTGAAGCGCCTGGACCTGGAGGATTCGGTCGCCCTCGTCGAGGAGGCGAACCCGCCGTTCTCCACGACCGCCCGCGACACGACCGCGATCTCCGTCCTGGAGACCGAGACGGAGGTCGCCTGGGGCCGGGGGCGGCTCTGTTTCGGCTCCGTGGAAGTCACCCACCAGGTCGTTTCCTACCTGCGCCGCAAACTGATCACCGGCGAGGTGCTCGGCGAGGCGAAACTGGACCTGCCGCCCCGCACCCTGCGCACCCGGGCCGTGTGGTGGACGGTCACCGAGGACCAGCTCGACGAGGCCCGGATCAACCCGGAGATCCTCGGCGGCGCCCTGCACGCCGCCGAACACGCCTCCATCGGCCTGCTCCCGCTCTTCGCCACCTGCGACCGCTGGGACATCGGCGGGGTCTCCGTCCCGCTGCATCCCGACACCCTCCTCCCGACGGTCTTCGTCTACGACGGCCACCCGGGCGGCGCCGGGTTCGCGGAGCGTGCCTTCCACACGGCTCACGCCTGGCTGACGGCGACCCGCGACGCGATCGCCGCCTGCGAGTGCGAGGCCGGCTGCCCGTCCTGCATCCAGTCCCCGAAGTGCGGCAACGGCAACGACCCCCTCCACAAACGCGGCGCCATCCGCCTCCTCACCCGCCTCCTGGAAGAAGCCCCCGCTCCCTGACCGCGGGTCCGCCACCGCCGTCGCCTGGGCCGCCGTCGCCGGGGGCGCCGTCGCCTCGGCCGGGCTCCCGAGCAAGCGGCGGGCCCGCTCGGGAGCGGAGTTCCGGCGCGAAGCGGCCCGTCGGAGCACGGGCCCGGACCTCGGCGACCTCGCCTGACAGCACGCATCCGGTGACCCGCGCGCCCTGCGCCGCCGCCACCCGTACGGCGGCGGCACAGGCGGCCTCCGGCCCGTGGGCCCAGGTCGCCGCCGCCGCGAGGGCCGCCAGGTCCGCTGCGGCCGCGGCGCGGTGGCGGGCCACGACCGCCTGCCCCAGCAGCAGCACCCCGCCGAAGACCGCCACCAGCGCGGTCGCCACCACCACCGCCCACACGGTCGCCGATCCCCGGTCCCGGCCTTGACCCCCGACCGGGCCGCTATCCCGGCCTTGAACCCCGACCGGGCCGCTATCCCGGCCTTGAACCCCGACCGGGCCCCTGCCCCGGCCTTGAACCCCGACCGGGCCCCGACCCCGGAAGGGATCCCTGCCTCGGCCCCGGCCCCGGAGGGGATCCCGGACCCGGTACCGGACCGGGGCCGGGGCCGGGTCCCGCTCCCCCGTCATGGCGGCGGTCCCACGGAGTCCTCCGCCAAGGCGGCCGCCCGCGCGGTGAGGCGGACCGGGAGGGCGGCCGGGCCCGGGGCGGGGGCCGACACGAGGACCCGCCACAGGTCTCCCGTCCGCGTGAGCTCCACCCGGGCGCCGGGCGGGGCGGCCGCCTGCGCCGCCGCCACCGCCGAGCCCGGCGGCTCCGACCGGGCCGCCGCACGGGCACCGGCCCGAGCGGCGTCCACGCACCGGATCTGCCCGGCGGCCGCCATCAGCGCCCACACCAGGAGCGCCGCGAACAACACCAGCGCCGGAATCACCAAGGCCGCCTCCGCCGTCACATATCCCCGGTCAGAACGGCGCATCGAGCGCCTTCCCGATGGTCGACTGAAGTGCCGTCGAGACCACTTCGCTCGTCACCACCTTGTACAGAACGGCCGCGAATGCACAGGCTGCGATCGTGCCCATGGCGTATTCCGAGGTCGACATTCCCGCATCGCCCCCACGCCCCTTCAGCACCGCGCGCACACGAAACCAGATGATCCTCATGGCAACCTCCCGTTGGTTCGACTTCTTGACGTGATCTCAGATGGTGATTTCAGATGCTCATTTCAGGTGCCCGACAGGAGACCGGAAGCCATACCGATCACCACGGGAGCCACTCCCATCGCAAGAAATGCGGGGAGAAAGCACAGCCCCACCGGCGCCGTGACGAGAACCGCGGCCCGCTGCGCACGGGCTCCCGCCTCCCGCGCCCGGTCCGCCCGAAGGGCCGCCGCGAGCCGGGAGACCGGTTCGGACGCGGGCGCCCCCGTCCGCGCGGAGCGCTCCAGGCATTCGGCGAGCGCGCGGGCTCCCGGTATCCGCGCCAAGCTCCCCCACGCGTCGCCCGGTTCACCCCCGAGCCGCAGCTCCGCTCCGGCCGTCGCGAGCCGCTCGCCGACCGGGCCGCCCAGCGCCTCCCCCACCACCTCGGCGGCGTCCACCGGTCCGGCTCCGGCCGCCAGGCACGCGGCCAGCAGATCGGCGGCGAAGGGCAGCTGACGCTCCACCTCCTTCGGATCCACCGCCACCGCGCCCCCGGACGGCGGCCGGTTCCGGCCCGTCCACCGCCGGACTCCGAAGGCCGCCGCGCATCCGGCCGCGACACCCGCGAGCCCGCCGATCAGCACCCAGGCCGCCGCCAGGGCCCCGGCCGCGGGGGCCCAGGCCGCCACCGCACGCCGTAGCCGGGGGCCGCCCCGCGGCGGCCTTCGGCGTGCGGCCCGCGGCGCGAGCAGGAGCCTGAGCCTGCGCCGGGCCGTTCGCTCCCGGATCCGCGCCGCCGCCGCGGAGACCGTGCACAGGGCCGCCGCCGTGAGACACAGGGCCGTCCCCAGCCTGTGGACCGCCAAGCCGTCCATCACCGCTCCCCGGCCCGGACGATCCGTCGGCACCACAGCAGCCCCAGCGCCTCCAACAGCCCGCCCGCCAGCAGGCAGCCCCACCCGACCGGCGTGTGCAGCAGCACCCGCAGCGGGTCGGCCCCCAGCCCGGTGCCGATCGACAGACCGGCCACCGGCAGCAAGGCCAGGACCGTCGTCGTCGATCTCGCCCCGGCCAACTGGGCGCGCAGCGACTCCTCCCGGTCCCGCTCGGCCCGCAACGCCCCCTCCAGCCGGTCCAGTCCGGCGGCCAGCCCCGCTCCGCCGTCCACCGAGACCCGCCAGCAGGCGGCCATCGCGGCCAGCCCTTCCGCTCCCGGCTCCCGCGCCGCCTGGCGCAGCGCACCGGGCACGTCGCCGCCGAAGGCCGCCGCGGCCAGGACCCCGGCCTCGGCGGCTCCCGGCCCGCCGGGACCCGACACCGTCCGGCGCATCGCCGCGGTCAGCGCCTGGCCCGGCTGCGCGCCGGACCGCAGCTCGCCCACCACCGCGCCGCAGAGGGCCACCACCTCGGCGGCCCGCGCCGACCGGGCCCGTGCCCGCTCCCTGGCCCGCAGCCACCGGCGCACCAAGGGCAGCGCCGCCGCCCCGGCCAGCAGCGGGATCACCGACCCGCCCAGCAGCGCCAGCACCGCCCCGGCGCCCAGGCAGGCCAGCTCCGGGCCGCGCGCGGCCCGTAACCGGACGGCCATGACCAGCCGCTCCCAGCGCACCGGCCCGCCCGGCACCACCGGTCCCGCCCCCGCCAGTACCGCCTTGGCCCGGCGGGACACCCGGTCGCCCCCGGCCAGCGCCCAGGCGGCCGCCCCGGCGCACAGCACCCCGGCGAACCCCGGCACCGTCACCGTCACCGGCAGCGCGGCCGCGGCGCTCACCGGGCACCTCCGAGCAGCGGGCGCAGCCGCTCCCAGCCCCGCTCCCGCACGAAGCCCCGCACGGCCCAGCGCAGCGCGGGCACGGTGACCACGAGCCCGGCGGGATCCCGCTCCAGCACGTGCACCTCGGCGACCCTGCGCCGTCCGGCCCGGTCCCGTACGAGGTGCAGCACCAGGGTCAGCGCGGCGGCCAGCTGGCTGTGCAGGGCGGCCCGGTCGAGCCCGGCGGCCGTCCCGAGGGCCTCCAGCCGGGCCGGTACGTGGGCGGCGGCATTCGCGTGGACGGTCCCGCAGCCGCCTTCGTGGCCCGTGTTGAGCGCGGCCAGCAGGTCGGCCACCTCGGCGCCCCGGACCTCGCCGACGACGAGCCGGTCGGGCCTCATCCGCAGCGCCTGACGGACCAGGTCGGCCAGGGTGACCAGGCCGGTGCCCTCCTGGTTGGCCGGGCGGGTCTCCAGCCGCACCACGTGCGGATGGTCGGGCCGGAGCTCGGCCGAATCCTCGGCGAGCACGATCCGCTCGCCGGGGCCGACCAGTCCCAGCAGCGCGCTGAGCAAGGTGGTCTTGCCGGTACCCGTGCCGCCGGAGACGAGGAAAGAGAGCCGGGCCTCGACCATGTCGCGCAGCAGCCCCTGCCCGCCGGGCGGCAGTGTCCCGGCCGCCACCAGTTCCTCGAGCGTGAAGGCGCGCGGCCGCACCACCCGCAGGGACAGGCAGGCCGATCCGACGGCGACGGGCGGGAGCACGGCGTGCAGCCGGGTGCCGTCGGGCATCCGGGCGTCCACCCAGGGCCGGGCGTCGTCCAGGCGCCGTCCCGCCACGGCCGCGAGCCGTTGGGCGAGCCTGCGCACGGCCTCGGCGTTCTCGAAGGTCACCCCGGTGAGCTCCAGGCCGCCACCGCGGTCCACCCATACCCGGTCGGGGGCCGCCACCAGGACGTCGGTGACCTCCGGATCGGCGAGCAGTGGCTCCAGTGGGCCCGCGCCGACCAGTTCGGAGCGCAACTCGGCGGCCACGCCGAGCACTTCCGAATCGCCCAGCAGCCTGCCCTGGGCCCGCAGCACCGCCGCCACGCGCGCCGGGGTGGGTTCCGCGCCGCTCTCGGCGAGCCGTCGGCGCACCGCGTCGAGCAGTACCGCGCTCATGCCGTCACCCCCTGGGCGGAGCCGAGCACACGCTGCCAGAAGCCGTCGCAGAAGCGGGCGAGCGCGCCCCGCCCGTGCGATCCCGGCGGCTCCCCCTCGGCCACCCGCCCGGGGAGTCCCACCTCGACGGGCACCTCTCCGGCCAGCGGCGCCCCCAGCAGTCCGGCGACGGCCTCCGCATCGAGCCCGCCGGGCACGCGGCCCCGTACGACCACGCGGACGTCCCGCGCGGCCATCCGGACGCCGGCCGCCACCCGGCCGGCCGCGGCCACCGCCCGCAGTTCGCCGGACACCACCATCAGCACCAGGTCGAGCTGCGCGAGGACTTCGGCCACGGCTTCGTCGATCCGGCGGGGGAGGTCCACCACGACCACCCCGCCCCGTCGGCGCGCGGCGGCCACCACCGAGCGCATCGCGGCGGGCGGCACCACGATCCGGTCGCCGCGGTCCCAGCTGAGCACGCGCAGGGCGTGCAGTTCGGGCAGGGAATCCGCGAGGGCTCCGGCGGCTACCCGTCCCCGTGAGGCCGCGAAGTCGGGCCAGCGCAGCCCTTCCGCGGCTTCTCCCCCGAGCAGGACGTCCAGGCCGCCGCCGAGGGGGTCCGCGTCGATGAGGACGGTCCGCTCCCCGGCTCGGGCGGCACGCAGGGCCAGGGCGCAGGCGAGGGTGGAGGCTCCGGCGCCGCCGCTGCCGCCGATCACCCCGACCGTGAGGGCGGGCCGGCCCGCCCCTTCCACCACGTCGGCGATGCGGTCGACGAGCCGGCTCTCGGCGTCGGGGAGCGTCAGCACCTCCTCGGCGCCGATCTCCAGTGCCCGCTGCCACACGTGGGGGTCGTCCAGGTCCCGGCCGATGAGGAAGACCCCGTCCCGCCTGGGTGCTCCGCGGGCCCTGCGGGCGGCGTCGTCGCCGACCAGGACGAGCGGCGCGGACTCCCAGCCGACGCCCGCGGCGCTCGCGCCACTCCGGTCATCACCCGCTCCGCTTTGCTCGGGCACCGCGTGCCGCACATGCGGCTCGGCTCCCGCGGCGGCGCACAACCGCAGGAGATCGTCGAGGAGCAGGGGGTCCTCGGTGATGATCAGCGGCCGCCCACCGCCCGGCGGGGGCCCGCCGGCACCGGGATCCAGCCAGTCCCCGCCCGTAACCACCAGATCCCGGAGTTCACACGACTTCGTTCCAGCCACGATCTCCGCCTCCTTCTCCACCGCATATCCAACGCCGCGGACTTCGCGGCCGGAATCACCGTGCCGCGATCAGGGAAAAGAAGTGGATCTTGCTCAAAAACTGTGGACAACCGGCCCTGTGAATAACTCGCTCACCCCAACAGGTGAGTTCCGGAGCGCGCCGGAACGACTACGCACCGTGACGAGTTCAAGAGGGTGAGGGCCTTCGCCACGCGGGCTCCGGAAGAGGAAGGGAGCCTGAGGAGTGATCACTTCGGGTCGAAGGCAGGGACGCAAACCGCGTCCGGACATGCGACGACCCCCGCCGGGGGGGAGAGCGGGGGTCGTCCCCACGGTCCGACTCGGGGGGGGAGGAGCCAGACCGGGTTAGCACGGTCGCGAACGATCCGTGACTTCCATGGTGTACCCGAGAGGCTTCTCAGGCAAACCCACGCGCCGCACTTTACGCCGAATGGTGGGCGCATATGCTCGGGGCGTGGAAAACCAGCCCTTGCCGCACTCCGCGCCCCGTACCGCCGCCTTCTTCGACCTGGACAAGACGGTCATTGCGAAGTCGAGCACTCTGACGTTCAGCAAGTCCTTCTACCAGGGCGGCCTGATCAACCGACGGGCCGTGCTGCGCACCGCCTACACCCAGTTCATCTACCTGGCCGGCGGCGCCGACCACGACCAGATGGAACGGATGCGGGAGTACCTGTCCGCCCTCTGCAAGGGGTGGAACGTGCAACAGGTCCGGGAGATCGTCGCCGAGACCCTGCACGACCTCATCGACCCGCTGATCTACGACGAGGCCGCGTCCCTCATCGAGGCCCACCACACCGCGGGCCGCGACGTGGTGATCGTGTCCACCTCCGGCGCCGAAGTGGTCGAGCCCATCGGCGAGATGCTGGGTGCCGACCGCGTCGTCGCCACGCGGATGGTCGTCGGCGACGACGGCTGCTTCACGGGCGAGATCGAGTACTACGCCTACGGACCGACCAAGGCCGAGGCCGTACGCGAGCTCGCGGAGTCCGAGGGGTACGACCTCGCGCGCTGCTACGCGTACAGCGACTCGGCCACCGACGTCCCGATGCTCGAGGCGGTCGGGCACCCGCACGCGGTCAACCCCGACCGCGCGCTGCGGCGCGAGGCCTCGGCGCGCGGGTGGCCCGTGCTGGTGTTCAACCGGCCCGTACGGCTGAAGCAGCGGCTGCCGGGGCTGTCGATGCCCGCCCGCCCGGCGCTGGTCGCCGCGGCGGCGGTGGGAGCGGCCGCGGCCACCGCCGGACTCGTCTGGTACGCGAGCCGTCGGCGAGCCCTCGCGGCGGCCGCCTCGGCCTGACCCGGCTCCGTCCCGGCTCCGTCCCGGCTCCGTCCCGGCCCTCCGCGACACCCTCCGAAACCCGCCGTCGACGCCCTCCGGCGCTCGGCCGGAGGGTGTCCCGACCACCCCGGACCTGCGGCGTTACGGGTGTCCGATAAGCCCCAGGACGCACCGAAAAGCAAAGAAATATGGCCAGGGGTTCCGCTCCGCTCCGAAGCGGAGTACAAAGGAGTCAACGGCCCGCGAGACCAAAGAACATCCGAGAGGATCATCTTTAAAACGCAGTAAGGCCCACGGACCGAAGCACGAACGCCGAGCACCCACGCGACGTCGACCCGTCGATTACGGGCCAGCCGCACCAGGTGACGGGCAAAGCTCCCGACCTGATGGGCATTCATCGAGGACGCTTGGTACCTGGGCGTAAGTGCCAGCGGCGACACCAGAGCAACACGGTGTCGCCGCAACCCATGCCTGGAGACTTCCCGCCCGGCGAGCCCCTCACCGGGGACCTGCCGCCGCTCGGGAGCGACTGCTCAGGAGCGGCCGCTCAGGCGGCGCCGCGCTGGAGCGCCTCGCACACCGCCGTCGATTCGCGGACTCCGAGTTCGATCGCGCGCCCGCAGTGCGCGATCCAGGCCGCCATTCCGTCCGGAGTCCCGGAGACGTAGCCCTGGAAGGCCTCCAGGTAGGCCGCCCGCCCCTGTTCGGCGTGCCCGGCCTCCGCCGGGCAGATCGCCTTCGGGTCCAGGCCGCTGTTGATCAGCACGATCCGTTCCGCCGCCCGCGCCACCAGGCCGTTGTACGAGCCGAAGGGCCGCAGGGCGAGCAGTTCGCCGTGGACGACCGCGCCCGTGATCAGTGCCGGAGCGGAGCCGCCCGCGATGATCAGCCGGGAGAGTCCGTCCAGCCGCCCCGCCACCTCCTGCGCGTCCGGCAGGGGCAGGTCGACCAGGGGCTCGTCGACCGGTTCGCCCGCCAGCCGCGGGCGGCCGACCGCGTCGCCGTCGGCGGTGGAGCCCGACGCCACCAGGTGCAGCCGCGCCAGGACCCGCAGCGGCGACTGGCGCCAGATGCTCAGCAGCTGGCCCGCCTCCGCCGTCAGCCGCAGGGCGGCGCCCACCGTGCGCGCCTCGGCCTCCGCGCCGAAGTCGCTCCGCCGGCGCACCTCCTCCAGCGCCCAGTCGGCCCCGGACAGCGCCGCGCTGCCGCGCGCACCGCGCAGGGCGGCCTCCGAGGTGATCTCCGCGGCCCGGCGGCGCATGATGCGGTGGCCGTAGACCCGGTCCACGGCCTTGCGTACGGAATCCACGGACTCGGCGACGCCCGGGAGCGCGCCCAGCGGGGCGAGCGGGTCGGAGGCGGCGGAAGCAGAAGCGCTACTCATAAGTAGGGAGCCTACGCACTGCTCCCCCATAGCACCGACCCCTCCTTGGAGTGGTCTTCTTCACTCGCTCACGCCACACACAGCCACCTACCCACTACGCTTGGTGAACATGAAGATCGCTTTCGTGGGGAAGGGCGGCAGCGGGAAGACCACGCTGTCCTCCCTTTTCATCCGCCACCTCGCCGCCAATGAAGCTCCCGTCGTCGCGGTGGACGCCGACATCAACCAGCACCTGGGCGCCGCGCTCGGGCTCAGCGAGGACGAAGCGGCCGCACTGCCCGCACTGGGCGCGCACCTGCCGCTCATCAAGGACTACCTGCGGGGATCCAATCCGCGCATCGCGTCCGCAGACACGATGATCAAGACCACCCCGCCCGGCGCGGGCTCGCGACTGCTGCGCGTGAACGAGGACAACCCGGTCTACCAGGCCTGCGCGCGCACGCTGCTGCTCGACGGCGACCCCGTACGGCTGATGGCCACGGGTCCGTTCACCGAGTCCGATCTGGGAGTGGCCTGTTACCACTCCAAGGTCGGCGCGGTCGAGCTCTGCCTCAACCACCTGGCCGACGGCCCGGACGAGTACGTGGTGGTCGACATGACCGCCGGGTCGGACTCCTTCGCCTCCGGCATGTTCACCCGCTTCGACGTGACCTTCCTGGTCGCCGAGCCGACCCGCAAGGGCGTCTCCGTGTACCGCCAGTACAAGGAGTACGCGCGGGACTTCGGGATCACGCTCAAGGTCGTGGGCAACAAGGTGCAGGGTCCGGAGGACATCGAGTTCCTCCAGGACGAGGCCGGCGAGGACCTGCTGGTCACCGTCGGGCACTCGGACTGGGTCCGCGCGATGGAGAAGGGCCGGCCGGCGGCCTTCGAGCTGCTGGAGGCCACGAACCGGCTGGCCCTGCAGTCCCTTCAGGACGCGGCCGACGACTCCTACGCGCGGCGCGACTGGGCCCGGTACACGGAGCAGATGGTCCACTTCCACCTGCGCAACGCGGAGAGCTGGGGCAACGCGAAGACCGGGGCCGACCTGGCGCAGCAGGTCGACCCCGGATTCGTCCTGCGGGAGCACCCGGGCGGCGGGCCGCTCAGTCCTCGCTCTGACTCGCTTCGGCCGGCTCCGCAGCCGGCTTGACCCCGGCGGGGGCGGCCGGCTTCGCCGGCGGCCCCGCCGTCAGGAACTTGGTCCAGCCCTCCTTCGGCGCCTCGCCGACGTCGAGGCCGCGCATCCACTCCAGGGCCTTCGGGTCCTGTGCGTCCAGCCAGTCCGCCAGCTCGCGGAACGGGACGCAGCGGACCTCCTTCTGCGTGCACATGGTCTTGATGGAGTCCTCGACGGCGTGCATGTAGGTGCCGCCGTTCCAGGACTCGAAGTGGTTGCCGATGATCAGCGGCGCACGATTGCCCCGGTAGGTCCGCTCGAAGGCCTTGAGCAGGCCGTCGCGCATCTGCTCGCCCCAGTAGGCGTGCTGCGAGGGGTCGCCCTGGGTGGTCGTGCCGGACTGGTTCACGAGGTAGTTGTAATCCATGCTGAGCGTCTCGAAGGCGCGGCCCGGCATGGGTACCAACTGCAGCGGGATGTCCCAGAGGCCGTCCGTCTTCTTCGGCCAGATCTGCTTGCTGATGCCGCTGGAGTCGTACCGGAAGCCCATGTCCTTCGCGGCCAGCATGAAGTTCTTCTGGCCCTCGAGGCAGGGGGTGCGGGCCCCGATCATCTCCTTGTCGTAGTCGAACGGGAGGGGCTGCATGCTCTTGAGGGCGGGCGAGTTGGTCTTCCAGTTCTTGACGAACGACTTCGCCTGGTTGATCTCGCTCTTCCACTCCTCGACGGACCAGGTGCCGACCCCGCCGTCGGGGCCGCAGAAGTGGCCGTTGAAGTGGGTGCCGATCTCATTGCCCTCCAGCCAGGCCGCGCGGACCTGGGTGGCGGTGTCCTTGATGCCCTGGGGGTCGCCGAAGCCGATGTCGGAGCGGCCCGAGGCGTGCTGGGGCGCGGTGTAGAGGGAACGCTTCTCCTCCGGGAGCATGTACACGCCGCTGAGGAAGTACGTCATGCGGGCGTTGTACTTCTTGCCGACCTCGCGGAAATGCGAGAAGAGCTTCTGGCTGTCCTCGCCCGCCCCGTCCCAGGAATAGACGACGAACTGCGGCGGCTTTTCGCCGGGCTTCAGCTTCTCCGCCTTCCGCACGTTCGGCTGCAGGCCGGTGTAGGCGGTCGAGCCGTCGCCGATGGGCCGGTTGACGCTGCCGGGAGCCGGGGCCTCCGGGGCGCCGGCGCCCTTCGTGGCCGCCCTGCCTCCGGTGGCCGGGGCGCCGGCGGGCTCCGAGGTGCTGCACCCGGCCACTCCCAGGACCAGCGCCGTGGCGACCAGACCGCCGGCGATCTTCTTCGTGGCCGCCTTCTTCGTGGTGGCAGTCATCCGCCCACCTCTTCCCTCGCAGTTCCATCGCAGGACTTCCGCGCCGCAACGTCCCATGCGGTCCGTTTTTAGGAAAGTGTGACAAGCCGGACTACCTGCCCAATCACTCGTGAGCGCTAATTCCTAGGCCATTTGCCCGCATTACCCCCCACAGCTCTTTACTCTCCATTACCGTTCATTTACCGAGTGTTGAGACTCCCGCCGCTTCATCCCTCCCCCGAGGAGACGGGACCCATGAAAGCCATCGCCCCTCCCCCCACCGCCGAAGACCTCCGCAGCGACCGCCGCGCCCTCCCCGCCGACCTCTCCGCCTCCATCGCCGTCTTCCTGATCGCCCTGCCGCTGTCCCTCGGCATCGCCCTGGCCACGGGCGCCCCCCTCCAGGCCGGGCTCGTCGCCGCGGCGGCCGGCGGGATCGTGGCCGGGCGGCTCGGCGGGGTCCCGCTCCAGGTGAGCGGTCCCGCGACCGGACTCACGGTCGTCACCGCCGAGTTGATCCAGCACTACGGGTGGCGCACCACGTGCGCCATCACGGTGCTCGCCGGCTGCTGCCAGCTCGCCCTCGCCGCCCTGCGGACCGCCCGGTCCGCGCTGGTGGTGAGCCCGGCGATCGTCCACGGCATGCTCGCCGGAGTCGGCGTGACGATCGCGCTCGCCCAGCTGCACATCGTGCTCGGCGGCACCCCGCAGAGCTCCGCGCCGGCCAATGTCCGCGGGCTTCCGGCCCAGTTGGCCCATCTGCACCCCGCCGCACTCGGGGTCAGCGTGCTCACGCTGACGGTCCTGCTCTGCTGGCCGCGGCTGCCGGGCCGGGTGGGCGGAGCTCTGCGCAAGGTGCCGGCAGCGCTGGCGGCCGTCGCCGTGGCCACGGCCTTCGCCGCCCTCACCGGGCTCACCCTGCCCCGCGTGGACCTGCCGTCCTGGCGCAGCCACGCGCTGCCCGAACTGCCCGACGGGCCGGTCCTCGGCATCCTGGCGGCCGTACTGACCGTCACCTTGGTCGGCAGCGTGGAGTCGCTGCTCTCGGCGGTCGCCACCGACAAGCTGATCGCCGCCGAGCGCGGCACGGGCGGGCGTCCCGCGCGGGCCGACTTCAATCGCGAACTGCGCGGCCAGGGCGCGGCGAACATCGTCTCCGGCGCACTCGGCGGGCTTCCCGTCGCGGGAGGCGCCGTGCGCAGCATGGCGAACGTCAAGTCCGGCGCCGTCAGCCGCCGGTCGACCATGCTGCACGGGCTCTGGGTGCTGCTCGCGGCCGGACTGCTCGTCCCCGCACTGGACCTGATCCCGCTCGCCGCGCTGGCCGCCCTGGTGATGGCGGTCGGCATCCAGATGGTGAGCGCCACGCATCTGCGGACGGTCACCCGGCACGGGGAGATCCCGGTCTACGCGACGACCATCGCGGCCGTGGTGCTCGGCGGGGTACTGGAAGGCGTCGCCATCGGCATCGCGGTGGCCGTCGCACTGGCCCTGCACCGTCTCGCCCGGACCCGGATCACCATCGAACGGCTCGACAGCGGGGTCCACCGGGTCTGGGCACGCGGGCAGTTGACCTTCCTCGCGGTACCGCGGCTGAGCCGGGTGCTGAACCAGATCCCGCACGCCGGGCACGCGGTCATCGAGCTCGACGGCTCGTTCATCGACCACGCCGCCTACGAGACGCTCCAGGACTGGCAGGAGTCCCACCTGGCCCACGGGGGCTCGCTGGAGATCACCGGCCGCTCGGGAGCCAGGATCGCCGAAGCCGAACAGGCCCGGCGGGCCGAACAGCCGCAGCGGGAACACCGGGACGGGCAGCGCGGTGACCACCACTGCTGCCGGCCCTGGACGCCGTGGCAGAACCACTGCGACCACCGCGCCGTGGCCCCCCACACGGCTCCCGCGTCCTCGCAGTCGCCGGAAGCATCGGAAACGGCAGGCGCCGCAGGAGCGGCAGGAGCGGCGGGAGCGCTCACGGGCGCGGTGTCGCCCTCCGCGCCCGCCGTCCCGGACCCGCCGGCCCGCCGCCGCGGCGCCGGCCAACTGGCCAACGGGATCAGCGCCTTCCAGCGGGACACCGCCCCGCACGTCCGGGACGAGCTGGCCCGGCTGGCCCGCGAGGGGCAGCGGCCCTCCCAGCTGTTCCTCACCTGCGCGGACTCCCGCCTGGTGACCAGCATGATCACGGCGAGCGGCCCCGGAGACCTCTTCACCGTGCGCAACGTGGGCAATCTCGTCCCCCTGCCGGGCGCGGAGTCCACGGACGACTCGGTCGCGGCGGCCATCGAGTACGCGGTGGACGTCCTCCAGGTCGACAGCATCACCGTCTGCGGGCATTCGGGCTGCGGAGCCATGCAGGCGCTGCTCAACTCCTCGCCCGGGACGCCGATGACCCCGCTGCGGCGGTGGCTGCGGCACGGGCTGCCGAGCCTGGAGCGGATGGCCAGCCGCCATCACGCCTGGGCCCGCATCTCGGGCAGGCTGCCGGCGGACGCCGTGGAGCAGCTGTGCCTGACCAACGTGGTGCAACAGCTGGAGCACCTCCGGGCCCACGAGTCGGTGGCCCGGCGGCTGGCCGAGGGCACGCTGGAGCTGCACGGGATGTACTTCCACGTCGGCGAGGCACAGGCGTACCTGCTGTCGGACGGGGAGGACTTCTTCGACTGCCGGGTCTTCGACACCGTCGGCGCGGGCGCGCTGCGCGGCTGACGCCCTCCTGCCGGGTCATGGCCGTCGCCGGGCAGGCCTCCGCTCGGGCGGGCCCCCGCCCGGGCGGGGGTGACGGTCCCGATCCGGCCATCACCCCCGCCCGTCCGCGCTCCCGGGCCGGCCGGGCGCGCGTGAACCGATACCCTCCCGTATCCGTGCCACCGGGTGGCCCCTTTCCGCACCCTGCAGCGGGAAGGGGCCACTCGTGCGTGGGCCCAGCCGCCGGGTAATAGGTCTACACCAATTTCCGGCAACCCCTTGTCACCTGGGCCATTGACTGATGAGCTATGCCCGGGGACACAACGGACACCCTGGGAAAGGGAGATGTCGTGAGCAACGAAAGCCTGGCCAACCTGTTGAAGGAGGAGCGCCGATTCGCTCCTCCTGCCGACCTGGCCGCCGCTGCCAATGTGACAGGGGCTGCGTACGCACAGGCCGACGCGGACCGGCTGGGCTTCTGGGCCGAGCAGGCACGGCGGCTGAGCTGGGACACCGAGCCCACCGAGACGCTCGACTGGAGCAATCCGCCCTTCGCGAAGTGGTTCGCGGACGGCAAGCTGAACGTCGCGTACAACTGCGTGGACCGTCACGTCGAGGCCGGCAACGGCGACCGCGTGGCCATCCACTTCGAGGGTGAGCCCGGCGACAGCCGCTCGATCACCTACGCCGAGCTCAAGGACGAGGTCTCCAAGGCCGCGAACGCCCTGACCGAGCTGGGCGTGGAGGCCGGCGACCGGGTCGCCGTCTACCTGCCGATGATCCCCGAGGCGGTCGTCGCGATGCTCGCGTGCGCCCGCGTCGGCGCCGCGCACTCCGTCGTCTTCGGCGGCTTCTCGGCCGACGCCGTGGCCTCCCGCATCCAGGACGCCGACGCCAAGCTGGTCATCACCTCCGACGGCGGCTACCGCCGCGGCAAGCCTTCGGCCCTGAAGCCGGCCATCGACGAGGCCGTCGCCAAGTGCCCGCAGGTCGAGCACGTCCTCGTGGTGCGCCGCACCGGCCAGGACACCGCCTTCACCGAGGGCCGCGACGTCTGGTGGCACGAGATCGTCGAGCGGCAGAGCGCCGAGCACGCGCCGCGCGCCTTCGACGCCGAGCACCCGCTGTTCATCCTCTACACCTCGGGGACCACGGGTAAGCCCAAGGGCATCCTGCACACCTCCGGCGGCTACCTCACGCAGGCCTCGTACACCCACCACGCGGTGTTCGACCTGAAGCCGGAGAGCGACGTCTACTGGTGCACCGCCGACATCGGCTGGGTCACCGGGCACTCCTACATCGTCTACGGGCCGCTCGCCAACGGCGCCACCCAGGTGATGTACGAGGGCACGCCGGACACCCCGCACCAGGGCCGCTTCTGGGAGGTCGTGCAGAAGTACGGCGTCACCATCCTCTACACCGCGCCCACCGCGATCCGCACGTTCATGAAGTGGGGCGACGACATCCCCGCGAAGTTCGACCTGTCGAGCCTTCGCGTCCTGGGCTCGGTCGGCGAGCCGATCAACCCCGAAGCCTGGATCTGGTACCGCAAGAACATCGGCGGTGACCGCTGTCCGATCGTCGACACGTGGTGGCAGACCGAGACCGGCGCCATGATGATCTCCCCGCTGCCCGGCGTCACCGCGACCAAGCCGGGCTCGGCCCAGCGCGCGCTGCCCGGGATCGGCGCCACCGTCGTGGACGACGAGGGCAACGAGGTCCCCGACGGCGGCGGCGGCTACCTGGTCCTCACCGAGCCGTGGCCCTCGATGCTGCGCACCATCTGGGGCGACGACCAGCGGTTCATCGACACCTACTGGTCCCGCTTCCCGGGCAAGTACTTCGCCGGCGACGGCGCCAAGAAGGACGACGACGGCGACATCTGGCTGCTCGGCCGGGTGGACGACGTGATGCTGGTCTCCGGCCACAACATCTCGACCACCGAGGTCGAGTCCGCGCTCGTCTCGCACCCCGCGGTCGCCGAGGCGGCGGTCGTCGGAGCGAACGACGCGACCACCGGCCAGGCCATCGTGGCCTTCGTCATCCTGCGCGGCAGCGCCTCGGAGACGGACACCCTGGTCGCGGAGCTGCGCAACCACGTGGGCTCGACGCTCGGCCCGATCGCCAAGCCGAAGCGGATCCTGCCGGTGCAGGAGCTGCCGAAGACCCGCTCGGGCAAGATCATGCGCCGTCTGCTGCGCGACGTGGCCGAGAACCGCGCCGTCGGCGACGTCACCACCCTCGCGGACTCCTCGGTCATGGACCTGATCCAGAGCAAGCTGCCGGCGGCCGGCAGCGAGGACTGAGGTCCCGGGACGGCACGCACGTCCGTCCCCGCGCGACCCGTCCGCCCCCGTACGGCGGGTACGGCGGGTACGACAGGGCCATGAGGGGCATCCGGCGCACCGCGCCGGATGTCCCTTCCGCACTTAAAGTGATGATCGCCGGATATACCCCTGCGTGCGCCCTGTAAAGTGCGAGAAACGTAAAAGTATGACTCCACAGGGTGCGCCGGGAAGTCTGGTCGGCAACGTGCTTCGCCATGCCGTCCAACCCACCCCGGAGGTGCCCCCCGTGGCCGCGCCCAGCCCCACCGACCAGCCCCGCCGCAAGTTCCTCGGCCTCCTGTCGCTGCCCGAGCGCCGCTTCGTGGCCGACGCGCTGCGCGCCGAGACGGTGGGCGGCGTGCTGCTCCTCACGGCCGCGATCGCCGCCCTCGTCTGGGCCAACGTCCCCGCCATCGCGGGCAGCTACGAGAGCGTCCGCTCCTTCCACATCGGACCCGCCTCCCTCGGCCTGGACCTGTCCCTCCAGCACTGGGCGGCCGACGGCCTGCTGGCCATCTTCTTCTTCGTCGCCGGCATCGAGCTCAAGCGCGAGCTCGTCGCGGGTGACCTGCGCGACGCCAGGGCCGCCGCCCTCCCGGTGATCGCCGCCGTCTGCGGCATGGCCGTGCCCGCGCTGGTCTACGTCCTGGTCAACGTGCTCGGCAACGGCTCGACGGACGGCTGGGCGGTCCCGACCGCCACCGACATCGCCTTCGCGCTCGCCGTCCTCGCCGTCCTCGGCACCTCGCTGCCGTCCGCGCTGCGCGCGTTCCTGCTGACCCTGGCCGTGGTCGACGACCTGTTCGCCATCATGATCATCGCGGTGTTCTTCACCAGCGACATCAACTTCCTGGCGCTCGGCGGGGCCTTCGCGGGCCTGGTCCTCTTCTGGTTCCTGCTCCGCCTGAACGTCCACGGCTGGTACATCTACATCCCGCTCGCCCTCGTGATCTGGGGCCTGATGTACAACAGCGGCGTCCACTCCACCATCGCGGGCGTGGCCATGGGCCTCATGCTGCGCTGCCACCGCGTCGAGGGCGAGCAGCAGTCCCCCGGCGAGCACATCGAGCACCTGGTGCGGCCCGTCTCGGCCGGTCTCGCCGTTCCGCTCTTCGCCCTCTTCTCGGCCGGCGTGGCCCTCACCTACCAGTCCATCGGCCAGGTCTTCACCCGGCCCGAGACCCTCGGCGTGGTCCTCGGCCTCGTCGTCGGCAAGACGGTCGGCATCTTCGGCGGCACCTGGCTGGCCGCCCGCTTCACCAAGGCCGAGCTGAACGACGACCTCGCCTGGCCGGACGTCTTCGCCGTCGCCTCGCTCGCCGGCATCGGCTTCACCGTCTCGCTCCTGATCGGCGAACTCGCCTTCGCCGACGACCCCGTCCTCACCGACGAGGTGAAGGCGGCCGTTCTGATCGGCTCGCTCATCGCCGCCGTCCTCGCCGGCATCCTCCTCAAGATGCGCAACCGCAAGTACCGGGCGCTCATCGCGGAAGAGGACCGCGACGATGACCTCGACGGCATCCCGGACATCTACGAACAGGACAAGCCGGACTACCACCTGCGGATGGCGAAGATCTACGAGGCCAAGGCCGCGGAGCACCTGCGCAAGGCCGAAGCGACCGCGGCCGGCGCCGCGGAAGCCGCGGGCGGGTCCAGCGCCGACGGCGGCCGTCCGGCATGATCTGACCTGACGGAGGACACAGCCGTCACCGACGGACGACAGAGGGAGAGAGCGATGAGCGCAGTGGACCAAGGGGCTCCAGGAGCCGAGCGCACACTCGGCCAGCTGGTCGCCTCGGCCACCGCCGAGATGTCCGCCCTGGTGCACGACGAGATCGCCCTCGCGAAGGCGGAGATCCGTCAGGACGTCAGGCGGGCGGCCATCGGTGGTACCGCGATCAGCATCGCAGGGGTGTTCGCCCTCTTCGCCCTCCCGGTGCTCAGCTTCGCCGCGGCGTACGGGATCCACAACCTCGGGCTCGGGCTCGCCTGGTCGTTCCTGATCGTCGGCGTGGCGTTCCTGCTGCTCGCGGGCCTGCTCGCGCTGATCGCCGTGAGCAAGTTCAAGAAGGTCAAGCCGCCGGAGAAGACCATCGCCTCGCTCAAGCAGACCGCCGCGGTCGTCGGGACGGTCAAGCCGCACGAGCGGCCGGTCAGTGACAAGGCCGTGGGTGTGGCACGCTCGTCTTCATGACAGCGCCCTCCCCGGATTCCGGTACGTCCGGCGCCTCCGGCACGCCCGGTACGCCTCCCACCGCCGCCTCGGCGGTACGGATCGGCCTCCCCGGCGGGCGAGAGGTGACCCACCGGGACGTCGCGGCCAACGGGGCGCGCTTCCACGTCGCCGAACTCGGTGACGGCCCGCTGGTGCTGCTGCTGCACGGGTTCCCGCAGTTCTGGTGGACGTGGCGGCACCAGCTGACCGCTCTCGCCGACGCCGGGTACCGGGCCGTCGCGATGGACCTGCGCGGGGTGGGCGGCAGCGACCGCACCCCGCGCGGCTACGACCCGGCCAACCTGGCGCTCGACATCACCGGGGTCGTACGGTCCCTCGGCGAGCCGGACGCGGCCCTCGTGGGGCACGACCTGGGCGGGTATCTCGCCTGGACGGCGGCCGTGATGCGGCCCAAGCTGGTGCGCCGGCTCGTGGTGTCCTCCATGCCGCACCCGCGCCGCTGGCGCTCGGCCATGCTGTCCGACTTCGGGCAGACCAGGGCCAGCTCGCACATCTGGGGCTTCCAGCGGCCGTTCGTGCCCGAGCGGCAGCTCGTCGCCGACGACGGGGCACTCGTCGGCGAGTTGATCCGGGACTGGTCCGGGCCCCGGCTGCCCGACGAGAACGACGTCGACGTGTACCGGCGGGCCATGTGCATCCCGTCCACCGCGCACTGCTCGGTCGAGCCGTACCGCTGGATGGTGCGGTCCATGGCCCGGCCCGACGGGCTCCAGTTCAACCGGCGCATGAAGCGGCCGGTGCGGGTGCCGACACTGCACCTGCACGGCTCGCTCGATCCGGTGATGCGGACGCGGAGCGCGGCGGGTTCCGGTGAGTACGTCGAAGCCCCGTACCGCTGGCGGCTGTTCGACGGGCTGGGGCACTTCCCGCACGAGGAGGACCCGGTGGCCTTCTCGACCGAACTGGTCAACTGGCTCAAGGACCCCGAACCCGACCGGTGAAGCGGTGGGCCGCGGCGAGGGCGTCGGCGCGCCCTGCCGCGCGGCGGCGGCGCACCGGGAGCACACCGGGATCCGCACCGGCCGCACCCCCAAGGCACGCCCGAGGCAGCCCGGGTGAGCCAGTGGCCCATATGACAAGCATTCAATTGCCTGGCGCATAGGCCAATTGGCCGCCTCCAGGGCGATTACCGACCTTGGGCCCCGGGCACAGCTCGGAGTATGAGCTGGACGCACGACTACGGTGACACCGCACACGAACGCCGCTCGACGGTCACGCCGGGCACGCACAGGGGGCACGGCCGCGAAGGCCACGACCTCCGACTCGGGATTCCGCACATCCTGCGCCGCCGGGCCCGCTGGGTCTCCGCCCGGCTGCGGCACCAGCGCACGTAGGCGGCCCGGCGGCGCAGGCCCTGGGCCGGAGAGCCCAGGGGGGCCTAGAGGGCGCAGCCCTGGCTGTCGACCCGCTGGTCCGCCGTCTTCCCGATCCTGATGTCGTCGCGGATCTCGTCCGCCGTCAGGGCATAACCGGTGTTGGGGTCGTCGAGGGACTTGGCGAAGACGACCCCGTACACCTTGCCGTCGGGCGTCAGCAGCGGGCCGCCGGAGTTGCCCTGCCGGACCGTCGCGTACAGCGAGTAAACGTCACGGCGCACGGTGCCCCGGTGGTAGATGTCCGGACCGTTGGCGTTGATCCGGCCGCGGACGCGCGCCGCGCGGACGTCGTACCCGCCGTTCTCCGGGAAGCCGGCGACGATCGCGTCGCTGCCGCTCGCCGCGTCCTTGTCGGTGAACTCCAGCGCGGGCGCCTTCAGCTTGGGCACGTCCAGGACGGCGATGTCGCGCTCCCAGTCGTAGAGCACGACCTTGCCGTCGTAGAGCTTGCCCTCCCCTCCGACCTGCACGGTGGGCTCGCCCACCCCGCCGACGACGTGCGCGTTGGTCATCACCTTGCCCGGCGCGAAGACGAAGCCGGTGCCCTCCAGCACCTTGCTGCACGCGGGCGCGGTGCCGACGACCTTCACGATCGAGCGCTTGGCGTCCTCGGTCACGGGGGTGTGCTCGAGCAGCGGGTCGGGAGCCCTGACCTCGGTGATGGGCTCGTTGGAGAACGGGCTGAAGACCTGCGGGAACCCGTTGCGGGCGAGGGTGGTGCTGAAGTCCGAGAACCAGGTGTCCGCCTGCGCCGGCAGCACCCGCGAGACCCCGAGGAGCACCTTGGAGTTGCGCACTTCCTTGCCCAGCGTGGGGAGTGACGTACCGGCGAGCGCGGACCCGATCAGCCAGGCGACCAGGAGCATCGCCACCACGTTCACCAGGGCGCCGCCCGTCGCGTCGAGCGCGCGGGCCGGGGACCAGGTGATCTGGCGCCGGAGTTTGCTGCCCAGGTGCGTGGTGAACGCCTGCCCGACCGAGGCACAGATGATGATCACGACCACGGCGATGACGACGACCGTGGTGGACACCTGGGTGCCGTTGTCGGTCACCTGATCCCAGACCAGGGGCAGCAGGGACACGGCGGCGAGACCACCGCCGAGGAAGCCGATCACCGACAGGATGCCGACGACGAAGCCTTGGCGGTAGCCGACGATCGCGAACCATACGGCGGCGAGCAGCAACAGGATGTCCAGCACGTTCACGTGGGTCACCGTCTCATGCGCTCCAGTCGAGCGGGACCTGCCGAGACCGGTCCCACGGGAGCTCCCAGCCCGCGAAATGCAGGATGCGGTCGATCACTCCCGCGGTAAAACCCCAGACCAGAGCCGATTCGACGGTGAAGGCCGGGCCCTGGAACCCGCCCGGGTGGACGACGGTGACACGGTGCCGCGGGTCCGTGAGATCGGCCACGGGCACCGTGAAGACGCGGGCGGTCTCGGCCGGGTCGACGACGCCGACCGGGCTGGGGGCCCGCCACCAGCCCAGCACCGGGCTCACGACGAACCCGCTGACCGGGATGTAGAGGCGCGGCAGCACGCCGAAGAGCTGGACCCCGGCCGGGTCGAGGCCGGTCTCCTCCTCGGCCTCGCGCAGGGCGGCGCGCAAGGGGCCGGTGGTGTGCGGGTCGCCGTCCTCGGGGTCGAGGGCGCCACCGGGGAAGGAGGGCTGGCCGGGGTGCGAACGCAGGGTGCCGGCGCGCTCCATGAGGAGCAGCTCGGGGCCGCGCGGACCCTCGCCGAAGAGGATCAGCACGGCGGACTGGCGGCCGCCGCCGTCCTCGGGCGGCAGGAACCGGCTGAGCTGGGTCGGCCGGACCGTCCGCGCCGCCTCGACGACGGGATCCAGCCAGCCGGGCAGGCCCTGGACGGAGAGGTCGATGCTCCCCGCGCCGGGGCGCGCGCCCTGGCCGTGGCCCTGCTTGGGCGGCGTGGCCGTCTCCGTCACGCTCTCGTCCCGCGTACCGCGCGTCATAGGCACCCCTGCTCCGTGCTCGTCGCCGCCACCGGGACAACGCCGCCCCGGGCCGGATTGGTTCCTCCGCGGACCCCGCTCAGGACGCGGCGGGGCCGGCGCCCAGCGGCAGGGCCGGGAGGCCCGGGTAGTCCGGCGGCGGGCTCAGACGCTGTCCGGGCCGGCCGCCCTTCTCGTACTTCAGCAGCTTCGCCGCCTTCTCGGGGTCGGTTTCGCCCTCCCCGTAGGCCGGGCAGAGCGGAGCGATCGGGCAGGCGCCGCACGCGGGCCGGCGCGCGTGGCAGATCCGGCGGCCGTGGAAGACGACACGGTGCGAGAGCATCGTCCACTCGCTCTTCGGGAAGATCGCGCAGATTTCCGCCTCGACCTTCTCGGGGTCCTCCTGCGCGGTCCACTTCCAGCGCCGCACCAGCCGGCCGAAGTGCGTGTCGACCGTGATGCCCGGCACCCCGAACGCGTTGCCGAGGACGACGTTGGCCGTCTTGCGGCCGACGCCGGGAAGCGTCACCAGGTCCTCGATCCGGCCCGGGACCTCGCCGCCGAAGTTGTCGCGCAGCGCCTGCGAGAGGCCGAGGAGGGACTTGGCCTTGGCCCGGAAGAACCCGGTCGGCCGGATGATCTCCTCCAGCGCCTCGGGGGCGGCCGCGGCCATGTCCTCGGGGGTGGGATAGGCGGCGAAGAGGGCCGGGGTCGTCTGGTTCACGCGCAGGTCGGTGGTCTGCGCGGACAGGACGGTGGCGACCAGCAGCTCGAAGGGGTTGCGGAAGTCGAGCTCCGGATGGGCGTACGGGTAGACCTCCGCCAGCTCGCGGTTGATCCTGCGCGCCCGCCGCACCATCGCCAGGCGACTCTCGGGCCCGGCCGCCCCGGCCTTCTTGACCTTGATCTCTGCCATCCCCGAAGGCTACGCCGGACGGCCCGCCGCCCGTGGCCGGACGGGACCTCGGGTCGATCACGGGTTTCTTGGCCGAAACTTTGCCCTGAAGAGGGGCGGACCGCGCCCGGAGGACCTAAGACTGGGGCTGTTCGCCCACGGCGGAATTTCCCGGGTCCGTCACTCCTCCGAACCCCTTGGCCTGTGCTCCCACCGGCCTGTTGGACCCGCTGCGGCCTCGGGAGCCCGCACCGACACCCACCCCGGACCTCAGGTAACACCGCCCCGATAGCTCCCTCGCCGCACAGCACACCCGTCCGTCCGGCATCCTTGTGATGAACGTGATTGATCGCACTGTTTGAGCCGTCCGGCAAAATGGGGGAGCGATCCCCTGGCTGGTCGACATAGGAGAGAGACTCGTGGACGACGTACTGCGGCGTGCCCCGCTCTTCGCGGCGCTCGATGACGAGCAGGCCGCGGAGCTCCGCGCCTCCATGGGCGAGGTGACCCTCGCACGCGGTGATGCCCTGTTCCACGAGGGCGACCCCGGTGACCGGCTGTATGTCGTGACCGAGGGCAAGGTGAAGCTGCACCGCACCTCCCCCGACGGCCGCGAGAACATGCTGGCCGTCCTCGGCCCCGGCGAGCTGATCGGCGAGCTGTCGCTCTTCGACCCGGGCCCGCGCACCGCCACCGCCACCGCCCTGACCGAGGTCAAGCTGCTCGGCCTCGGCCACGGCGACCTGCAGCCGTGGCTCAACGCCCGGCCCGAGGTCGCGACCGCGCTGCTGCGCGCGGTGGCACGGCGCCTGCGCAAGACCAACGACCAGATGTCCGACCTGGTCTTCTCCGACGTCCCGGGCCGCGTCGCCCGCGCCCTCCTGGACCTGTCGCGCCGCTTCGGCGTGCAGTCCGAGGAAGGCATCCACGTCGTGCACGACCTCACGCAGGAAGAGCTGGCGCAGCTCGTCGGCGCGTCGCGCGAGACCGTGAACAAGGCCCTGGCCGACTTCGCGGGACGCGGGTGGCTCCGGCTGGAGGCGCGTGCGGTGATCCTGCTGGACGTCGAGCGGCTGGCGAAGCGTTCGCGCTGACGCCGGTCGTCCGTGTGGAGGGTCCTGCCCGGTCGGGCGGGGCCCTTTCGCGTGCGCGGGAGGCGGCGCCGGACGGGCAGGCGGTCCGTCCGGAGACCGGCGGTCCGTCCGGAGACCGGCGGTCCGTCCGGAGGCAGGCGGTCCGTCCGTGGGGTGGCGGCCGGAGTGGAGGCACAGTGGGGGGCATGGAGCACAGAGGGCTGGACGCGTACGGCTACTTCGAGCGCGAGGGATCGCTCGGGCGGGTGCAGGCGCAGTTCAAGGGGGTCGTGGCCGCCGCACGGGAGCGGACCGGCGAGGCGTACGGGAGCCGGCTGCACAGCGCGTACGTGTACGGGTCCCTGCCGCGCGGCACCGCCCGTCCCGGGCGCTCCGACCTGGACCTGCTGCTCGCCCTGCACCACGAGCCCACCGACGAGGACCGCGACACCGCCGAGGTGCTCGGCCGCGGGATCGACGAGGACTTCCCGCAGATCGACGGGGTCGGCATCCTGCTGTACGGCAAGGACCGGCTGCTGAGCGACCGGGAACGGCACGACCTGGGCTGGTTCCTCGCCTGCCTGTGCACGCCGCTGCTCGGCGCCGACCTGGCCGAGCACCTGCCCCGCTACCGCCCGGACGGCCTGCTCGCCCGCGAGACCAACGGGGACCTGGCGGACCTCCTGCCCATGATGCGGGCCCGGACCGGGGCGGCGGCCACGCCCGAGGAGCGCCGGAAGCTGTGCCGTGCCTTCTCCCGGCACCTGGTGCGGACCGGCTTCACCCTGGTCATGCCGAGGTGGGAGGGCTGGACCAGCGATCTCGTGGAGTCCGCGGAGGTCTTCGGGCAGTACTACCCCGAGCGCGCGGCGCAGATGCGGGCCGCGGCGGCCGCCGCGCTCGACCCGGTGGCGGACCCGGCCGTCCTGCGCGCGTACGTCGAGGACCTCGGGCCCTGGCTCGCGGACGAGTACACGGCCCGGCACGGGACGAAGACGCCCCGGAGCTAGCGCGAGGGGGCGAACGTCGCCTGACGCGGCACTAGAGGGCCTCCACCGCCCGCTTGGCCTCCAGCAGGCCCGCGCCCGTGGCCTCCCGGTAGGCCTTGATGGCCTCGACCGTCCGTCCCTCGGAGGCCAGGGCCCGCACGCCCTCCAGCCCGGCCGGCTCCGGCTCCTCGATGCCGAAGTGGTCCAGGACCAGCCCGAGGCGACGCTCCAGCCCGTCCGCCCGCCGCTCCAGGGCCTTCATCCGCAGGACCACCGTCGAGGTGATCCAGGTCGCGGTCCCGAGCAGCGCGAGCAGCAGGAACAGCGTGTTCACTCGGGGCCCCCAGGGATCAGTCCGTGATCTTGAAGATACTCCAGCTGTGCCCGCACGGACCATTCCGCGGCCGGCCACAGCGAGCGGTCCACGTCCGCGTAGACGTGCGCGACGACGGCCTCCGGGGTGACGAAGCCGCTCTCGAACGCCGTCTCGATCTGGGCCAGGCGGTGGGCGCGGTGGGCGAGGTAGAACTCCACGGCGCCCTGGGCGTCGTCCAGGACCGGCCCGTGGCCCGGGAGCACCGTGTGGACCCCGTCGTCGACCGTCAGGGAGCGGAGCCGGCGCAAGGAGTCCAGGTAGTCGCCGAGACGCCCGTCGGGGTGCGCCACGAGGGTGGTGCCGCGCCCGAGGACCGTGTCGCCGGTCAGGACCGCGCGGTCGGCCGGCAGGTGGAAGCAGAGCGAATCGGCGGTGTGGCCGGGGGTCGGGACCACCCGCAGTTCGAGGCCGCCGGTGCGGATCACGTCCCCGGCGCCCAGTCCCTCGTCGCCGAGGCGCAGGGCGGGGTCGAGGGCGCGGACCTTGCTGCCGGTCAGCTCGGAGAAGCGGACGGCGCCCTCCGCGTGGTCGGGGTGGCCGTGGGTGAGCAGGGTCAGCGCGACCCGCTTGCCCGCCTGTTCGGCGGTGGCGACGACCGCGCGCAGGTGTACGTCGTCCAGCGGGCCGGGATCGATGACGACGGCCAGGTCCGAGCCCGGCTCGGAGACGAGCCAGGTGTTGGTGCCGTCGAGGGTCATCGCGGAGGCGTTGGGCGCCAGGATGTTGACCGCGCGCGCGGTGGCGGGCCCGGAGACGACCATTCCGCGGGGCTGGCCGGGCAGGGCGTCGGCGTCGGTCATTCGGGGGCTCCTCCGCGGGTCGCGAGGCGGACCCTCTTGGTGAACTCGTCGTGGCCCGGCCAGCTCAGCACGAGCTCGTCGCCTTCGAAGGCGGCGCGGGCGAGGACGGGGGAGAGATCCTGCGCGGGAGCGGCGGCGAGCGCGGCCGCGGCGCTCGCGAAGGGCTCCAGGGAGCGCAGGGTGGTGATGGTCGGCGGCATCATCAGCAGCTCGCCCTTGTCGTAGCCCGCGGCGGCGTCCGCGGGGCGGATCCACACCGTCCGGTCGGCCTCGGTGGAGGCGTTGCGGGTGCGCTGGCCCTCGGGGAGGGCCGCGACGAAGAACCAGGTGTCGTAGCGGCGCGGCTCGAACTCCGGGGTGATCCAGCGGGCCCACGCGCCGAGCAGGTCGGAGCGCAGGACGAGGCCGCGGCGCTCGAGGAACTCGGCGAAGGACAGCTCGCGGGCCACGAGGGCCGCGCGGGCGGCCTCCCAGTCCTCGCCGGTGGTGTCGCCGACCACGGTGTCCGCGGACTCGCCGGCGAGCAGGACCCCGGCCTCCTCGAAGGTCTCGCGGACGGCTCCGCAGACGATGGCCTGGGCGGTGGCCGGGTCCGTGCCCATCCTCCGGGCCCACTCGGCGCGGCTCGGGCCGGCCCAGCCGATGCGGTGGTCCTCGTCGCGCGGGTCGACCCCGCCGCCGGGGTAGGCGTACGCGCCTCCGGCGAAGGCCATGGAGGCGCGGCGGCGGAGCATGTGGACGGTGGGGCCGGTGGGGCCGGTGCGGCTGTCGCTGCCGCCGTCGCTGCCGCCGGCGCTGTCGCGGAGGAGCATGACGGTGGCGGCGCGTTTGGGGGCGGTCGGCGTGAGGGTGCCGGCGGCGAGCGCGCGGATGCGGTCGGGCCACTCCGGGGGGTACCACTGGCCTCCGGCGGAGGGGGGCTGCTGTCCGTGCTCGGCATTCGGCATGGCGGGATGCTACGGCCATCCGGCTCGATGTTCGAGGCCCGGGCCTCCCACCAGGCACGCGGCCGCGTCGCCCGTCCCCGCCGGCGGGTGCGCAGAAAGGTGGGCGCAGGCCCCGCCGGATGGGCCCGGCAGCCCTGCCAGCGGGCCCGGCCGGCCCCGCAAGAAGGCCCCGGCGGGCCGACGGACGGAGTCCGGGGGGCCCGCCGGGGCCTGGTGGTGCGAGGGGCGCGAAGGCCCGTCAGGAGGGAAGGATCTCCACCTGGATCTCGATCTCGACCGGGGCGTCCAGCGGGAGGACCGCCACGCCGACCGCGCTGCGCGCGTGGACGCCGCGGTCGCCGAGGACCGCGCCCAGCAGCTCGCTCGCGCCGTTCAGCACGCCCGGCTGCCCGGTGAAGTCGGGGGCCGAAGCCACGAAGCCGACGACCTTCACGACACGCGCGATCTTGTCGAGGTCACCGATCACGGACTTCACCGCGGCCAGCGCGTTGAGCGCGCAGGTGGCCGCCAGCTCCTTGGCCTGCTCCGGCGAGACCTCCGCGCCGACCTTGCCGGTGACCGGCAGGCTGCCCTTGATCATCGGGAGCTGGCCCGCGGTGAACACGTACGCGCCCGACCGCACGGCCGGCTGGTACGTGGCCAGCGGCGGGACGACCTCGGGGAGGATCAGGCCGAGTTCGGCCAGCTTCGCGTCGACGACGCCGCTCATGCCGACTTCTCCCGCTTCAGGTACGCCACGAGCTGCTCGGGGTTGTTCGGCCCGGGTACGACCTGGACGAGCTCCCAGCCGTCCTCGCCCCAGGTGTCCAGGATCTGCTTGGTGGCGTGGACCAGCAGCGGGACGGTCGCGTATTCGAACTTCTTGGTCATGAGGGCGAGCGTAGTGCCTGCCGCGCCGCGCCCCGGCCCCCCGGCCCCACCCCCACCGCACGGAAGGAATTAGGCTCGTGCCCTGTGAGCAGGCTCCAGGTGGTCAGCGGCAAGGGCGGCACCGGCAAGACCACGGTCGCCGCCGCACTCGC
Source organism: Streptomyces sp. NPDC054961 (assembly GCF_053609145.1). Classification (NCBI taxonomy): domain Bacteria; kingdom Bacillati; phylum Actinomycetota; class Actinomycetes; order Kitasatosporales; family Streptomycetaceae; genus Streptomyces; species Streptomyces sp. NPDC054961. The sequence continues at coordinate 5,540 of NZ_JBSGWY010000010.1, read as the reverse complement.
GCTCGCCCTCGCACGCGAGGGCAGGCGGACTCTTCTGGTGGAGGTCGAGGGCAGGCAGGGTCTCGCGCAGGTCTTCGGCGCGGAGGCGCTCCCGTACGAGGAGCGCAAGATCGCCGTGGCCTCGGGCGGCGGCGAGGTGTTCGCGCTCGCCATCGACGCCGAGCGGGCGCTCCTCGACTACCTCCAGATGTTCTACAAGCTCGGCTCGGCCGGCCGCGCCCTCAAGAAGCTCGGCGCCATCGACTTCGCGACGACCATCGCGCCGGGACTGCGTGACGTGCTGCTCACCGGCAAGGCGTGCGAGGCGGTGCGGCGCAAGGACAAGGCCGGACGGTTCGTCTACGACCACGTGATCATGGACGCTCCGCCGACCGGGCGGATCACCCGCTTCCTGAACGTCAACGACGAGGTGGCGGGTCTGGCCCGGTTCGGGCCGATCCACAACCAGGCACAGGCCGTCATGAAGGTGCTCAAGTCCCCCGAGACGGCCGTCCACCTGGTCACCCTGCTGGAGGAGATGCCCGTCCAGGAGACCGCCGACGGGATCGCCGAACTGCGGCAGGCGGGCCTGCCGGTGGGCCGGGTCGTCGTGAACATGGTCCGGCCGCACCACCTCGACGGGGACGCCCTGCGCGGCGCCGCCGGGGAGCACCGCGCGGAGGTGGCCAGGGCACTGTCCCGGGCGGGCCTCGGCGGGGCCCGGCGCGGGGGGCTGGCCGAACGGCTGGTGGACCCGCTGCTCGCGCAGGCCGGGGAGCACGCGAGCCGGGTGGAGCTGGAGCGCGCCCAGCGCTCCGCTCTGGAGGAGCTGCGCGTGCCGACGTACGAACTCCCCCTGCTCGGCGCGGGGATGGATCTGGCCGGGCTCTACGGGCTCGCCGCGGAGCTGCGCGAGCAGGTCGGCGGGGAAGGGGAATCGGCATGAGCGACACCACGAGGACGGCCCCCGTCACGGACCGGTCCAGGGGCAGGGGCGCGCACACCGGCAGGGGCACCGGCGCGGGCACGGGCCCCGAGGGCGGCACCGGCCTGGACACGCCGCCCCGGCTGGGCATCGACGCGCTGCTCGACGACCCGCAGACCCGGATCATCGTCTGCTGCGGCTCCGGCGGGGTGGGCAAGACCACGACCGCGGCGGCGCTCGGCGTGCGGGCGGCCGAGCGGGGACGCAAGGTGGTCGTCCTGACCATCGACCCGGCGCGCCGGCTGGCGCAGTCGATGGGGATCGACTCGCTCGACAACACCCCCCGCAGGGTCCGGGACGTGACGGGCCCCGGCGGCGGCGAGCTGCACGCCATGATGCTCGACATGAAGCGGACCTTCGACGAGATCGTCGAAGGTCACTCGGACCCGGAGCGGGCGCAGGCCATCCTCGCCAACCCCTTCTACCAGTCCCTGTCGGCCGGGTTCGCGGGCACGCAGGAGTACATGGCGATGGAGAAGCTGGGGCAGCTGCGGGCGCGGGACGACTGGGACCTGATCGTGGTGGACACGCCGCCGAGCCGGTCCGCACTGGACTTCCTCGACGCGCCGGGGCGCCTGGGGTCCTTCCTGGACGGCAAGTTCATCCGGGTGCTGATGGCTCCGGCGAAGGTGGGCGGCCGGGCGGGGATGAAGTTCCTCAATGTCGGCATGTCGATGATGACGGGCACGCTCAGCAAACTGATGGGTGCCTCGCTGCTGAAGGACGTACAGACCTTCGTGGCCGCCATGGACACCATGTTCGGCGGCTTCCGCACCCGCGCGGACGCGACCTTCCGGCTGCTCCAGGCTCCCGGCACCGCCTTCCTCGTGGTCGCGGCGCCCGAGCCGGACGCGGTGCGCGAGGCGGCGTACTTCGTGGAGCGGCTGGCGGCGGAGAACATGCCGCTGGCCGGTCTCGTACTGAACCGGGTGCACGGCAGCGGCGCCGACCAGCTCTCCGCGGAGCGGGCGTTGGCCGCCGCGGAGAATCTTGAAGCGGGCGGCATTGTCGATCAGGAGTCCGGGAAAGCTGGACTTCGTGACCCCTCCCACCCAAACCCGGTCGCCGACACGGGCGCCGACACCGACAGCGACGCCGACGGCGTCACGGACGCCGGCACGGGGCACGACCCCGACACCGACGTGGACGAGATCACGGCGGGGCTGCTGCGCCTGCACGCGGAACGCATGCAGGTGATCGCGCGCGAACAGCGCACGCGTGACCGCTTCACCTCGCTGCACCCCGAAGTGGCGGTGTGCGAAGTGGCCGCCCTGCCCGGCGATGTGCACGACCTCGCCGGGCTGCGGGCCATCGGAGAGCGACTCGCGGCCGGGGTTCCGGCCGGAGCGTGAGCGTCCGTACGCCACCCCCAGGTGCGGGGGCCGGTTTCGTACGCGGGACGGCGCGGGTGATCTACCCGGCCGCCGCGTAGGTCTCGTACGGGACGCCGATCTCCCCGTCGACATCCACGGTGAGGATGCCTGTGCTGCGCTCGTACTCCGTACGGGCGGTCTCGAGCAGTCGCCTCCACGAGGTGACGGTGGGACGCCGGCGCAACAGCGCACGTCGTTCCCGCTCGGTCATTCCGCCCCACACTCCGAACTCGACACGATTGTCGAGCGCGTCGGCCAGGCATTCGGTCCGCACCGGACAACCGGTGCACACCGCCTTGGCCCTGTTCTGTGCCGCTCCTTGAACGAACAGTTCATCCGGATCGGTAGTGCGGCAGGCTGCCTGCGCACTCCAGTCGGTAACCCAGCCCATCCCGGCGCCGTCCTCTCCCGAATCGAGGCTCCCCCACGGCGGTAGCGGCATATTCACCGCTGCCAGTTGAGGACGTTACGGAAGGCGGGCACGGCGCAACACCCCCGACGGGCCCAATCTTGAATGGTCCGAACGGACTATGGGTAAGCGGCAGATCACCCGACGGAGTGATCCCGCGACATGCCCGACCATTCCGGCGATCTGGGTGAAATCGGCGGCTCCACGCGATCACAGGGGGCGGGATTCGGACATGCGTCCACCCCATTCGGGAAGGGTGAAAAACAAGCCGAGGGGTTGATGTCCCATCGCACTGCTGTGACAGTTGAGGGCAGCTTAGGCCAAGGCATTCGCGCGTGTCCGGCGAATGAGAACGTAGGCTGCCCTCCATGGGAAAGAAGCGCTCGGGCGGCGGGCTCACGGGGCCACAGCAGGCCGCCAAGTTCCTCGGTGTGTCCGTTCTCGCCGGAGTCGTGCTCGCGGGCATCGCGATCCCGGGCGCCGGCGCCCTGGGACTCGCGGCCAAGGGCACGGTGGAAGGGTTCGATGAGATCCCGGCCAATCTGAAGACTCCGCCGCTGAGTCAGCGCACCACGATTCTCGACTCCGAGGGTGGCCTGATCGCCACGGTCTATTCGCGTGACCGGCAGGTGGTCCCCCTCACGGCGATCTCCCCGTACATGCAGAAGGCGATCGTCGCGATCGAGGACTCCCGGTTCTACGAGCACGGCGCGGTCGACCTCAAGGGCATCCTGCGCGCGGTCAACCGCAACGCGCAGGAGGGCGGCGCGGCGCAGGGCGCCTCGACGCTGACGCAGCAGTACGTGAAGAACGTCTTCGTCGAAGAGGCCGGCGACGACGAGACGAAGGTGCGCGAGGCCCAGGAGAAGAGCCTCGGGCGAAAGATCCGCGAGCTGAAGTACTCGATCCAGGTCGAGGAGGAACTCGGGAAGAAGAAGATCCTCGAGAACTACCTCAACATCACGTACTTCGGGCAGCAGGCGTACGGGATCGAATCCGCGGCCCAGCGGTACTTCAGCAAGCCGGCCAAGGACCTGACCCTGGACGAGTCGGCGCTGCTGGCGGGCGTGGTGCAGTCGCCGAGCCGGTTCGACCCGGTCAACGACTCGCAGGAGGCGATGAAGCGCCGCAACGTCGTCCTCCAGCGCATGGCCGACATAAAGGACGTCTCGCAGGCGGAGGCGGACGAGGCGAAGGCGAAGCCGGTCCAGCTGAAGGTCGTCAAGCCGAAGAACGGCTGTATCACCGCCGTCAAGGGCGCGGGCTTCTTCTGCGACTACGTGCGCAACTCCTTCCTCGACGACGCCGCCTTCGGCAAGACGCGCGAGGAGCGGGCGAAGGTCTGGAACCAGGGCGGCCTCACCGTCCGCACGACCCTGGACCCGCAGTCGCAGGAGTCGGTCAACGAGTCCATCAAGGACCACGTCGACCAGGACGACAAGGTCGCCACCGCGGTCACCCTCGTCCAGCCCGGCACCGGGCGGGTCCTCGCCATGGGGCAGTCCAAGCCGTACGGCTTCGGCAAGAACGAGACCCAGATCAACTTCTCGGTGGACAAGAAGATGGGCGGCTCGAACTTCGGCTTCCCGACCGGTTCCACCTTCAAGGCCTTCGTCGCGGCGTCCGCCATCGAGCGCGGGCTGCCGCCGACCAAGATGTACAACGCCCCGTACGACATGGACTACCCGAGCCCGGTGCAGACCTGCGGCGACAAGCCCTGGGTCAACACCGCCAAGGACCGGGTGGAGAACGAGACCGAGTCCGAGGTCGGGCCGTACGGGATGAAGGAGGCGATGGCCAAGTCGGTCAACACCTACTTCGTGGAGATGATCTCCGAGATCGGCCTGTGCCCCGTCACCGAGATGACCTCCAAGCTCGGCGTGATCCCGGCCAACGGCACCAAGCTCCCCGAGGTCCCGGCCATCGCGCTCGGCACCGAGGGCATGTCCCCGCTGACCATGGCCAACGCCTACGCCACCTTCGCCAACCGCGGCACGTACTGCACCCCGGTCGCCATCGAGTCCATCACCGACTCGCACGGCAAGGCGCTGACGGTGCCGAAGTCGAAGTGCGACCGCGCGATGAGCGAGCGGACCGCCGACACCATCAACACGCTGCTGCTGGGCGTGGTCGACTCGGGTACCGGTCAGCAGGCCGGTCTGACCGACCGGCAGAGCGCGGGCAAGACCGGTACCACCGACAGCCGGTACAACGCCTGGTTCGTCGGCTACACGCCGAACATGTCCGGCGCCACCTGGGTCGGCTCCGGCGGCACCAAGCAGGTGTCGATGGAGAACATCACCATCGGCGGCCACTACTACGACAAGGTCTTCGGCGGCGGTCTGCCGGGCCCGATCTGGAAGCAGGCGGTCTCGGGCGCGCTGTCGGGCCGGGAGGCGCCGGGCTTCAGCACGGTGAACATCCCCGACACCCCGAGCCCGGCCGCGGGCGGCAAGCCGAACCCCAACCCGAACCCGAGCAAGCCCGGGAAGCCGGGGAAGCCCGGCAACGGCAAGCCCGGTGACGGGCGGCCGGGCGGGCAGCAGACGGCCGCCGGCGGCACGGGCGGGGCCCCGACCGACCCGATCGGCGGGATCGACATCCCGCCGGGGATCATCGGCGGCACGGAGAACCCGTAGGAGCAGCCGTAGGACCTGAGGGACCCGGGTCGACCCGGGGAAGCATCACGAAGGGGGGGGGGGGGGCGCGCCGGGGGGCCGCGGGCGGCCGGGCGCGCCCGCGACCCCCGCCCGGCCGGGGCGCGCGCGCCGCGCCCCGCGCGGGGGCGCGCGGC